>NZ_JBEXJT010000109.1:0-1025 GCF_040609255.1 Kitasatospora sp. NPDC004723 | reverse complement strand
TCGTCGGCTACGAGATGGCGCTGCTCGTCGACCGCGCCGGCGCCGTCCTCACCCCCGCACTCCGCGCAGAACTCCAGGGCAGTCTCCTGCACTGACGGTCCGTCGGATACCGTCCAGGTATTCGAAGCACCTCCACGTCCGTCCCGGGCCCGCTTCGGCGGGCTCGGGTTCGGACGTTGTACGGCCTTCGCACCATCGGCTCAGGACCAGTGCCCGAGCTCGCACCGCACCGCCGCACCCTGTGAGGAGAGGAACCGTGACACCGCCCGACGACCGCAGCGGCCAGTACGGCGTTCCGTACCCTGGCACAGGCCATGACGCCTTCGGAGCACCCGGCGTCGTCGGCCACGGTCAGCAGTACGGCCAGCCGCTCCACGGCCAGCACGGCCAGCACTACGGCCAGCCGTCGTACGGCCGGCCGTACCCGCCGGGACAGTACGACCAGTACGCCCAGCCCCGGCCCTCGTACGACGCTCCCCCGCCCGGCTACCCGGACGGGACGGTCGGGCAGCACCCCGGCCACCTCCCCGGCCGCGGCCCGGCCGTCGGGCAGTCGGCCGGACAGCCCGCCCACGTTCCCGGCCACCACGGGCCGGTCCAGGACTTCGGGGCGGGCGACGACTACGAGGACGAGGTGGACTCCGGCCCGCTGATCCGCCCGTTCGCGATGACCGGAGGACGCACCCGGCCCCGGTACGAGCTCGCCCTGGAGGCGCTCGTCTCCGCCAACGTGGATCCGCAACGCCTGGCCACCCTGCTCCCGGAGCACCAGCGGATCTGCACCCTGTGCACCGAGGTCAAGTCCGTGGCCGAGGTCTCGGCGCTGCTCTCCCTTCCCCTGGGAGTGGCCCGCATCCTCGTGGCCGACCTGGCCGAGGCCGGCCTGGTCGCCATCCACCAGCCCGCTTCCGGCGGCGAATCCGGAACCCAGCCCGACGTCACGCTGCTCGAAAGGGTCCTCAGTGGACTTCGCAAGCTCTAACGCGGCCGCCCCCACCCGCGCCACCACCTCCGCGAAGATCGTC
>NZ_JBEXJT010000108.1:0-1047 GCF_040609255.1 Kitasatospora sp. NPDC004723 | reverse complement strand
GCTGTTGGTGAATTGTGATTGATCGCCTGCGGTGAGTGATGCCGGTCTCCGAGACTTGTCTCGGAGACCGGCGTTTCGTCGTTGTGGGGGTGTGTGGTGTCGATGCGTGTGGCCGGGCCGGGTGAGGTTCCGGTGGAGACGGTGCGGGTGGCGCGGGCGGCGTTCCCGAAGGGCAGTCTGGCGATCCGGATCCGGGACGAGTTGGGAGTGCTGTTCACGGATGAGCGTTTCGCCGACCTGTTCCCGGTACGGGGCAGGCCGGCGTGGTCGCCGGGCCGGTTGGCGCTGGTCCTGGTGCTGCAGTTCGTCGAGGGGCTGACCGACCGGCAGGCGGCGGAGGCGGTGCGGGCGAGGATCGACTTCAAGTACGCGCTCGGGTTGGAGCTCGGGGATCCGGGCTTCGACTTCTCGGTGCTGTCGGAGTTCCGGGACCGGCTGGTCGAGGCGGACGCCGGGCGGCGGGTGCTGGACGGCATCCTGGAAGCGGCCCGGGCCAAGGGGCTGTTGAAGACCGGGGGCCGGGCCCGGACCGACTCCACCCACGTGCTGTCCGCGGCCCGTGAGCTCGGCTGGCTGGAGATGGTGGCCGAGACCCTGCGGAGCGCGTTGAACACGCTCGCCGAGGCCGCGCCCGAATGGCTGGTGGAGATCGCCGACCCGCACTGGTTCCGGCACTACGCGACCCGGGCCGAGGAATCCCGTTTCCCGAAGTCCCGCACTGGGCGGGAGGAGGTGGGGCGGCGGATCGGCACGGACGGAACGCGGCTCTTCGAGGCCGTGACCTCCCCCGACGCGCCGCGCACGTTGCGGGAGCTGCCGCAGGTCCAGGTGCTGCGGCGGATCTGGGTCCAGCACTTCCACCCGGTCGGGGACGAGGTGAGGCGCCGGGACCCAAAAGACCGGCCGCCGGGCGCGAAACGCATGGTCACTCCCTATGACGTCGAGGCGCGCGGCAGCGTGAAGCGCGACATCCTCTGGGACGGCTACAAGGTCCACGTGACCGAGACCTGCGAGCCCGACACTCCGAACCTGGTCACGAACACGGCC
>NZ_JBEXJT010000107.1:0-1064 GCF_040609255.1 Kitasatospora sp. NPDC004723 | reverse complement strand
TGTTCTGCCCCGTGAGGTTGGGGACGCGGCTGGCGGGTGGCTTGCCTGCGAGTGCGGTGTGTCCGCGGTGGTGATTGTAGGTGTGGAGCCATGCGGGGTAGGCGTCGCGTCGTTCCTGTTCGGTGCGGTAGGGCCGGGCGTAGGCCCACTCGTCGAGCAGGGTGCGGTTGAAGCGTTCGACCTTGCCATTGGTCTGCGGCCGGTAGGGCCGGGTTCGCTTGTGCGCGATGCCCTCGGTTGCGAGGGCATCGCGCCAGACCCGTGAGCGATAGCAGGAGCCGTTGTCGGTCAGCACGCGCTGGACGGTGATCCCGGCCCGGGCGAAGAACGCGCTCGCCCGGGCCCAGAACGCGGTGGCGGTCTCCTTGCGCTCGTCGGGGAGGATCTCGCTGTAGGCCAGGCGGGAGTGGTCGTCCACGGCGTTGTGCAGGTAGCTGTAGCCGACCTTGGCACGGTTCTTGCGGCCGGCCTGGCGGCCCAGCGCCTGGTGGCCGCCGCCGTCGGGGATGTTGCCGAGCTTCTTGATGTCGACGTGGACCAACTCGCCTGGCGCGCAGTGCTCGTAGCGTCGGATCACGCGGCCGGTGGCGCGGTCGAGGTGCGCGAGGCGGGCGAGCTTGTAGCGGACCAGGACGCGGTGCACGGTGGCCGGGTTGAGCCCGAGCAGGTAGGCGATGCGGGCCGGTCCCCAGCGGCGCAGGAGGCGGACCTTGATGATCCGCCGCTCGGTGCGGGTCGGGGTCCGGCGCGGGCTGTGGTGCGGTCGGCTGGAGAGGTCGCTCATGCCGGCCTCGCCGAGTGTTCGGTAGCGGTCGGCCCAGCGCTTGGCCGTGGTGGGCGAGACCTGGAACCGCTCAGCGGCCCTGCGCAGTGGCCAGCCGTCCTCGACCACGCAGCGGGCCAGGCGCAGGCGTCCGGTCTCGGTCAGCGGTGCGTTACGGTGTGGCATGAGGGCCTTTCTGGCTGAGGTGCAGATGTCGCAATCCACACCGAGCCAGAAGGCCCTCACTCATTTCAAGATCACCCGGCCGTGAGCCCTGTCACCAACCTCCGTGGTCAGTACA
>NZ_JBEXJT010000106.1:0-1167 GCF_040609255.1 Kitasatospora sp. NPDC004723 | reverse complement strand
CTCGGTCAGCTCGGGGCGGCCGGTGGACACGCGCGGGGTGCGCGAGACGACCTTGGCGGCGTTGCCGGTGAAGGCGACGGTGACGTTCTCCACCGTACCGGCGGCCGGGGCGGCCTCCGGGGCGACGGCGTTCGGCTTGACCGCGATGACCGGCACACCGTTGCTGACCCGGGAGTCGACGGTGTAGGAGGCCGCGAAGACGGACTGGGTGGCCACCGGGCCCTGGTCGCCGGCGCGCAGGTCGACGGCGTCGGTGATGATGCCGGAGCCGATCCGCAGGGCGACGCGGGCGGCGACCTCCTTGCCCTCGCCGGAAGAGGTGACCAGCACCGCGGCCGGCTCGACCGCCTTGGCGATCTGGGCCAGGGCGTCCACCTTGGGGACGACCAGCTGGTCGGTGAACTCGGCGCCGTCGGCGACGTACACCTTGGCGGCGCCGTACTCGGCGGCCTTGGCGGCCAGCTCGGCGGCCTTGTCGCCGGCGCCGAGGACGACGGCGGAGGGCTCGCCGATGCGGCGGGCCAGGGTCAGCAGCTCCAGGGCCGGCTTGCGGACCGCGCCGTCGGCGTGGTCGACCAGGACGAGGATCTCAGCCATTGCTCGATGTCTCCGTGATTCGGTGGGGCAGCAGGGATGGGCGCGGGTGGCCCGGGGTGACCAGCGGGGTGACTAGATGAACTTCTGGTCGGCGAGGAAGCCGGCGAGCGCCTTGCCGCCCTCGCCCTCGTCCTTGACGACCGTGCCCGCGGAACGCGCCGGACGCGCCGCCACCGACTCCACCGCCGTCCACGCACCCGCCAGACCGACCTCGTCCGCCTCGACGCCCAGGTCGTCCAGGTCCAGGGACTGCACCGGCTTCTTCTTCGCCGCCATGATCCCCTTGAACGACGGGTACCGGGCCTCACCCGACTGGTCCGTCACCGACACCACCGCCGGCAGCGCCGCCTCCACCAGCTCCGTCGCCGCGTCACCGTCCCGACGGCCCTTCACCACACCGCCCTCGACCGACACCTCCGACAGCAGCGTCACCTGCGGCACCCCCAGCCGCTCCGCCAGCAGCGCCGGCAGCACACCCATCGAACCGTCCGTCGACGCCATACCGCCGATCACCAGGTCGAACCCGGTCCTCTCCAGCGCCTTCGCCAGCACCGCCGACGTCCCGATCAC
>NZ_JBEXJT010000105.1:0-1437 GCF_040609255.1 Kitasatospora sp. NPDC004723 | reverse complement strand
CCAATGCCAGTGACTTTGTCCTTCGATCCTCGTTGGTTGTGGTGTGGCGAGGGTGGGGCAGGTCAAGTCGCCTGCGGGTGAGCGGTTGTCGGACCGGATCGCGATCGGGGTGCTGACGCAGGCGTTCCCGCCGGGTCTGGTCGATGAGGTGATCGCCGAGACCGGGCGGGCCGAGAAACGGAGCCGGCTGCTGCCGGCGCGGGTGGTCGTGTACTTCGTGCTGGCGATGTGCCTGTTCTTCGGGCAGGGCTACGAGGAGGTCGCCCGGCTGCTGGGCGAGGGACTCGGGGACGCGCGGCGGTCGTGGCGGGTGCCCACGACCGCCGCGATCGGCCGGGCCCGCCGCAGGCTGGGCCCCGAACCGCTGCGGCTGCTGTTCGCGCGGGTGTGCCGCCCGCTGGCCGTGCCCGAGACAGCTGGCGCCTGGTACCGGCGCTGGCACCTGGTCGCGGTGGACGGCACCACGCTGGACCTGGCGGACACCGAGGCCAACGACGCGCACTTCGGCCGGCCGGGCACGGGACGCGGTATCGGCGCGTTCCCACAGGCCAGAGTGGTCGCCCTGGCCGAGTGCGGCACCCACACCGTGTTCGGCGCCGAGGTCGGTCCGCTGTCGACCGGCGAGCAGACGCTCTCCCGGCGGCTGTTCGCCCACCTGCGGGCGGGCATGCTGCTGCTGGCCGACCGCGGCTTCTACGGGTTCGAGCTGTGGCAGGCCGCCCGGGCGACGGGCGCGGACCTGCTGTGGCGGGTCCGCGCCAACGCCGCCCTGCCGGTGGTGCGGGCGCTGAGCGACGGCTCCTACCTCAGCACCGTCCACGCCGACCCGGACCGAAAAAGCCGCCGCAACCCGGTGACCGTGCGGGTCGTGGAATACACCCTGGCCCGCACCGGCGACGCCGTCGTCTACCGGCTGGTCACCACCGTCCTCGACCCGAAGGAGGCACCGGCCGCCGAGCTGGCCGCGCTCTACGCCCAGCGCTGGGAGATCGAGACCACCCTGGACGAGATCAAGACCCACCAGCGCGGCCCCAAACTCGTCCTGCGCTCGAAGTACCCGTGGGGCGTCGAGCAGGAGGTCTACGGCCTCCTGCTCGTCCACCACGCGATTCGGCAGTTGATGCACCAGGCCGCCCTGCACGAGGGTGTGGACGTCGACAGGCTGTCCTTCACCCGCAGCCTGCGGGTCGTACGCCGCCAGGTCCCCGCCCAGGCGGCGCTTTCCCCCCGGCAGACTCGCCAGGGCGCTGACCCGCACCCTGGCTGAGATCACCGAACGCCTACTGCCCCCACGCCGTCAACGGACCTGCCCCCGCGTCATCAAACGCAAGATGTCCAACTGGCCCCTCAAACGCGCCCAACACCACAACTGGCCACCACCACAACCGGCAACAGTCACGATCACCCAGCGAGACACAACTTAAGTCACCGGCATTG
>NZ_JBEXJT010000104.1:0-1643 GCF_040609255.1 Kitasatospora sp. NPDC004723 | reverse complement strand
CACCACCCCATCCTCACCGCCACCATCGAACTCCCCGAAGGCACACAACTCTTCACCGGCCGCCTGACGCAGAACTCGCCCTCATGGCTGGCGGACCACACCGTGCACGACACAGTCCTCCTCCCCGGCACCGCCTTCATCGACCTACTGCTGCACGCCGCCCAGCACACCGACACCACCACGATCGACGAGCTCACCCTCCACGCACCCCTGGCGCTCACCGCCGAAAGCACCGTGCAACTCCAGGTGAACCTCGCCCCGCCCGGCAACACGGGCAGCCGCGCGGTGACCGTCCACTCGCGTCCGGTCGCCACCGACGACGCCGACAACCCCGACTGGACACTGCACGCCACCGGGCACCTCACCACCACCGACGCCGCCGCCGCGACGGACCGTGACCTCACCACCTGGCCGCCCACCGCGGCCACCCCTGTGGACCTCCACGACCTCTACCCCCGCATCCACGACCTCGGCTACCACTACGGCCCGCTCTTCCAGGGCCTCCAGGCCGCCTGGCAGCAGGGCACCACCACCTACGCCGAGATCGCGCTTCCCGAGGAAGCCCACTCCGACGCGGCCGCATACGGCATCCACCCGGCGCTCCTCGACGCCGCCCTCCACCCCCAGCTCACCAACCTCACCGACGCCACCGACCACATCCCCCTCCCCTTCGCCTGGCACGGCGTCACCCTCCACACCGCCGGCACGCCCACCGCCCTCCGCGTGTCCATCACGCCGGTGAGCGACGACACTGTGTCGCTGGTGCTCGCCGACGCCTCGGGCGCCCTGGTCGCGACCGTGGACGGCCTCACGGCTCGGCCCGTCAGCGCCGAGCAGATCGCGGCCGCCGCGCGCACCAGTTCCGAGCACAACGCGCTCCACCAGCTCACCTGGCCGGCTCTCCCGGCCCCGGCTCCGGTCGGTGCGGCAAAGGGCAGTTGGGCCGTACTCGGTGGGGACGACGCGCTGGAAGCGGCGTTGGGCGCGACGGGGATCGAGGTGAGAGTCCACCGGGACCTCACCGCGCTGGTCGACTCGGTCGACGCGGACACCCCGGCACCGGATGTCGTGGTGGTGGCTCCGGCCACGGCGTACGGCTCCACCGAGCCGGTCGGGGAGGTGCTCGTCGGCACGCTGGCGCTGGTACAGGGCTTCCTCGCGGACGAACTGCTGAACAGCACGCGCCTGGTGATCGTCACCCAGCACGCGGTGGCCACCACCGACAACGAGGACATCACCGACCTCACCACCGCACCCCTATGGGGCCTCATCCGCTCCGCCCAGAACGAGCACCCCCACCGCATCACCCTCATCGACACCGACGGCCACGATGCCTCGCACCGCGCCCTCCCCGCCGCCCTCACCACCGAAGAACCCCAACTCGCCCTCCGCGAAGGCCGAGCCCACGCCCCCCGCCTCACCCGCGCCACCCTCCCCCACGACACCGCCACACCCGCCCTGGACCCCCACGGCACCATCCTCATCACCGGCGGCACCGGCGCCCTCGGCACCCTCCTCGCCCGCCACCTCGTCACCCAACACGGCGCCCACCACCTCCTCCTCACCAGCCGCCGCGGCCCCCAAGCCCCCGGCGCCACCGAACTCACCAACGAACTCACCGCACTCGGCGCCCAGGTGACCAT
>NZ_JBEXJT010000103.1:0-1680 GCF_040609255.1 Kitasatospora sp. NPDC004723 | reverse complement strand
ACCCTCACCACCCTCACCCGCACCACCCACCCCGACACCACCACCATCCCCACCCTCCACCCCACCACCCCCGAAACCCACACCCTCACCACCGCACTCACCACCCTCCACACCACCGGCACCAACATCAACTGGCCTACCCTCCTGGGCCACCACCCCACCCACACCGACCTGCCCACCTACCCCTTCCAGCACCAGAGCTACTGGCTCCACCCCACCCCCACCACCGGCGACATCACGACCGCCGGCATCACCCCCAACCACCACCCCATCCTCACCGCCACCATCGAACTCCCCGAAGGCAACGGGCACCTGTTCACCGGCCGTATCTCGGTCGACGAGCCCTCCTGGGCGATCGAGCACGCCGTGCACGGGACGCTGATCCTGCCGAGTGTCGCCTTCGTCGATCTGCTGCTCCATGTCGCCGCCCAGTTGGGCTGCAACCAGGTCGACGAACTGACGCATCACGTCTTCCTGGCCGTTCCGGAGCAGGGCGCACTGCACCTGCGTCTGTTGGTCGGTGCGGCGGACGACTCCGGCCGTCGGCCCTTCACCGTCCATTCGCGTCCGGAGGAAGCGGGCGAGGGCGACGAGTGGACACGTCACGCGACCGGCTTCCTGGCGACTGCCGCCCTTGCGCTGCAGCCCGACCTCACGGCCTGGCCGCCGACCGGAGCGATTCCGGTCGACGTGGACGACTTCTATCGGCGCATGTCGGGGGCCGGTTTCGGCTACGGCCCGCTGTTCCTCGGAGTCCGCGCGGCGTGGCGCGACGGTGACACCACGTACGCGGACGTGACGCTGCCGGACGGCGCCGACGCAGGCGCGTACGGCATCCACCCCGGGCTGCTGGACTCGGCCATCCAACCCGCTGCCCTCGGTACGAAGCGCCTGCCCGACACCGGCGAGGAGGTCGACCAGATCAGGGTGCCGTTCTCCTGGAGCGGGATCACCCTGTACGCCGCAGGTGCGACGCGGCTGCGCGTCAAGCTGACCTGGTCGGCGCAGGACACCCTGTCGGTCGTCATCGCCGATCCCACGGGCGCGCTCGTGGCAACCGCCGAATCGTTGGCGATGCGCCCGGTGACGCCGGACCAGCTGGCCTCCGCTCTCATCAAGCAGCCCGACTCCCTCTACCGGCTCGACTGGACGCCCGTACCGGTGCCGACCGATGTGCCCGCCCCGGCCGGCCCGTGGGGAATCCTCGGCAGCACGGACTCGCCGCTCGCGGCAGGGCTGGGGGCCGTCGGTCTGCCCACGCAGTCGTACGCGGATCTGGCGGCTCTGCACGACGGAATCGCCGCCGGAGCGCCAGTCCCCGACCTGGTCCTTCCGGTCCTGTTTCCCCATGGAGCCGCCGAGGTAGGGGAGCTGCTCGTCGTCACGTTGGCGCTGGTGCAGGGCTTCCTCACGGACGAACTGCTCAACAGCACGCGCCTGGTGATCGTCACCCAGCACGCGGTGGCCACCACCGACAACGAGGACATCACCGACCTCACCACCGCACCCCTGTGGGGCCTCATCCGCTCCGCCCAGAACGAGCACCCCCACCGCATCACCCTCATCGACACCGACGGCCACGACACCTCGCACCGCGCCCTCCCCGCCGCCCTCACCACCGAAGAACCCCAACTCGCCCTCCGCGAAGGCCGAGCCCACGCCCCCCGCCTCACCCGCGCC
>NZ_JBEXJT010000102.1:0-1865 GCF_040609255.1 Kitasatospora sp. NPDC004723 | reverse complement strand
GGGAAAGGTCTTCGACGCGCCCGACTTTCTTCGCGCGCTGTCCCCGCACATCACCCTGGAACCGCGTCCATAGCCAGCCGACCGGCGATTCCCAGACCGGTCTTGTTCAGGTCGCCCATCGAAGCGCTCAGTCACACGAAAGAAAAAGTCCCGACCGCCTTCCGTTGTCGCCGGTTCGATCGCGATCTGAGCATGTTGCCGCAGCTCAGGCTGTTCTTTCGATCGATGTGACGCGCTCAGCAGGTCCGATGACTCGGGCTTGTGAGGGTGAGGTTTCTCCGCGCGGCGGGCGAGTTCGCGGCGGAGGTCGAGGTTCTCGCCGTGGGCCTGTTCGAGCGCGTCCCGCAGCACTGAAGGACGACCAGTGGCAGCTCATCGGACCGATGCTGCTGCGCTGGCGGTCGGCTCGCGCCGAGGGGCGCGAGCCGACCACCGAACTGCGTGAAGTGGTCAACGCGATCCTCTACGTCGCGCGGACCGGCATCGCCTGGCGCTACCTGCCGCACGACTTCCCGCCCCACACCACGGTCTACGACTACTTCAAGGAGTGGGAAAGCGACGGCACCGCCGAGCAGATCCACGACCCGCTCCGTGACCAGCTCAGGGCGAAGAAGGGCCGGCGGATCCTGCCGAGCGCGGCGATCATCGATGCCAGTCGGTGAAGGCCTCGCCGAACGCCCCGGCCGACAGCCAGGGCTACGACGGCGGGAAACGGGTCAAGGGCTGCAAGCGCCACATCGCCACCGACACCCTGGGCCTGCTCCTGGTCCTGATCGTCACCGCCGCCGGGGTGCAGAACTCCCGATCGCGTGGCCCGGACGGGCAACGCGATCGGCCGGGCCATGTGCTCAGCTGCTGGCGTGGGGTGCGAAGTAGTTGCCGAGCATCTCGGTGACCCATTCCGGCTGGTGGGTGGCGCCGCGGGGCCCGAACTCGGCGAACCAGGGCTTGACGTCGAGGACGGGGGTGCCGTCGACAGCATCGAGGTCTTGGACGTGGAGGTCGAGGCCGTCGACCTTGATCAGTCGGCAGCGCGAGGATCCGAGCCAGTTCAGCCGGCGCATGTTGCGGTGCCCGAAGATTCCGACCTCGGGCCACTGCGGATTGTCGCGCGGGCGCCGGGCGCCCGGGTTGAGGTCGGTGGGGTCGGTCAGGTGGAACCGGAACAGGACCTCAAGGTGGGAGAACTCCTCAAGGCCTTTCGTGGCTTCCGCAGGGAACAGGTTGCCGTCCAGGCGGATGATGGCCTGCGTGCCGCCCCAGTAGTCGTCGGTGGGCTCGCGGCGTCCGCCGACGACGCGACCGAGTTCCTGAACCTCGAACGTGCTGCTCATCGTCTTCCCCTCCTGTAGAAACCCGGCGACGCGCGACGCCGGGCTACGCGGTCGCCGCGAGGTACGCGGCGGCGCGCTGGTCGACCTGGTCCACGCCCGGCAGCCGGCGGCCGCGAAACGGGGACAGCATGGTGCGTATCTGCTGGGCGACGTCGCGGGCCCGGCCCGAACGAACGCCCTCCATCGCGGTGAGGGATTGCGACCACGTGACGCAGGCCTCCTCCATCGAGAGCTGCTGCGCCTGCACCATCCCCAGGTAGCCGAGGGTTACCGCGTGGGTTCGGGTGAACGCGGACGCCTGTCGGGTGTCGACGCTCCGGCGGAACTCGCGGGCCGCGCCGTCGAGATCACCGATGTCGCGTAGCGCGGCAGCGGTCTGGTGCGCGAGGCTCGCTTCGGCGAAGAAGAAAACTCTGGTCGGTTCGTCATCGCCGGGGCTACTGAACTTGATTGGGTGATGTCGGTGTGGTTCGCCTGACAGCCGGGTGTCGGCACCGGTAGCCCTGGGGCGTGAGGTACGCGCAGGGCGGC
>NZ_JBEXJT010000101.1:0-1880 GCF_040609255.1 Kitasatospora sp. NPDC004723 | reverse complement strand
GTCCGCCTCGACCAAGCAGCACTCCGCACACAAGCAAACGCCGGAACACTCCCGACCACGCTCCGCGACATCGTCCGCACTCCGGCACGACGCGCGGGTCGAGCCGGCGGCGCCGGGGAGGCAGAGGCGCTGCGAGGGCAGCTGAGCGGGCTGAGTGCGGCGGATCAGGGCCGCGTCGTCCTGGATCTGGTCCGTACCCACATCGCGGCGGCGCTGGGCCACGAGAAGCCGGGGGCGATCGACGCCGAGCGCGGGCTGATGGACATGGGCTTCGACTCGCTCACGGCGGTCGAGTTGCGCAACCGCCTGTCCGCGGCGACGGGCCTGCGTCTGACGTCCACGCTCGTCTTCGACTACCCGACGCCCGCGGCGATGGCCGAGTACCTGCGGACGGAGCTCGCGCCCTCGACCGCCGCGGACACCTCCGCCGCGCCGGGCGAGGACGAGGCCGCCCTGCGGCGGGCCATCGCCGACGTACCGCTGGCGCGTCTCCGCGAGGCCGGTGTGCTCGAGGTCTTGATGCGCCTGGCCGGCGTACGCGAAGACCCGGCGCCGACACGGGCGGAGAGCGAGCACGCGGCGGACGCGATCAAGAACGCGGACGCCGAGGACCTCATCCGTATCGCCCTTGCCCAGACCGATTCCTGATTCCACTCAAGCGGGGAGCTGACCATGGTTACGGCGTCCGACAAGATCGTTGAGGCACTGCGCGCCTCCTTGCTGGAGAACGAGCGGCTGCGAAATCGCAACCAGCAGCTCGCTGACGCGTCGTCCGAGCCCATTGCGATCGTCGGCATGGCCTGCCGCTACCCGGGCGGTGTCACATCGCCCGAGGAGCTGTGGCAGCTGGTGGCGTCGGGTACGGACGCGATCTCCGGCTTCCCCTCCGGGCGCGGCTGGGACGCGGAAGGCCTGTACGACCCCGACCCCGACGCCGTCGGCAAGTCCTACACCCGTGAGGGCGGCTTCCTGCACGACGCCGACCTCTTCGACGCCGACTTCTTCGGGATCAGCCCGCGCGAGGCCCTCGCCATCGACCCCCAGCAGCGTCTCCTCCTGGAGACCGCCTGGGAGTCGATCGAGTCCGCGGGCATCGCTCCGACCACCCTGCGCGGCAGTCGCACGGGTGTCTTCGCGGCCGTCATGTACGGCGACTACGGCACGCGGCTGTTCCAGAACATCCCCGACGGATTCGAGGGGTACATAGGCACCGGCAGCGCGTTCAGCGTGGCTTCGGGCCGGGTGTCCTACACGCTGGGCCTCGAAGGACCCGCGGTCACGGTCGACACCGCGTGCTCGTCCTCACTCGTGGCCCCGCACCTCGCCGCCCAGGCCCTGCGCAACGGCGAATGCGACCTGGCGCTGGCCGGCGGTGCGACGGTCATGGCCATCCCCACCACCCTCGTCGAGTTCAGCCGCCAGCGCGGGCTGTCCCCCGACGGCCGCTGCAAGGCGTTCGCCTCGGCGGCCGACGGTGTGGGCTGGGGCGAGGGCGCGGGCATGATCCTGCTCGAGCGCCTGTCCGACGCCCAGCGCAACGGCCACCGCGTGCTGGCCGTCATCCGGGGCTCGGCGGTCAACCAGGACGGGAGGAGCAGCCAGCTCAGTGCCCCGAACGGGCCCGCGCAGCAGCGGGTCATCCGCCAGGCGCTCGCCAACGCCCGGCTGACCCCCGCCGACGTGGACGCCGTGGAGGCGCACGGCACGGGCACCAAACTCGGCGACCCGATCGAGGCCCAGGCCCTGCTCGCCACCTACGGCAAGGACCGCCCCGCCGACCAGCCCCTGTGGCTCGGCTCGCTGAAGTCGAACATCGGACACGCCCAGGCCGCGGCCGGTGTCGGTGGTGTCATCAAGATGGTCCAGGCGATGCAGCACGG
>NZ_JBEXJT010000100.1:0-2388 GCF_040609255.1 Kitasatospora sp. NPDC004723 | reverse complement strand
GGCGGCGACGAGGGTGGTGGCGTCGGTGAGGGTGAGGACGCCGGCGGCGTGGGCGGCGGTGAGTTCGCCGATGGAGTGGCCGGTGAGGTAGTCGGCGTGGACGCCCCAGGTGCGGATGAGGGTGTGGAGGGCGGTTTCGAGGGCGAAGAGGGCGGGTTGGGTGTAGGCGGTCTGGTGGAGGAGGTCGCCGAGTTCGCTGCCGGCGGGGGCGAACATGACGTCGCGCAGGGGGTGTTCGAGGTGGGGCGTGAAGTGGTCGCAGACGTCGTCGAGGGCGGCGGCGAACGCGGGGAAGACGTCGTACAGTTCGCGGCCCATGCCGTTGCGCTGGGAGCCCTGCCCGGTGAACAGGAACGCCGTCTTCCCGCCGGGGGTGGTGGTGCTGACGGTCCTGGTGCCGTCGGCGATGGCGCGCAGGCCGGTGAGGAGTTCGTCCTGGGTGGTGCCGGTGGTGGCGGCGCGGTGGTCGAAGTGGGTGCGGGTGGTGGCCAGGGCGTGGGCGATACGGGTGATGTCCTGGTCGGGGTGGCTGGTGACGTGCTCGGCCAGGCGGGCGGCCTGGTCGCGCACGGCCTGCTCGGTCTTGCCCGACAGCACCCACGGAACGACCGGCAGAGCAGGAGACGGCTCGGCCGCCGTTTCAACCAATACGGGTGCTTGTTCGAGGATGATGTGGGCGTTGGTGCCGCTGATGCCGAAGGAGGAGACGCCGGCCCGGCGGGGGCGGTCGCTCTGGGGCCACGGGGTGGCCTCGGTCAGGAGCGAGACGGCCCCGGCCTCCCAGTCGACGTGCGGGGAGGGCGCGTCGACGTGCAGGGTCTTGGGGAGCAGGCCGTGCTGCATGGCCTGGACCATCTTGATGACACCGCCGACACCGGCCGCGGCCTGGGCGTGTCCGATGTTCGACTTGAAGGAGCCGAGCCACAGGGGCTGGTCGGCGGGGCGGTCCTTGCCGTAGGTGGCGAGCAGGGCCTGCGCCTCGATCGGGTCGCCGAGTTTGGTGCCGGTGCCGTGGGCCTCGACGGTGTCCACGTCGGCGGGGGTCAGTCGGGCGTTGGCGAGCGCCTGGCGGATGACGCGTTCCTGGGAAGGGCCGTTGGGGGCGGTGAGGCCGTTGCTGGCACCGTCCTGGTTGACCGCCGACCCGCGGACCACGGCCAGCACGCGGTGGCCGTTGGCCTGGGCGTCCGACAGGCGCTCCAACAGGAGCATGCCCGCGCCCTCGGACCACGTCGTGCCGTCGGCCGAGGCCGCGAAGGACTTGCACCGGCCGTCGGGGGCCAGGCCGCGCTGGCGGCTGAACTCGACGAAGACGCTGGGCGCTGCCATCACGGTCACGCCGCCTGCGAGCGCCATCGTGCACTCGCCGTTGCGCAGGGCCTGGGCGGCCATGTGCAGGGCCACCAGTGAGGACGAGCACGCGGTGTCGACCGTGACCGCCGGACCCTCGAACCCGAACGTGTAGGACACCCGGCCCGAAGCCACGCTGCCCGCGCTGCCCGTCGCGAGGTATCCCTCGAAGCCCTCCGGGGGCTGCTGCATGAGCCGCACGCCGTAGTCGCCGTACATGACGCCGGTGAAGAGTCCGGTGGTGCTTCCGCGCATCGTGGCCGGGTCGATGCCGGCGCTCTCCAGCGACTCCCAGGTCGTCTCCAGGAGGAGACGCTGCTGGGGGTCGATGGCGAGGGCCTCGCGCGGGCTGATCCCGAAGAAGTCGGCGTCGAAGAGGTCGGCGTCGTGCAGGAAGCCGCCCTCACGGGTGTAGGACTTGCCGACGGCGTCGGGGTCGGGGTCGTACAGGCCTTCCGCGTCCCAGCCGCGCCCGGAGGGGAAGGGAGTGATGCCGTCCCGGCCGGCGAAGACCAGGTCCCACAGCTCGTCGGGGGTGGTCACCCCGCCCGGGTAGCGGCAGGCCATGCCGACGATCGCGATCGGTTCGTCGTCCGTCGCCGACGCCGCACGGACGGCGACGGACGACGAGGCGGCACCCGTTGCTCCCGCCAGCTGGTCCCGCAGGTAACGGGCCAGGACGGACGCGGACGGGTAGTCGAAGACGAGCGTGGCGGGCAGACGCAGGCCGGTGGCGGCGTTCAGGTTGTTGCGCAGCTCGACGGCGGTGAGGGAGTCCAACCCGAGTTCTTGGAACGCGCGGTCCGGATCGACGGCCTCGGGGCCGGAGTGGCCCAGCGCGGAGGCGATCTGAGCGCGGATCAGGTCGAGCAGGAACTGCTCCTGCTCGGCCTTGCCCAGCCCGGCGAGACGTGCCGCCAGGGCCCCCGCCCCGGTCGCTGCGGCGCGTCGTGCCGGAGTGCGGACGATGTCGCGGAGCGTGGTCGGGAGTGTTCCGGCGTTTGCTTGTGTGCGGAGTGCTGCTTGGTCGAGGCGGAC
>NZ_JBEXJT010000099.1:2567-2939 GCF_040609255.1 Kitasatospora sp. NPDC004723 | reverse complement strand
CGAGCGAGCCCGAAGTGACCGACTTCCTCATCGGCGCCGCCTTCGCCACCCTCCTCGCCCTCGCCCTCACCACCGTCATCACCGGCGTCATCACCGCCCTCAAAGTCGGCCCGCCCCCACCGCCCATCACCCGCCACGGACGCTGGGAACTCCGCACCCTCCCCGACGGCACCCCCGAATACACCTGGATCGCCCGCCAAGCCCGCCACTTCAGCCCCGAAACCAACCCCGACAACCGCCGTCGTACACCCCGATGACACACCTCGGAGCAGGAAGTCGGCCTCATCGACTTCCTGCTCCGCGCCTCCGGTGGCGGGGTGGGGGGGGGGGGGGGCGGCGCCCCCCCCACCCCCCCCCAGCCAGACCCCGCGG
>NZ_JBEXJT010000099.1:0-2557 GCF_040609255.1 Kitasatospora sp. NPDC004723 | reverse complement strand
GGCTTCGAGACGCGTCTCGAAGCCGCCACCCAAACCCGCGCAAAGCAAGCCACGGAGGGTTTCCGGGGTGGCCCTCGCACGGCTCGCGCGAGGGCCACCCCCTCCCCCTTCCCTCCCCACGCCCGTGGGCTGGGCTCGACAGGACCAAGGAGCACGCATGCACGACGTCCGCACCCTCCTGACCCCCGAAGCGTTCGGGGGCGTCACCGCCACGGTGGTGGACAACAACCCCGGCATGGCAGTCCGCACGGCCGAGCGCATCGTGACCGAGGCGCTGAAGTTCGTCGTCACCGCCCGCAGGTTCCCCACCCTGCGGATCACCCCGTCCAACATCGTGGACGAGGGCTGGCACGCCCTCATCCTCCACACACGCCCCTACGCCGGAGTGTGCGAGCGGCTCGGGGGGTTCGTGCACCACTACCCCGAGCGCCCCGACCCGACGCGCCACGACCCGGACGCCCTCGCCCGGACCGTCGCCCTCATCGAAGAGACCGGCTACACCCCCGACCACGAACTGTGGACCGGTCCGACCCGCGCCCAGGTCGCGGTGGCCGCCAGTTGCTCCCACACCCCGATCCCCCGGCGGTGGCGGCGGTGGAGGTGGCGGCGAAGCCCACTAGCCTGAACCCACCCACACGGAGAGGGCGGGAAGCATGGACGAAGACGAAGCCCAGCAGCTAGCCAACTCGCTTCGGCGCCTGGGCATTCGGGGCATCGTGTCCCCCGAAGACCTGGGCAACCCGGACGGGCAATGGCGGGTGTACGACAGCGCCAACCCCAACACCCGCCGGGACATCACCGACGACGTGCTGACGGTGGTCCGGGGTCGGTCACGTCAGGCGGGCCAGAGCGGTCCGACGCGGGGATTCGTCATCCACGCCCCTCGATGAGCAGCGCCCTGGAACGGCCCCGTCCGGGTTTCGCCTGGGCGGGACCACTTCGTGCGGTCCTTCACATAGCGCCGATGGTCCCGCCACCTGCCACGACGCCTGTCACTGACCGGCAGGAACGGCCGCAGCCGTTCCCACTCGGCATCCGTCAGATCTCCCCGCCCCATGCCCGGACCAACGAGCAATTCAGGCGATAGTCACATGATCGGGCGGAAAAGTCCTAGGCGGGCGCGAGCCGCGGCACTCGCGGATTCCGGACATCGTCACCCGGTCGCCGGCCGGCCGGGGCCGCACGCCGGAGCGCCGCCCCGAGTCGATCGGGACGGCGCTCCGTTGCCGCGACTCGGGTCACTGGCCGGCCGGGGCGGGCGTGACGGGGGTGCCGTCCACGCGCACCAGCGCCTTCACGGCGGTGTCGATCGGGCCCTGGTCGGTGTTCGGAGCGAGGCTGAGCCAGTCGGAGGTGTAGACGACCCCCTGCTGCACGGTGAAGTCGGCGAGCGACACCCGCAGCTTGTAGTGCTGGGTCGCGCCCTTGCCGAGACCGCCGGTCACCGACGGCAGCTGCCAGGTGTTGGCCGAGCCGGGGACCGTGACCCACTGGCCGCCCTGCAGCACGTCCAGCTTGAGGGTGGCCGGGGTCGGCTTGGAGCCGTCGCCGTAGCGGAGCGTCGGGTTGATCGTCGAGTTGATGTCCGCGCCGTTGTTGGTCAGGTCGAGATCGGTCTCGAACGACTTCTTGAACGAGACGTCGCCCCACTGGGAGAAGTTCTGGACGAGGGCTCCGGTGGGAGCGGCGACCGGCAGGGTCACCGGGGCGCTGTTGGTGCTGTCGTTCTTGTCGTTCTCCAGCCCGACCTCCACGGCGGTGTCGTCCGCCGGGAGCGCGGCCTTCAGCGTGAAGGAGACCGCCCAGGTGTAGGTCGTGTGGGCCGGCACCGTGAACGACGCCGAGGCCATGTGGTTCTCGGGCACGACGGCGCCGGCGAATCCGTTGGCGCCCCAGGTCGCCGTACCGGAGGTGGCCGGTGCGGAGATCGCCTTGGCGCTGAAGCCGATCCAGTTCCAGTTGTTCGGGGCGGAACCCACCGGCTTGACGGTCACCGACGGGTGGAACGGCTGGTCCTGGTCGGAGTTGTTGGTGACGGTCATCGTCAGCTCGGCGCCGTTGCCGCCGCGGACCAGCGGGGCCTGCCCCGCGTTCGGCGCCAGGGTGGCGACCAGCGGCTTGGCGTCGCCCGTCGCGGGAGCGTCAGCGAAGGCGGCCGTCGGGACGAGCGCGGCGGTGCCGGTGACGGCCACCAGGGTGGCGGTGGCGAGCAGGCGGGAACGGCGGTTGGACGAGTGCGCGGACATGGCTATTTCCCCCCGGAAACAGAGTCTGGTGCAGCTGTGCGCCGAATGCGGTCCGCGTCTCCTTCGCGGGCCCGGCTGCTGCGATGTGAAGAGCTTCGCAGGTCAACCGTTCGTACACCACCACGGAACCGTCACCACCGTGTAACAGGCCATCAGGCGGCCTCGGGAAGGTCGCGGTGGTGGCGCAGCGGCGAGCAGAAGAAGAGCAGGCCACGGGTCGCGATCGTGATGGTCGGCAACGGCCGCTGGGCGAAGGAGCGCGGGCTGCCGCGCACCGAGGGCCACAAGGTCGGCGAGGGCGTCGTGCTGGA
>NZ_JBEXJT010000098.1:0-3023 GCF_040609255.1 Kitasatospora sp. NPDC004723 | reverse complement strand
TGACCGCGGCGCAAAGACGCGACGGCGCGGGGGCACCCGGCCGGGTGCCCCCGCACGGCTCGCGCGCCCCGGCCGCACGCCCCGGCGCCGCGACCGGGGCCGCCACGTCCGCCCAGGTGGGCAGGGTCCCGGGCAGGCAGGGCCGGGGGCGGACGGGGCCGGCGTCCGTGTGCGAAACGGGGCGGAAGGTGGTGTGCGGACCGGCTTGCAGGTGAAGGGGCGGTTCATGGATCGCCTTCCCTCGCAAGGCTCGACGGCGCTGTGGTTCTGGTCAGGCAGGGGCCAATTCGGGACAGAGCCCGAGGACAGCAGGGTTCGGACAACGGGGGTTGCCTACTGTCGGTGGGGCCGCTGGCATCCCCCAGCGGGACGTGTGACCTCGAAGGATCTCAGCGGCACCGGGCAACAGCCCGAATTGAACACGCGTCCACTGTCCGCACCCCGTGAAAGCCAAGGTAGGGAGTCCTTACCCGTGCCCTCTGTGCTGCACTATGAGATCGTCACGGATCCGACACCGCTTCAAGTCTCGCGTCCCGGTGCGCCCTCCGTGGGGGCGGTCTACATGGTCGTCTCCAACACGAGCCTGACCGAGGTGAAGATCGAGCACATCGATGTGCTGATTCCGGTCGGCACCGGGAGCGGTGACCTGACGGACCATGTGTCGGCGATCAAGACGAGTGTCACCGGGACCTACGAAAAGCCGTCGGGTACGGAACCGAGCTTCGTTTGGCACAGTGGGGGCCGCTTCCGATTCGGCTTCACCTCGGGGAAGCGGGTGAAGCTGCCCGGACAGGAGTCCTTCGTCCTGAAACTGGAGAACATCCCGGTTTCCGACCAGGCAGGGCTGGTTGTCATCGGGGTGAACGAGAAGGCGGCCAACGGCGGCACGTCCATCAATCGCTATCCCTTCGTCACCAACCTCGCCTTGGTGAAGCAGACGCCGCTGGTTCCGCAGAACCTCCGCGCGGAGGTCGCCTTGGTGGACGCCGGCGATGACGTCGTCCTGCACTGGGACGGTCCGGACAGCCTCAAGTACTGGATCCGCTATCCGGATGGGACGTTGGAGCCCGCCGACCCGCCGGCGCGTCCCGCTCCCGTACGGTTCGGGCCGCACCGGCACGCTCCCGCCCTCGCCCTGAAGCGGGGCACCACCTACACCCTCGTGGCCGGGACGACCGACAGCAGCGGAGAGTTTCAGGAGGGGTACTTCCTCACCACCACCGTTCATGCGGGCATCCCCGAGTTCGAGAGCGGGGTGCGTGCCCTGTGGGTCGAAGGAACGGAGGAGCAGGGCCGGGTCACCTTCACCACGGGCGGCGTGAGGGTCGACAACGACAACGGCGCCCTGGGGACGGTCCTGGCCGGGACCGCCGACGTCCACGAGGTGAGGACCGAAAGGGTCAGGGGGAAGGGCGCGAACGCCGGCTGGATCGAACTCCCCGACACCGGCATCACCGTCCATCACGGCCCCGGCCCGGAACTCGGCACCGTCGTCGCCGCGCGCATCGACGCCGAGGGCGTCAACACCGCATGGGTCGGCGACCGCAATACGGGCAAGGGCTGGATCGAGTTCCCGTCGGCGGGCATCAGCGTCCGCAGGGACGGCGGCCAGGAACCGGGCACCGTCGCCGCCGACACGGCGGACCTGAACGGGGTCAACACCGAGTGGGTCCAGGGCCGGGACGCCACGGACGGCCGGATCGAGTTCCCCCCGTCCGGCATCAACGTCCGAAGCAACGGTGGTCAGGACTGGGGCACCGTCGCCGCCGACACGGCCGACGTGACGGGCGTGACCGCCCAGTGGGTCGAGGGGCCGAACGGTACGAGGAGCCGCCTCGCCTTCACCGACACGGGCGTCAGGGTCACCGACCCCGACGGCCACCGCGGCACCATCGTGGCGGGCGAGACCAACGTCCGCAGTGTGGTCACCCCGTGGGTCTCGGGGCCCCAGCCCGGCGCGGGATGGATCGCCTTCCGGGTGGAAGGAGTGGACGTCATGCGGGACAGCGAGGTGTCCTTCGGTACCATCCGAGCCGCCTCGTTCGAGGAGAAGGACGGCGGGACCGGACGGCCCCTGCACCGGAGGCTCCCCCCGTACGCGTGGCCCCCGAAGTCGGACAAGCAGAAGCCCCCCGCCTCCAGCAACCTGCGTGAGGATCCGGAGTAGGCGCTCAGCCTCGTTCGGCCGTCTGTCGGGCCCGCGTCTCCGGCTCGCACGCGAGTGCGGCAGGGACGTGGGCCCCACGCCGAACGGCAAGGTCATGTCGTGGGACCACCGGAGGCCCGGTCGTAGCTCCTCACACCTCAGGCTGGACAAGGTGGGGGCTCCTGTGGCACCGGGCGGCTTCTGGCGGCCGTTGCCACACCTGATCGGTTGGCCCAGCTGCGGGGAGTCTGGCCCGATGACCCACCGGGCATCCCTGGCAGGTCGTCTGACGCACCGACGGAACGGGATCACGATGACGGGGCGTCCCGTTCACGCCAAGGCCGGAATGCGGGCTTCATCACCACCCTGTGGCGCCTCGGCGCGGCGATGGTGATACGCCGACGGGCCACTGGCCGCCATCAGTGCGCCGAGCGGAAGGAAGCCCCATGCGCCCGCTTCGCGCTCGCGCGGCAGGACCGCTCGCGGTCCTGCTCGCCACCGGGCTGCTCACTCTCGCGCAGCCCGCCCACGCCTCCGGTCCTGCCGATCTCTACGCCACGGTCACCGCGTCGGGCGCGCCTGGGACCATCACCTACCGCGTCTTCTTCGGCAACTCCGGACCCAATCGCGCGGCGGGCACCGTGACGGCCGTCGTCCAGCTCCCGGCCCAGGCGGCCAGCGCAACGCGCGGGTGCAGGTCGGCACGGACCGGGTCACCGTCCGGAGCTCCCGGGACGGCAGGCTGTCGGGCCTGACCGTCGACATGCCGACCGGATCGAGGCCCGGCCGGGCGTCCCGCGCGGCACCGCGCTCGACTCCCACGGCGACCACCGGATCGTGATGTCGTTCTCCGTCACCGCCCTGCGCACGCCCGGCA
>NZ_JBEXJT010000097.1:0-3425 GCF_040609255.1 Kitasatospora sp. NPDC004723 | reverse complement strand
TTGCAGCGGCCGTCGGGCGCAAGACCGCGCTGGCGGCTGAACTCCAGGAACATGCCCGGGGTCGCCATCACGGTCACGCCACCCGCGAGCGCCATGGTGCACTCGCCGTTGCGCAGGGCCTGGGCGGCCAGGTGAAGCGCGACCAGCGAGGACGAGCACGCGGTGTCGACCGTGACCGCCGGACCCTCGAACCCGAAGCTGTACGACACCCGGCCCGACGCCACGCTCGCGGCGAGGCCGGTGACGAGGTACCCCTCGACATCCGGTTCGTCGGCCGACATCGAGGCGTACTCCTGGGCGATCATGCCGGCGAAGACGCCGACCCGGGTGCCCCGGAGGAGGGCCGGGTCGATCGCGGCGTTCTCGACCGCTTCCCAGCTGGTCTCGAGCAGCAGACGCTGCTGCGGGTCGATGGCCAGGGCCTCACGGGGGCTGATCCCGAAGAACCCTGCGTCGAACAGGTCGGCGTCGTGCAGGAAGCCACCCTCACGGGCGTACGTCTTGCCGGAGACGTCCGGGTCCGGGTCGAACAGGCCTTCCACGTCCCAGCCGCGCCCGGTGGGGAACCCCCCGACCGCGTCGATGCCGTCGGCGACCAGCTGCCACAGCTCCTCCGGGGTGCTCACGCCGCCCGGGAACCGGCAGCCGATGCCGACGATCGCGATCGGCTCGTCGGCGTCGCCGGTCAGGGGACGGGAGACCGCACTTGAGCGGGAGGTCTCCGTCTGGGCGCCGACGAGGTCGGTCCGCAGCTTGTCCGCGAGGGCGGTCGGGCTGGGGTGGTCGAAGACGAGGGTGGCCGGCAGGCGCAGACCGGTGGTGGCGTTGAGCGTGTTGCGCAGTTCGACGGCCGTGAGTGAGTCCAGTCCCAGGTCCTGGAACGGGCGCTCGCCGGCGATCGAACCGGGGTCGGAGTGGCCCAGTACGGTGGCGACGGCCGACCTCACGAGGTCCAGCAGAATGCCCTGCTGCTCTGCCTCGGGGAGCCCCGCCAGTCGACGCGTCACTGCCGAGGCATGACCGGTGGCGCCCCCGCCGGACTGTGCCGCGCGCCGGGAGGGCGCGGGGACGAGGCCGCGGAGCACGGGGGAGAGGGTACCCGCCGCAGCCTGGGCGCGCAGTCCAGCGGTGTCGATCGCGGCGGCGACCGTGGACGCTTCTCCCAGGGACAGGGCGAGGTCGAAGAGCCGCAGGCCCTGCTCGTTCGGCATCGGCATCAGGCCGGTGCGGGCCAGGCGGCTGCGGTCGGTGGTGCCGAGGCCGCCCATGCCGGTCTCGGTGTCCCACAGGCCCCAGGCGAGGGAGGTGGCGGGGAGTCCGTTGGTGTGGCGGTGGTGGGCGAGGGCGTCGAGGTAGGTGTTGGCGGCGGCGTAGTTGGCCTGGCCCGCGCTGCCGATGACGCCCGCGATGGAGGAGAAGAGGACGAACGCCGAGAGGTCGGTGTCCTGGGTGAGCTCGTGGAGGTGCCAGGCCGCGTCGGCCTTGGGCCGGAGGACTGCGCTGAGCTGGTCGGGGGTGAGGGAGGTGATGGTGGCGTCGTCCAGGACGCCGGCGGTGTGGATGACGGCGGTCAGGGGGTGCTCGCCGGGGATGGCGGCGAGGAGGGCGGCGAGTGCGTCGCGGTCGGCGGTGTCGCAGGCGGTGATGGTCACCTGGGCGCCGAGTGCGGTGAGTTCGTTGGTGAGTTCGGTGGCGCCGGGGGCTTGGGGGCCGCGGCGGCTGGTGAGGAGGAGGTGGTGCGCGCCGTGTTGGGTGACGAGGTGGCGGGCGAGGCGGGTGCCGAGGGCGCCGGTGCCGCCGGTGATGAGGATGGTGCCGTGGGGGTCCAGGACGGGTGCGGCGGTGTCGTGGGGGAGGGTGGCGCGGGTGAGGCGGGGGGCGTGGGCTCGGCCTTCGCGGAGGGCGAGTTGGGGTTCCTCGGTGGTGAGGGCGGCGGGGAGGGCGCGGTGGGAGGCGTCCTGGCCGTCGGTGTCGATGAGGGTGATGCGGTGGGGGTGCTCGGCCTGGGCGGAGCGGATCAGGCCCCACAGCGCGGCACCCGTGAGATCGGCTTCGACAGCATCCTGGGTGAGGACTACCAGGCGGGTGGCTGCGAACCGGTCATCGGCGAGCCACTGCTGGAGGAACCCGAGCATCCCGTGGGCGGCGTCGTGCGTGGCCGCGACGGACGAGGCACCGCCGGCGACGGTGGCGACCACGACTGCCGGTACGGCGGCGCCGGCCGCGATCTCCGTGCCGAGCGTGTCCAGGTCCGCGTACTGCTCGACGGGAACCCCGCCCGTCTCAAGAGCGGCGGACAGCCGCGAGTCGTCGGCGCCCAGGACCGCCCAGCCGCCGGAGCGCGGCGCGTCGGCCTGCGCGGTCGGAACGGTGACCGGCGTCCAGTCGAGACGGTGCAGCGTGTCACGCTGCGGGCCGCGTGCGGCGGCGGCGAGCTGTTCGGCCGACACCGGACGCATGGTCAGCGAACGGATCGTCGCCACGGGCGCGCCCGTGGCGTCGGCGATGGCGAGCGACACCACGTCGTCACCCGCCGAAGTGATCTGCAGGCGCAGCGCCGTCGCTCCCACTGCGTGCAGGGACACCCCGCTCCACGAGAACGGCAGCCGTACAGGCCCGGGGTGGTCGGCGTCGCCGGCCGTGGCCGCGAGCGTGAACGCCCCGGGGTGCAGCGCGGCGTCCAGCAGCGCCGGGTGGATGCCGTATGCGGCCGCGTCGGAGTGGGCTTCCTCGGGAAGCGCGATCTCGGCGTACGTCGTGCTGCCGTCGCGCCAGGCGGCCCGCAGGCCCTGGAACGTCGGGCCGTAGTGGTAGCCCTGGTCGGTGAACCGGGCGTAGAAGTCGTCGAGTTCGAGCGGCGCGGCGCCGGCCGGGGGCCAGGCAGTCAGATCCGGCGGCGTGGTGGAGGCCCCCACCGCGAGGAAGCCGGTCGCGTGACGCGTCCACTCGTTGCCCTCGCCCGCGTCCTCCGGACGCGAATGGACGGTGAAGGGCCGCCGCCCGGAGTCGTCCGCCGGACCCACGGTCAGCCGCAGGTGGCGGGCGCCGCGCTGGGGGACGGCGAGGAAGACATGGTGGGTGAGCTCGTCGATCTCGCTGCAGCCGACCTGCTCGGCGGCGTGCAGCAGTAGGTCGATGAAGGCGGTGCCGGGCAGGACGACCGTGTCGTGCACGGCGTGCTCCGCCAGCCAGGCATGCGTCGTCTGGGACAGCCGACCGGTGAAGACAGCCCCTTCCCCATCGGGCAGTTCGATGGTGGTGCTGAGGATGGGGTGGTGGTTGGGGGTGATGCCGGCGGTGGTGATGTCGCCGGTGGTGGGGGTGGGGTGAAGCCAGTAGCTCTGGTGTTGGAAGGGGTAGGTGGGGAGGGTGGTGTGGGTGGGGTGGTGGCCGAGGAGGGTGGGCCAGTTGATGTTGGTGCCGGT
>NZ_JBEXJT010000096.1:0-4082 GCF_040609255.1 Kitasatospora sp. NPDC004723 | reverse complement strand
CACGCCCTCCCGGTCGGTGGTGTGATCGTCCGAGAAACGACGGTCACCCGTCGCGTCCGGCACGTACTTCACACAGACAACGATCCTCAAGCTCACGGCCTGTCTCCTGTACTGGTCTCGTCCGGCGGCTGCGGCAGTGCACGTGGGCGCGTACACGGCTCGCACCCACTCCCGGCAGCGTGTTCCCGTGCCGGTCCGGAACTTGCTGGCAGCATACCCGCCAGTAGCCCGACGGTCACTACTCACCAGTAGCTTACGTCGCGCCCCCGGCCGGCGTGCCTCGTCAGGGCCATCCTGCCCCAGGCCACCTCGGGCTCCACCCGACGGGGCTGCCCTCGGGCCACCGGATTCACCTCGGCGGCATCCCGCACGCCCCCGCCCGCACCCCGGCGCCCACGGCCCGGGCCACCCCGGACACCCCGGACAGGGCTCAGACCGCCGCACCCAGCGCCGCGATTACATCCGCCTTCCGCGGCTGCCCGGCCGCCCGCCGCACCACCCGGCCACCGGCGTCCAGCACCAGCACGGTCGGCGTCCGCACGATCTCCAGCCGCCGCACCAGCTCCAACCGCTCCTCGGCGTCCAGCTCGACGTGCGCAACCCCGCCGACCATCCCCGCCACCTCGGCCAGCACCCGCCGGGTGGCCCGGCACGGCTGGCAGAACGCGGTGGAGAACTGCACCAGCGTCGCCCGCTCCCCGAGCGCCTCCCCCAGCTCCGCCGCCGACAGCCGCACCGCCCCGTCCCGCTCCCGCACCCTCAGCCTCCCGTCACGCTTCGCTCGGATCAGCCCGAACGTGCTCGCGGCCACGAGCACGACAACACACACCACCAACCCGGTCATCCCCCCAGTCTGCTCCGCCCCCGCAACGCGCCGACGACGGGGGCCCGGCCCTCCCGCAACCCCCCCTCGACCCGTGTCACCGGGCCCGCGTACGATCGGCCCGTGGACTCCGACCGCCCCGTACAGCCGCTGCTGACCACCCGCCGGGTGGTCGACCTGTGCCGGGCCACGGCCTCGCGCTGTCGCTGACGCGCGCCCCGGCCCTCCCGGACGCCCGCGCGACCCCGTCGCCGCGCGCCCCGCCGCCCTCCCCGCCCCGGAGTCCCCGTGCAGATCGACCCCCGCGGCCCGCGCTTCGCCGCCGCCCTCACCACCCTCGTCCTGATCGCCGTCCTGCTCACCGGCAGCGGTGCACTGCTCGCGGCCCAGACCCTCGTCTTCGCCCTCGGCGCCCTCGGCGGCCTGCGCCGCTCCCCCTACTCCTGGCTCTACCGCACCCTGGTCCGGCCCCGGCTGGCACCACCCGCCGAGACCGAGGACGAGCGCCCGCCGCGGTTCGCCCAGGGGGTCGGCCTGGTCTTCGCCGCCGTCGGCACGGCCGGCCTCCTGACCGGAGTCGCCTGGCTCGGCCTGCTCGCCACCGGGTTCGCGCTGGCCGCCGCCTTCCTCAACGCCGCGTTCGGCTACTGCCTCGGCTGCGAGGCGTACCTCCTGGTCCTGCGCGCCCGCACCCGGACCGACCTGGCCGCCTGAGCCGGCCCGGGCCGGAGAAAACCGACCGGACGCCCGGCCGGGAAAAGTTCCCGGCCGGGCTCATCACGCACATCACACCTCCCGATCGGGCCCCGCGGGCACCGCTCAGGTGACAGCGGGTACCCGTTCGGGGGATCATCTCCGTGTATCGCCCGTGGCCACCGCGGTGTGCCGCGCCCCCGGTCGGCCCCCACCTACGGCACGCGGGTCCCCGCCGTACCGGGCCGCCAGGCCCGTCGAAGTCAGGACTGACCGTGGCAGAGCTCGTGTACCCGCCGGTGATCGGCGCCGCGCTGACCGTCTTCCGCGCACTCGACGTGCGCATCAGGATCGTCGGCGCCGAACACATCCCCGCCAAGGGCGGGGCGGTGCTCGTGAGCAACCACATCAGCTACCTCGACTTCCTCTTCGCCGGCCTCGGCGCCTACCGCGGCGGCAAGCGCAAGACCCGCTTCATGGCCAAGGACGACGTCTTCAAGCACGCCGTCTCCGGCCCGCTGATGCGCGGCATGAAGCACATCCCCGTCGACCGCACCGACGGTCAGCCCGCCTACGAGGCCGCCGTCCGCGCCCTGCGGGCCGGCGAGGTGGTCGGCGTCTTCCCCGAGGCGACCATCAGCCGCTCCTTCATGCTGAAGAAGTTCAAGACCGGCGCCGCCCGGATGGCCGCCGACTCCGGCACCCCGCTGCTGCCCGTCGTCCTCTGGGGCACCCAGCAGCTGTGGACCAAGGGCCGCCCCAAGACCCTCACCAAGCGGCACGTCCCGGTCACCATCATGATCGGCGAACCGATCGTGCTGACGCCCGAGGACAAGCCCGTCATGGTCACCCGCCGACTGCGCGCCGCGATGACCGAGATGCTCGACCGGGCCCAGCGCGAGTACCCCGGCAAGCCCTCCGGCCCCGACGACACCTGGTGGCTGCCCGTCCACCTCGGCGGCACCGCGCCCACCCTGGAGACCGCCGAGGCCGAGGACGAGGCGGAGGCCGTCGCCAAGGCCGAACGCCGCGCCGCCCGGGGCTGACCGAAGTCCGGCCACGCGCCCCGTCCACGCCCCGCGAACGGATGACTCCCCGTCTCCGAGCGGACGCGGCCCGTTGCGTGTCTCCCCGCCCGCCCCTCTCCGATCTGACACAGTGACAGCTCCTTCGGGGGGCTCACGCCCGGCCGCGCCGGGCGGATCGGAGACGGAGATGAGACGCGGATGACCCGCACACGGACACGGCTCTCCCACACCACCCCCACCACGGCCCGCACCCGCCACCGCGCCGGTGCGGGCCTCCTGCTCGCCGGGACCCTGCTCACCGGCTGCGGCGCCCAGCCCGGCGACATCCCGCTCAGCGAGATCCGCACCGAAGCCCCCACCCCCACCCCGACCCCGGCCCCGGCCGCCGAACCCGCCGTCGCCGACGCCACCGCGGGCGTAGTCGGCGCCGCCGCGGCCACCCCCACGGCCCCAGCGGCGCACAACGGCCTCATCGCCGGCCGGGTCTTCCTCGACCAGGACCGCCTCACCAGCGCCATCTTCGCCGTCACCCCCGACGGCAAGACCCGCCGGCAACTCACCCAGCCGGCCGACCAGACCCGCGACGACCACCCCGCCTGGTCCCCCGACGGCACCACCCTCGCCTTCGACCGCACCGGCGGCGACTCCCCCGGCCGGATCTGGACCACCGCCACCGACGGACAGAACATCCACCCACTGGGCTCGCTCTGCGAGGCCGGCGCCCCCGACTGCCTCAACGAGACAGAGACCATGCCCGCCTGGTCCCCCGACGGCAAGCAGCTCGCCTTCACCCGCGGCTGGGGCACCGCCGACCCGACGAGCGAGCAGATCCAGTACAGCGACCTCTACCTCATCGCCCCCGACGGCACCACCGCCCAGCGGCTCACCTTCCTGACCAACGACACCCCTTACTCCGGCGTCGTCACCGACCCGGCCTGGTCCCCCGACGGAAAACAGCTCGTCTTCTCCTACCGGACCAGCGCCACCGGCCAGCCCGCCAACAGCCGCGCGCTCTACATCGTCAACGCCGACGGCACCGGCCTGCGCCGCCTCACCCCGTGGGAACTGCGGGCCGGCGACCGCGCCAACTGGTCCCCCGACGGCAGCCGCATCGTCTTCACCACCTACCCCGCCGGCCCGGACAACGCCCCCGGCGGCGGCATCTACACCGTCCACCCCGACGGCACCGCCGTCGAAGCACTCACCCCCGGACCGTCCGACACCACCTACGGCATCGCCTCCTACTCCCCCGACGGCACCACGATCGCCTTCGCCCAGGCCCCCGCCGGCGGAACCTCCGAGCTCTACACCATGCGCGCCGACGGCTCCGGCGCCACCCGGATCACCGACACCACCGGCCACGGGGAGAGCCGCCCCAGCTGGGGCACCGCCCAACCACCCAGCTGAGAGATTTTCGGTAAACGCAAAGAACCCCCGCCGGATAACCGGCGGGGGTTCTTCTCAAAATTTGTTCGGCGGCGTCCTACTCTCCCACAGGGTCCCCCCTGCAGTACCATCGGCGCTGTGAGGCTTAGCTT
>NZ_JBEXJT010000095.1:897-4249 GCF_040609255.1 Kitasatospora sp. NPDC004723 | reverse complement strand
GACACCCCCGTCATCACCCTCGACGCCCGACGCCGCGACAGCGCCAAGAGCGCCCTCATCACCCTCGTCGAACACGCCCTCCTCGCCCGCCTGCGCTGAGCGGACACCGAGGCCGGCGGCCCCGGTACCCCGTCGCGCCGACGGGGTACCGGGGCACGTTCGCTTGCGGAGAGGTGTCGTCCGGGCGCCTCGCGCAAGACCCTCGCATAAGCGGCGGATAACAGTTCGGTAGGCATTTCGTGATCAACAATGACTGTTTGTAGCGAATCGGCATCACTCAGCGCCAGAAGACCACAGTTTTGCTCCAACATGTCGGTGATTGTCCTGAATTGCACCACCCACTCCGCCCACCAGCAGCTGTTTGTCCCCCATCCCCGCACGTGCTGAAATTCCAGCTACCCCTGGATCCCATACGGCTGCCGTTCCCCGGAGCGGGCGGCCCCCGGGGTAGCGCTGGATTGATCCATGGCCGGCTGTCGGCCGAGAGGTAGTTGTCGAGTGAGGCGTAAGCAGCAGGTCGCCCCGCAGCGGCGCTCCGAGCCCCGCCAGAGCGAGCCGAACGGCACCGCACCGGAACCGGGCGGGTTCTCGGCGTTCACGCCGGTCGAGGAACGGCCGCCAACGGCCCCGGCACCGCAGCAGCCGAACCCCGGCAAGGACCGCGCGTCCGGCCCGGACACCGGCTCCACCACCGGGACCGGCCCCGGCGGCGGCACGAACGACAACGGCCCCAAGAGCAGCCGGTACGACTTCGTGCGCCCGCGCAACTGGCGCGTGCCCGCCCGACTGATCGCGATCCTGCTGATCCCGGTCGTCATCGCCCTGGTCTTCGGCGGCCTGCGCGTCAACACCTCGATCGACGGCTTCATCAAGGCCGACCGCGCCCAGCGCACCGCCACCCTCGCCAAGGCCGCCACCGAGCTCGCCGAAGCGCTGGAGAGCGAGCGCGACAAGACGCTCATACCCCTGATCACCAAGCAGGACCCGAACAACGACGTCACCAAGGCGCGCTCGACCACCGACGCCGCCCTCAAGGCCTACAACGCGGCCTACGAGGCCAGCGACAAGTCCGGCGAACTCCCCCGGCGGCACGAGGCCTTCCAGCAGGTGGTCGTCCACCTGCCGCAGCTGCGCGCCACCGCCTACGCCGACAACCTGTTCGCCTCCGCGACCGTCAGCGCCTACTCGGTGATGTTCGCGCCGCTGCTGTCCTACGACAACTCGGTCGGCCTCGGCTCGTCCAACCTGACCAGCAAGGGCCGCTCGATCTACGCCATGTCGCTGGCCAAGGCCTCGGCCTCGACCCAGCGCGCCCTGATGCTGCAGCTGCTGGTCGGCATCTCCGCCCAGAAGACCACCCGGTACGAGAACGTCGACCTCATCCAGCAGCTGCTGGTCGCCCAGCGCCTGGAACAGACCGCGATCTCCGAGTTCAACATCGGCAGCGCCCCCGAGGACGCCGGGAAGTACGCCGACGCCCAGGTCGTCCAGGCCAACGCCGACCAGCGCGCGGCCTACCGGATGCCCAACGGCAGCGTCCCGACCATGCAGGGCCTGCTGAACCTCGGCGCCGCCTACACCCAGGCGGCCGCCAACGGCCAGTCCCAGGGCAAGGAGATCGCCGACCGCGCCTACAAGGACGCCAAGGACTCCGGTCTGACGCCGGAGAACTGGAACCAGGCCGCCAACACCCACATCGCCAGCCTCCGCGCCACCGAGGTCGCGCTGCTGGACGACGTGCTCGTGGACGCCTCCGAGCTGCGCGACAACGCCCGCTTCGACGCCATCCTCAACTCGCTGATCGTGCTCACCGCACTGATCCTGGCCGGTGTCCTCACCGGCTACGTGGCCCGCTCGATGATCCTCGGCATGCGCACCCTGCGCAACGCCGCCCTGGACATCGCCGACCACAGCCTGCCCGAGCTGGTCGAGCGGCTCTCCAAGACCGACCCGGACCGGGTGGACACCAACGTCACCCCGATCCCGCTGCACGGCAAGGACGAGATCGGCGAGGTCGCCCGGGCCTTCGACCAGGTCCACCGGCAGGCGGTCGCGCTCGCCGCCGAGCAGGCGCTGCTGCGCGGCAACGTCAACGCGATCTTCACCAACCTGTCGCGCCGCAGCCAGAGCCTGATCCAGCGCCAGCTGGCGCTGATCACCGACCTGGAGAACAACGAGGCCGACCCGGACCAGCTGGAGAACCTCTTCAAGCTGGACCACCTCGCCACCCGTATGCGCCGCAACGGTGAGAACCTGCTCGTCCTCGCGGGCGAGGAGGCCGGCCGCCGCTGGAACACCCCGGTCCCGCTGGTCGACGTGCTGCGCGCCGCCGCGTCCGAGGTGGAGCAGTACGAGCGCGTCGAGCTCTCCGGCATCCCCGAGGCCGAGGTCGTCGGCGCCGCCGTGACCGACCTCGTCCACCTGCTCGCCGAGCTGCTGGAGAACGCCACCACGTTCTCCAGCCCGCAGACCCGGGTGCTGGTCAACGCGACCCGGCTGCCGGACGGCCGGGTGCTCGTCGAGATCCACGACAAGGGCATCGGCCTCACCGCCGAGGACTTCGCGGAGATCAACGAGAAGCTGGCCGAGCCGCCCACGGTCGACGCCACCATCTCCCGCCGCATGGGCCTGTTCGTGGTCGGCCGGCTCTCCCAGCGGCACGACATCCGCGTCCAGCTCCGCCCGTCCGGCGAGTCGGCCGGCACCACCTCGCTGGTCATGCTGCCGCCGTTCGTGACCCAGATGGCCGCGGCGCCGGAGCCCGAGGAGCAGTTCACCGTCTCCCGGATCTTCGCCGAGCAGGAGCCGGCCCCCCAGTGGCCCGTCGACCACGACCCGGTCCGCAGCGCCGCCGAACTCGGCTTCGACGACCACCTCACCGGCATGGGCAACGCCGGCTCCACCGGCTTCAGCCCGGCCCTGGAGGCCGTCCAGCGCTCGCAGCGCCTGGACCAGGTCCGCCGCGCCGCGCTGGAGGCCGGACCGCAGGACAGTCAGCCGCCGGTGCTGGACGCCGAGGTCGACGAGGACTACCCGGCCTACGGCCGCCGCAACGACGAGGCCTACGCCCAGGACGAGCAGTACCCGCAGCAGGGCTACGGGCAGTCCGGCTACGCCGACGACCAGTACGGCTACCGGGACGAGTACGGCCGGGACGGCGGCTACGACGCCGAGGGCTACCGCCAGGACGGCTACCAGCAGGACGGCTACGGCCAGTACCCGCAGCAGGGCTACGACGAGTACGGCCGGACGGACGAGTACGGCCGGACGGACGAGTACGGCCGGACGGACGAGTACGGCCGGACGGACGAGTACGGCCGGACGGACGAGTACGGCCGGACGGACGAGTACG
>NZ_JBEXJT010000095.1:0-801 GCF_040609255.1 Kitasatospora sp. NPDC004723 | reverse complement strand
GTACGGCCAGGACACCGGCTACGACGGGTCCGGCTACGCCGACGAGCAGTACGGCCGGCCGACCGAGGAGGCCCCGGCGGGCCACCCGTACGCCCCCGAGCAGCCCGCCCTCCCGGCCGCCGACACCGCCCCCGCCGCCCCCACCACCCTGCCGTCCGGGCTGCCGCAGCGCCGCCCCGGCCAGCAGCTGGCCGGCGGTGGCTTCCCGGCCGGCCAGGACGGCAACGGCGGCGGCGACAGCCCGAACTGGTTCACCGGCGCCAAGGACACCTCCGCCACCCCGGCCGAGCCCCGCGGCCACGACGTGTCCGCCCTCGGCGGCTACGGGCCCACCGGCCCGACCGCCGCCGGCAACGCCGACTGGCAGTCGCCCAACGACGGCGACTGGCAGCGGGCCGAGAAGCTGCGCGAGCCCTCCTCCGGCGGCACCACCCCCGCCGGCCTGCCCCGGCGCGTGCCGAAGCAGAACCTGGTGGCGGGCAACGCCAAGCCCACCCCGCAGGACGGACCGCAGGTCTCCCGCGCGCCCGAGGAGGTCCGCGGCCGGCTCACCAACCTGCGCCGCGGCGTCGAGCAGGGCCGCAGTGCCGGCACCACCGGAAGCTTCCGGATCGACCCCGATCAGGTAGACCCGTCCGGCAACGGACAGCAGAATCGCAGCACCGATCTCTTCGGCGGCTCGAACCACCAGGAGCGTTGAGTTGAGTCAGATGAGCCAGGCCGCACAGAACCTGAACTGGCTGATCACCAATTTCGTGGACAACACCCCAGGGGTGTCGCACACGGTGGTGGTCTCCGCGG
>NZ_JBEXJT010000094.1:0-4361 GCF_040609255.1 Kitasatospora sp. NPDC004723 | reverse complement strand
CGGGTGATGTCCTGGTCGGGGTGGCTGGTGACGTGCTCGGCCAGGCGGGCGGCCTGGTCGCGCACGGCCTGCTCGGTCTTGCCCGACAGCACCCAGGGGACCACCGGCGGAGCAGGGAGTGCTTCAACCGATGCGGGCTCGGGTGCTTGTTCGAGGATGATGTGGGCGTTGGTGCCGCTGATGCCGAAGGAGGAGACGCCGGCCCGGCGCGGGCGGTCGGTCTCGGGCCAGGGCGTGGCCTCGGTCAGCAGGGAGACGGCCCCGGCCTCCCAGTCGACGTGGTGGGTGGGGGTGTCGACGTGGAGGGTCCTGGGCAGCAGGCCGTGCTGCATCGCCTGGACCATCTTGATGACACCGCCGACACCGGCCGCGGCCTGGGCGTGTCCGATGTTCGACTTGAAGGAGCCGAGCCACAGCGGCTGGTCGGCGGGCCGGTCCTTGCCGTAGGTGGCGAGCAGGGCCTGCGCCTCGATCGGGTCCCCGAGCCTGGTGCCGGTGCCGTGCGCCTCGACGGCGTCCACCTCGCCCGGCTTGAGGCCGGCACCGGCCAGCGCCTGGCGGATGACCCGTTGCTGCGCGGGCCCGTTCGGGGCACTGAGCTGGCTGCTCTTGCCGTCCTGGTTGACGGCGGTGCCACGGATGACGGCGAGCACGCGGTGGCCCATGGCCTGGGCGTCGGACAGGCGCTCCAGGAGGAGCATGCCGGCGCCCTCGGCCCAGGCGGTGCCGTCCGCCGAGTCGGCGAAGGACTTGCAGCGGCTGTCCGGGGACAGACCGCGCTGGCGGCTGAACTCCAGGAACATGCCCGGGGTGGCCATCACCGCGGCGCCGCCGGCGAGGGCCATGGTGCACTCGCCGTTGCGCAGGGCCTGGGCCGCCAGGTGCATGGCGACCAGCGAGGACGAGCACGCGGTGTCGACCGTGACCGCGGGGCCCTCGAACCCGAAGCTGTAGGCGATGCGCCCGGAGGCGACGCTGATGGTGTTGCCGGTCAGCAGGTAGCCTTCGACGCCTTCCGGGCCCTGGTGGGTGATGGAGGCGTACTCGTGCCCCGACACACCGGCGAACACGCCGGTCGTGCTGCCGCGCAGTTCGGCCGGGTCGATGCCGGCGTTCTCCAGCGCCTCCCAGGTCGTCTCCAGGAGGAGACGCTGCTGGGGATCGAGGGCCAGCGCCTCGCGCGGGCTGATTCCGAAGAAGCCGGCGTCGAAGCCGTCCGCCTCGTAGAGGAAGCCGCCCTCGCGGGCGTACGTCCGGCCGAGCGTTTCAGGGTCGGGGTCGTACAGGTTCTCCACGTCCCAGCCGCGGTTGGCCGGGAACGGGCCGACCGCGTCGACGCCGTCGGCGACCAGCTGCCACAGTCCCTCGGGCGAGCTCACGCCGCCCGGGAACCGGCAGCCGATGCCGACGATCGCGATCGGCTCGTTCCTGCCGGACTCCGACTCGGCCAGACGCTGGCGCGTCTGGTGCAGCTCGGCGGTGACCCGCTTCAGATAGTCGCGGAGCTTGTCCTCATTCACCATGAAACGCCAATCCCTGCGAAGTAGCCGGCATCAATTGCGATCACCACGTCAAGAAATCCCGAGTTCTTTGTCGATGAAGTCGAAGATCTCGTCGTCGGTAGCGGAGTCGAGCTTTTCCGCGGTGTCCGTGCTGTCGTCCAGTTCGCCCAGCTTGAGCAGGACTTCCTTCAGCCGGGCGGCCAGTCCGGTGCGCGCGTCGGGTACGAGAGCCGCGAGGTCGGATTCGATCCGGTCGAGCTCCGCCATGACCGGCAGGTCGACGGACGACGACTCCTCGGGGACGACCTCGGTCCGCAGGTGTGCGGCGAGCGCGGCCGGCGTCGGGTAGTCGAAGAGGACTGTGGCGGGCAGGCGCAGTCCGGAGCCGGAGTTGAGGTTGTTGCGGAGTTCGACGGCGGTCAGCGAGTCGATGCCCATTTCCAGGAATCCCCGATCGGCGTCGATCGTTCCCGGCGAGTTGTGCCCGAGGACGGCGGCGACCTGCGTACGGACGTGCTCCAGCAGCAGGACCGCCTGCTCTTCCTCGCTGCGACCCGCGAGAGCCTTGGCGAGGGCGTTGGTGACGACCGCGGTGCCCGCGCGGGCCGTGCGGCGGGCGGAGCCGCGCACCAGGCGGCGCAGCACTGCGGGCAGGCCGTCGCCGTCGTCCCGCGTGACGAGGCCGGCCGTGTTGATCTTGGCCGCGACCATGAACGCGTCGTCCAGGGACAGGGCGAGGTCGAAGAGCCGCAGGCCCTGCTCGCTCGGCATCGGCACCAGGCCGGTGCGGGCCAGGCGGGCCTGACCGGTGGCGTCGAGGGCGCTGCCCATGCCGGCCTCGGTGTCCCACAGGCCCCAGGCGACGGAGGTGGCGGGGAGTCCGTTGGTGTGGCGGTGCTGGGCGAGCGCGTCCAGGTAGGTGTTGGCGGCCGCGTACGTGGCCTGGCCCGCGCTGCCGATGACGCCCGCGATGGAGGAGAAGAGGACGAACGCCGAGAGGTCGGTGTCCTGGGTGAGCTCGTGGAGGTGCCAGGCCGCGTCGGCCTTGGGCCGGAGGACTGCGCTGAGCTGGTCCGGGGTCAGCGAGGTGATGGTGGCGTCGTCCAGGACGCCGGCGGTGTGGATGACGGCGGTCAGGGGGTGCTCGCCGGGAACGGCGGCGAGGAGGGCGGCGAGCGCGTCGCGGTCGGCGGTGTCGCAGGCGGTGATGGTCACCTGGGCACCGAGTGCGGTGAGTTCGTCGGCGAGTTCGGTGGCGCCGGGCGCCTGGGGACCGCGGCGGCTGGTGAGCAGCAGGTGTTGCGCGCCGTACTCGGTGACGAGGTGGCGGGCGACGAGAGCACCGAGGGCGCCGGTGCCGCCCGTGATGAGGATCGTGCCGTCCGGGTCGGGGAGGCGGGTGGTGCCGGCGGCCTCGTCCCGGTCCGGGAGGACCGCCTCGGCGAGCCGGGGGGCATACAACTGACCGTCACGTACGGCCAGGTGAGGCTCGCTCGCGGAGAAGGCGGCCAGGGCGTCGGGCAGTGCCCGGTAGGAGTCGGGCTTGTCGTCCACGTCGATCAGGACGATCCGGCCGGGCTGCTCCGACTGGGCGGAGCGGATCAGGCCGCAGACGGGAGCCGTCGCGAGATCGACGGCGTCGCCGTCCCGGGCGGTCACGGCTCCTCCGGTGAGCACGGCGAGCCGGGCCGAAGCCAGCCGGTCGTCGGACAGGAACTCCTGGACGGTACGGAGCACGTCCTGCCCCACCGCGTGGACCCGCGCCGGATCGGTGCTGTCGGTGCGCGCCACTGCGGTCACGACCAGTTCGGCAACGTCCGCGCCCTCTGCGAGGGCGGTCGAGAGGGCAGCCGGACCGTCGTACACCCGGACCGCCACCCCGGACGCGACGAGCGCGGCGGCGGCCTCGGAGTCCTCGGCACCCAGGACGGCCCACGGGACGGTCGGGGCCGCGTTCTCACCCGCCGGGCTCGGCACCTCGGTCCACTCCAGCCGGTACAGCGAGTCGCGCCGGCCGGAACGCGCCGCGGCCGCGAGTTGCTCGGCCGAGACCGGACGCATGGTCAGCGAGTCGATCGTCGCCACCGGCATGCCGGTGGCATCGGCGATCTCCAGCGTCACCGCGTCCTGGGCCGACCGCGTCAGCTTGACGCGCAGCCGCGTCGCCCCGAAGGAGTGCAGGGCCACGCCGTTCCACGAGAACGGCAGCCGGACGCCGTGCTCCTCGAACCACAGCATCAGCGGGTGCAGCGCGGCGTCCAGCAGCGCCGGGTGGATGCCGTACGTGGCCGCGTCGGAGTGGACCTCGTCGGGGAGGGCGATCTCCGCGTAGATCGTGTCGCCCTGCCGCCAGGCCGCCCTGAAGCTCTGGAACGCCGAGCCGTAGTGGTAGCCGCGGGCGGTGAAGCGGTCGTAGAACTCTGCGAGATCGACCGGCAGCGCTCCGGCCGGAGGCCATGCCGTGAGCTCCCTCGGCGCGCGCCCCGACCGGTCGGCGGAGAGGTGGCCGCTGGCGTGGTGCGTCCACTCGGCACCCTCGGCCGCCGCATTCTCCGGACGGGAGTGCACATCGAACGATCGCAGGCCTTCCGCGTCCGCCGCGCTGATCACCACGCGCAGCTGACGGGCCTCCTGATCCGGTACCGCGAGGAAGGAGTGATGCGTCAACTCCTCGATCCGGTCACAGCCGACCTGCTCGGCGGCGTGCAGCAGCAGGTCGATGAAGGCGGTGCCGGGCAGGACGACCGTGTCGTGCACGGCGTGCTCCGCCAGCCATGAGGGCGAGTTCTGCGTCAGGCGGCCGGTGAAGAGTTGTGTGCCTTCGGGGAGTTCGATGGTGGCGGTGAGGATGGGGTGGTG
>NZ_JBEXJT010000093.1:3288-4683 GCF_040609255.1 Kitasatospora sp. NPDC004723 | reverse complement strand
CTGAGGACAAGCCCTCGGCCTATTAGTACCGGTCAACTCCACCCCTCACAGGGCTTCCATATCCGGCCTATCAACCCAGTCGTCTACTGGGAGCCTTACCCTCTCAAGGAGGTGGGAGTGCTCATCTCGAAGCAGGCTTCCCGCTTAGATGCTTTCAGCGGTTATCCCTCCCGAACGTAGCCAACCAGCCATGCCCTTGGCAGAACAACTGGCACACCAGAGGTTCGTCCGTCCCGGTCCTCTCGTACTAGGGACAGCCCTTCTCAACACTCCTACGCGCACAGCGGATAGGGACCGAACTGTCTCACGACGTTCTAAACCCAGCTCGCGTACCGCTTTAATGGGCGAACAGCCCAACCCTTGGGACCTACTCCAGCCCCAGGATGCGACGAGCCGACATCGAGGTGCCAAACCATCCCGTCGATATGGACTCTTGGGGAAGATCAGCCTGTTATCCCCGGGGTACCTTTTATCCGTTGAGCGACGGCGCTTCCACAAGCCACCGCCGGATCACTAGTCCCTACTTTCGTACCTGCTCGACCCGTCAGTCTCACAGTCAAGCTCCCTTGTGCACTTACACTCAACACCTGATTGCCAACCAGGCTGAGGGAACCTTTGGGCGCCTCCGTTACCCTTTAGGAGGCAACCGCCCCAGTTAAACTACCCACCAGACACTGTCCCTGATCCGGATCACGGACCCAGGTTAGACATCCAGCACGACCAGAGTGGTATTTCAACGACGACTCCACCATGACTGGCGTCACGGCTTCAAAGTCTCCCACCTATCCTACACAAGCCGAACCGAACACCAATATCAAGCTATAGTAAAGGTCCCGGGGTCTTTCCGTCCTGCTGCGCGAAACGAGCATCTTTACTCGTAATGCAATTTCACCGGGCCTATGGTTGAGACAGTCGAGAAGTCGTTACGCCATTCGTGCAGGTCGGAACTTACCCGACAAGGAATTTCGCTACCTTAGGATGGTTATAGTTACCACCGCCGTTTACTGGCGCTTAAGTTCTCAGCTTCGCCCCACCGAAATGGAGCTAACCGGTCCCCTTAACGTTCCAGCACCGGGCAGGCGTCAGTCCGTATACATCGCCTTACGGCTTCGCACGGACCTGTGTTTTTAGTAAACAGTCGCTTCTCGCTGGTCTCTGCGGCCACCCCCAGCTCAGACAGCAAGTGCCGTCACCAGGAATGGCCCCCCTTCTCCCGAAGTTACGGGGGCATTTTGCCGAGTTCCTTAACCATAGTTCACCCGAACGCCTCGGTATTCTCTACCTGACCACCTGAGTCGGTTTGGGGTACGGGCCGCCATGAAACTCGCTAGAGGCTTTTCTCGACAGCATAGGATCATCCACTTCACCACAATCGGCTCGGCATCAGGTCTCAGC
>NZ_JBEXJT010000093.1:1439-3192 GCF_040609255.1 Kitasatospora sp. NPDC004723 | reverse complement strand
AGGCCTACACCCTTACCCCGGGACAACCACCGCCCGGGCTGGACTACCTTCCTGCGTCACCCCATCGCTCACCTACTACGAGGTTGGACCGCCGGCTCCACCACTTCCCCTTGTCCGAAGACTCCGGGACGGCTTCACGGGCTTAGCATCACTCGGTTCAGCGTTGGCGCTTCAAAGCGGGTACGGGAATATCAACCCGTTGTCCATCGACTACGCCTGTCGGCCTCGCCTTAGGTCCCGACTTACCCTGGGCAGATCAGCTTGACCCAGGAACCCTTGGTCAATCGGCGCAAGAGTTTCCCACTCTTGTATCGCTACTCATGCCTGCATTCTCACTCGTATACCGTCCACGACTGGTTTCCACCGCCGCTTCACCCGGCACACGACGCTCCCCTACCCATCACAGCAGGCGTTGGCCCTCTATGCTGCAATGACACGACTTCGGTGATGTGCTTGAGCCCCGCTACATTGTCGGCGCGGAATCACTTGACCAGTGAGCTATTACGCACTCTTTCAAGGGTGGCTGCTTCTAAGCCAACCTCCTGGTTGTCTCTGCGACTCCACATCCTTTCCCACTTAGCACACGCTTAGGGACCTTAGTCGGTGTTCTGGGCTGTTTCCCTCTCGACCATGGAGCTTATCCCCCACAGTCTCACTGCCACGCTCTCACTTACCGGCATTCGGAGTTTGGCTAAGGTCAGTAACCCGGTAAGGCCCATCGCCTATCCAGTGCTCTACCTCCGGCAAGAAACACGTGACGCTGCACCTAAATGCATTTCGGGGAGAACCAGCTATCACGGAGTTTGATTGGCCTTTCACCCCTAACCACAGGTCATCCCCCAGGTTTTCAACCCTGGTGGGTTCGGTCCTCCACGAAGTCTTACCTCCGCTTCAACCTGCCCATGGCTAGATCACTCCGCTTCGGGTCTTGGGCATGCAACTCAACCGCCCTATTCGGACTCGCTTTCGCTACGGCTACCCCACACGGGTTAACCTCGCTACACACCGCAAACTCGCAGGCTCATTCTTCAAAAGGCACGCAGTCACGGCCAGCCAGCAAGCTGACTGACGACGCTCCCACGGCTTGTAGGCACACGGTTTCAGGTACTATTTCACTCCGCTCCCGCGGTACTTTTCACCATTCCCTCACGGTACTATCCGCTATCGGTCACCAGGGAATATTTAGGCTTAGCGGGTGGTCCCGCCAGATTCACACGGGATTTCTCGGGCCCCGTGCTACTTGGGTATTCTTCAAGCGAGCCGTACAGATTTCGTCTACGGGGGTCTTACCCTCTACGCCGGACCTTTCGCATGTCCTTCGACTATCCATACGGTTTCTGACTCGCCGACCGGCCGGCAGACCGATCAAGAAAAAACCCACGACCCCCTGAGCGCAACCCCTGCCGGGTCTCACACGCTCAAGGTTTAGCCTCATCCGGTTTCGCTCGCCACTACTCCCGGAATCACGGTTGTTTTCTCTTCCTGCGGGTACTGAGATGTTTCACTTCCCCGCGTTCCCTCCACACTGCCTATGTGTTCAGCAGCGGGTGACAGCCCATGACGACTGCCGGGTTTCCCCATTCGGACACCCCCGGATCAAAGCTCGGTTGACAGCTCCCCGGGGCCTATCGCGGCCTCCCACGTCCTTCATCGGTTCCTGGTGCCAAGGCATCCACCGTGCGCCCTTAAAAACTTGGCCACAGATGCTCGCGTCCACTGTGCAGTTCTCAAACAACGACCAGACACCCACCTG
>NZ_JBEXJT010000092.1:0-5035 GCF_040609255.1 Kitasatospora sp. NPDC004723 | reverse complement strand
TCCTCGCCCGCCACCTCGTCACCCAACACGGCGCCCACCACCTCCTCCTCACCAGCCGCCGCGGCCCCCAAGCCCCCGGCGCCACCGAACTCACCGCCGAACTCACCGCACTCGGCGCCCAGATCACCATCACCGCCTGCGACACCACCGACCGCGACGCACTCGCCGCCCTCCTCGCCGCCATCCCCGGCGAGCACCCCCTCACCGCCGTCATCCACACCGCCGGCGTCCTCGACGACGCCACCATCACCTCCCTCACCCCCGACCAGCTCAGCGCAGTCCTCCGCCCCAAGGCCGACGCGGCCCACCACCTCCACGAACTCACCCAGAACACCGACCTCTCCGCGTTCGTCCTCTTCTCCTCCATCGCCGGCACCCTCGGATCCCCCGGCCAGGCCAACTACGCCGCCGCCAACACCTACCTCGACGCCCTCGCCCACCACCGCCACACCAACGGACTCCCCGCCACCTCCCTCGCCTGGGGCCTGTGGGACACCGGAACAGGCATGGGCAGCACCCTGGACACCGCCGACGTCAATCGGTGGGCACGCTCCGGCATCGCCCCGATGAGCGTCAGCCTTGGCCTCTCCCTCTTCGACGCCGTTCTCACCGGCGCGGCCGGTGTGCCGCTGCTCATTCCCGCCCGACTCGACACGTCGTCCTTCCAGCAGGCCGAGAGCAACGCGGTTCCGCCGCTCCTCCGGGGGCTTGTCCGCAAGTCCGTCCGGCGGGCCGCCGATTCCGGGCCGGCCGGCGGCGGATCGGCCCTGCAGCAGCAGTTGGCGGGCCGCAGCAAGGCGGAGCAGCTACCGGTGGTCCTGGACTTCGTACGCGGCCAGGTCGCGGCCGTGCTCGGGCACGACTCGACGGACACCATCGATCCGGACCGCGAGTTCAACAAGCTGGGTCTCGACTCCCTCACCGCCGTCGAACTGCGCAACGGCCTGTGCACGGCCACCGGCCTGCGCCTGCCCGCCACCCTGATCTTCGACTACCCGACCGCCTCCTCCCTCGCCACGCACCTTCAGGCCGAACTCGGCGGCGACGAAGCCGAGGCCGTGGCCTTCGCCTCACCCGTCGCCACCGCCGCGACCGGCGACGCCGACGGCGGCGCGGAGCCGATCGCGATCGTGGGCATCGGCTGCCGGTTCCCGGGCGGCGTGAGCTCGCCCGAGGAGCTGTGGCAGCTGGTCGCCGACGGCGTCGACGCGGTCGGCGAATTCCCCGCCGCGCGAGGCTGGAACATCGACGAGCTCTACGACCCGAACCCCGACGCGCCCGGCAAGACCTACACCCGCCAGGGTGGCTTCCTCTACGACGCCGACCTGTTCGACGCCGACTTCTTCGGGATCAGCCCGCGCGAGGCACTGGCCCTCGACCCCCAGCAGCGTCTCCTCCTGGAGACCGCCTGGGAGGCTGTCGAGAGTGCGGGCCTGGAGCCGGCCGCGCTGCGCGGCACCCACACGGGCGTCTTCGCCGGCGTCGTCACGCAGGAGTACGTCTCCCTCACCCACCAGGGTCCGGAAGGCGTCGAGGGGTACATCCTGACCGGCACCACGGCCAGCGTCGCCTCCGGCCGTGTCGCGTACGCCCTCGGGCTGGAGGGTCCGGCGGTCACCGTCGACACCGCCTGTTCCTCCTCCCTGGTCGCGCTGCACCTCGCCACGCAGGCCCTGCGCAACGGCGAATGCGGCATGGCGCTCGCCGGCGGTGCGACCGTGATGGCCAATCCGGGCATGTTCCTGGAGTTCAGCCGCCAGCGCGGCCTGGCCCCCGACGGCCGCTGCAAGTCCTTCTCCTCGGCCGCCAACGGCACGACGTGGGCCGAAGGCGTCGGCCTGCTCCTCCTGGAGCGCCTGTCCGACGCCCAGCGCAACGGCCACCGCGTGCTCGCCCTGGTCCGTGGCACCGCCGTCAACCAGGACGGCGCCAGCAACGGCCTCACCGCCCCGAACGGCCCCTCACAGCAGCGGGTCATCCGCCAGGCCCTGGCCAGTGCCGGCCTCAAGCCCGGCGACGTGGACGCCGTCGAAGCGCACGGCACGGGCACCAAACTCGGCGACCCGATCGAGGCCCAGGCGATCCTCGCCACCTACGGCAAGAACCGCCCCGCCGACCAGCCGCTGTGGCTCGGCTCCTTCAAGTCGAACATCGGACACGCCCAGGCCGCGGCCGGTGTCGGCGGTGTCATCAAGATGGTCCAGGCGATGCAGCACGGCCTGCTCCCCAAGACCCTCCACGTCGACGCGCCCTCCCCCCACATCGACTGGGAGGCCGGGGCCGTCTCGCTCCTGACCGAGGCCACGCCCTGGCCCGAGACCGGCCACCCGCGCCGGGCCGGCGTCTCCTCCTTCGGCATCAGCGGTACCAACTCCCACGTCATCCTCGAGCAGGCGCCGGACACGGCCCCCACGGCCGATGCCAAGGCCCTGACTCCTGGCGTGCTTCCCACGCTGCCGGTGGTTCCGTGGGTGCTGTCGGGCAAGACCGAGCAGGCCGTCCGTGACCAGGCCGCCCGCCTCGCCGCACACCTGACCAGCCACCCCGACCAGGACATCACCCGCGTCGCCCACGCCCTGGCCACCACCCGCACCCACTTCGACCACCGCGCCGCCACCACCGGCACCACCCAGGACGAACTCCTCACCGGCCTGCGCGCCATCGCCAACGGCACCACACCCACGTCAACCACCAGCGGTGGCACTGGCAAGACCGCGTTCCTGTTCACCGGACAGGGCTCCCAACGCAACGGCATGGGCCGCGAACTCCACGACGTCTTCCCCGCGTTCGCCGCCGCCCTCGACAACGTCTGCGACCACTTCACCCCCCACCTCCAACACCCCCTGCGCGACGTCATGTTCGCCCCCGCCGACACCGAACTCGGCGACCTCCTCCACCAGACCGCCTACACCCAACCCGCCCTCTTCGCCCTCGAAACCGCCCTCCACACCCTCATCCGCACCTGGGACATCCACCCCGACTACCTCACCGGCCACTCCATCGGCGAACTCACCGCCGCCCACGCCGCCGGCGTCCTCACCCTCACCGACGCCACCACCCTCGTCGCCGCCCGCGGCCGCCTCATGCAAAACGCCCGCACCGACGGCACCATGATCACCATCCAAGCCACCGAACAGGAACTCCTCCCCCTCCTCGAACAGCACCCCGGTGTCACCATCGCCGCCCTCAACACCCCCCACTCCACCGTCATCTCCGGCGACCACGACACCGCCCACACCATCGCCCGCCACTTCGCCGAACAAGGCCGCAAAACCAGGCAGCTCCACGTCAGCCACGCCTTCCACTCCCCCCACATGGACGACATCCTCGACACCTTCCGGGAAGTCGCCGAGTCCCTGACCTATACGGCGCCCACCACCCCGGTCATCTCCAACGTCACCGGACAGATCGCCACGGCGGAGGAGCTAACCTCACCGGCTTACTGGACCCGGCACATCCGCGAAGCCGTCCGCTTCGCCGACGCCCTCACCACTCTCCACAACAACGGCGTCACCACCCACCTCGAAATCGGCCCCGACACCACCCTCACCACCCTCACCCGCACCACCCACCCCGACACCACCACCATCCCCACCCTCCACCCCACCACCCCCGAAACCCACACCCTCACCACCGCCCTCACCACCCTCCACACCACCGGCACCAGGATCAGTTGGGCCGCGCTCCTCGGCCACCACCCCGGCCACACCGACCTCCCCACCTACCCCTTCCAACACCAGAGCTACTGGCTCCACCCCACCCCCACCACCGGCGACATCACGACCGCCGGCATCACCCCCAGCCACCACCCCATCCTCACCGCCACCATCGAACTCCCCGAAGGAATCCGGCTCTTCACCGGCCGGCTGTCCCAGGCGACGCATGCCTGGCTCGCGGACCACACCGTGCACGACACGGTCATCCTGCCCGGCACCGCCTTCATCGACCTCGCCCTCTACGCGGCCCAGCACACCGACACCACCACCGTTGACGAGCTCACCCTCCAGGCGCCTCTCGTCCTGCCCTCCGACGCCGCCACTCGGCTCCAGCTCGCCCTCACCCCGGCCGACGAGACCGGACGCCGCACCCTCACCATCCACTCGCGTCCGGACAGCGACGACAACCCCGACTGGACGCTGCACGCCACGGGTCAGCTCGTCGCGGACCCGTCGGCCGAAGCGCGGGCCGCGGACCTGACGGCCTGGCCGCCTACCGGTGCGAAGCCCGTCGACCTCCACGACCTCTATCCGCGCATCCACGACCTCGGCTACCACTACGGCCCGCTCTTCCAGGGCCTCCAGGCCGCCTGGCAGCAGGGCACCACCACCTACGCCGAGATCGCCCTCCCGGATGCCCCTGAAGCGAAGCCCGACGGCTTCGCCATTCACCCGGCGCTCCTCGACGCCGCCCTCCACGCACAGCTCACCAACCTCACCGACGCCACCGACCACATCCCCCTCCCCTTCGCCTGGCACGGCGTCACCCTCCACACCGCCGGCACGCCCACCGCCCTCCGCGTGTCCATCACGCCGACCGACGCGGACGGTTCGGCCACGCTCTCGCTCGCCGACGCGGACGGCACCCCGGTTGCCACGATCCGCACGCTCACCGCTCGGCCCGTCAGCGCCGAGCAGATCGCGGCCGCCGCGCGCACCAACCCCGAGCACAACGCGCTCCACCAGCTCACCTGGCCGGCCATCACCGTTCCGACCGCCGTCGGCGCGCCCAGCGGGCCGTGGGCGATCCTCGGAGCCGACGGTGGGCGGACAGCCGATGTGCTCCGATCCGCCGGCGTGCAGTCCCAGACGTACACGGACCTCCGGACGATGCTCGACGGGCTGGGAGCCGGGGACCCGAAGCCCGAACTGGTTCTCGCCATTCCCTCCGTCGATGGGGCCGTCGAGGTCGGGGAGCTGCTCGTCGACACGCTGGCGCTGGTACAGGGCTTCCTCACGGACGAACTGCTCAACAGCACGCGCCTGGTGATCGTCACCCAGCACGCGGTGGCCACCACCGACAACGAGGACATCACCGA
>NZ_JBEXJT010000091.1:0-5417 GCF_040609255.1 Kitasatospora sp. NPDC004723 | reverse complement strand
CACGACCACCATCGACGAACTCACCCTCCACACACCCCTGACCCTCACCACCGAAACCACCCTCCAACTCCAGGTCAACATCACCCCGCCGGACGAGACGGGCAGCCGCGCGGTGACCGTCCACTCGCGCCCGGTCGCCACCGATGACGCCGACACCCCCGACTGGACACTGCACGCCTCCGGCCGGCTGACCGCGGACGCGGGCACGCCGCTCCCGGCCGCCGAGGCCTGGCCTCCGCCGGGAGCGACACCGGTCGACACGGCGACGCTCTACGACGATCTGGCGGACATCGGCCTGACCTACGGCCCGGTGTTCCAAGGCCTGTCCGCCGCCTGGCGGCAGGGCGAGGAGGTGTACGCCGAGATCCGGCTGCCGGAGGGGACGGAGGCGCAGGCCGACGGCTTCGGCATCCACCCGGCGCTGCTGGACGCGGCACTGCACGCGATCGCGCTCGGGTCCCTCGGAGCGGACGCCACCGCCCCGGTGCGGCTGCCGTTCTCGTGGGGCGGGGTGGCCCTGCACGCCACCGGTGCCACGACGGTGCGCGTGCGCGTGGTCCCGACCGAGGGCAACGACACGGTCGCGTTGGAGCTCACCGACACGGCGGGCGCGCCGGTGGCGTCGGTGCAGTCGCTCGCGCTGCGGGCGGTGGACGCCCAGCAGTTGTCGGCGGCGCGGGGCGGGGGCCAGAACTCGCTGTTCCGGCTCGAGTGGTCCGCGCTTCCCGTTTCCGAGGGTTCGGCCACCGCGTCCGCGACCTGGGCGGTGCTCGGCGAGGCCGCGGGGCTGGTCGGAGCCCTGACCGCCACCGGGGCGGAGGTCTCGGCCTTCGCCGACCTGTCCGAACTGCTGGCCGCCGTGACGGCCGGCGAGGCGCCGGTGCCGCAGCTCGTGCTCGCGCCGCTGGGCTCGTCCTTCGTGGCGGCTCCGGCGCTCGACACGGCGTCGACCGCCCACGCGCTGACGCACCGGGCGCTGGCCCTCGTGCAGGAGTGGCTGGCCGCCGAACAGGTGCTGGACGCCCGGCTCGTGGTGGTCACCCAGGGTGCCGTGGTGACTCGGCCCGGCGAGGACACGGCCGATCTGGCCTCGGCGACGGTGTGGGGACTGGTGCGTACGGCCCAGTCGGAGAGCCCGGACCGGCTGATGCTGCTGGACGTGGACGGGCGCGGGACGTCGCTCGACGCGCTGGCCTCCGCCCTGGCGGGTGTCGACGAGCCGCAGCTGGCGTTGCGCGACGGCGCCGTGCATGTGCCCCGGCTGGCGCGTGCGGCGTCGGGCAGCGCCCTGGCCGTACCGGCGGAGGGGCCGTGGCGGCTCGACGTGACGAGCATGGGCACCCTGGACAACCTCACGCTGCGGCCGGCGCCCGAGGCGCTGCGGCCGCTGGAGCCGACCGAGGTGCGGCTGGCGGTGCGGGCGGCGGGCCTGAACTTCCGCGACGTGCTGATCGCCCTGGGGATGTACCCGGGCGAGGTGCCGATCGGCGGCGAGGCGGCCGGTGTGGTGACCGAGGTCGGTTCGCGGGTGACGCGGCTGGCGCCCGGTGACCGGGTGATGGGCCTGGTGCCGGCGTCGATCGGCCCCGTGGCGATCACGGACCACCGCTGGCTGACCCGGATGCCGGCCGGGTGGAGCGCGGCGCAGGCCGCCACGATCCCGGTGGTGTGCCTGACGGCGTACTACGGCCTGACCGACCTGGCGCGCCTCGAACCGGGCGAGCGGGTGCTGATCCACGCGGGTACCGGCGGCGTCGGCATGGCGGCGATCCAGCTCGCCCGGCACCGCGGGGCGGAGATCTTCGCGACCGCGAGCCCCGGCAAGTGGGACACGCTGCGCGCGCTCGGCCTGGACGACGACCACATCGGGAACTCCCGCACCCTGGAGTTCGAGGACCGCTTCCTGGCGGCGACGGGCGGCGAGGGCTTCGACGTCGTACTGAACTCGCTGGCCCGCGAGTACGTGGACGCCTCGTTGCGCCTGCTGCCGCGCGGCGGCCGCTTCCTGGAGATCGGCAAGACCGACATCCGGGACGCGGGCGAGGTCGCCCGGCGGCATCCGGGCGTGGTGTACCGGGCGTTCGACCTGACGGACGCCGGGCCCGACCGCATGCGGGAGATGCTGGACGAGCTCCTGGAGCTTTTCGAGGCCTCGGCGATGCGTCCGCTTCCCGTGCTCGGCTGGGACGCCCGTTACGCACCGCACGCCTTCCGCCAGCTGCAGCAGGCCCGGCACACGGGCAAGCTGGCGGTGACCGTCCCCCGTCCGATCGACCCCGAGGGCACGGTCCTGATCACCGGCGGTACGGGCACGCTGGGATCGCTGGTCGCCGAGCGGCTGGTGACCGGGCACGGCGTGCGGCGCCTCCTCCTGACGAGCCGTCAGGGTCCAGACGCCCCCGGAGCCCGCCGGCTCGTGGACGAACTGGCCGCGCTGGGTGCCGAGGTGACGGTCTCCGCGTGTGACGCCGCGGACCGGGAAGCGCTCGCGGAACTGCTGGCCGCCGTCCCCGACAAGTACCCGCTGACCGCCGTCGTCCACGCGGCCGGTGTGCTCGACGACGGTGTCCTCTCGTCCCTCACGCCCGAAAGCGTGGACCGGGTGCTGCGCCCGAAGGTCGACGCGGCCTGGAACCTCCACGAGCTGACGAAGGACGCCGACCTGGCGGCATTCGTGCTGTTCTCGTCGGTCGCCGGCACCGTGGGCGCTCCCGGGCAGGCCAACTACGCTGCGGCCAACACCTTCCTCGACGCGCTGGCACAGCACCGACAGGCGTGCGGACTGCCCGGCGTGTCGCTGGCCTGGGGGTTGTGGGCACAGGCGAGCGGCATGACGGGAGATCTCGACGGCGCCGACCGGTCGCGGATGGCGCGCGGCGGGTTCGCGCCGCTGCCCACCGAGGAGGGGCTGGGCCTGCTGGACACCGTCCTCCGTACCGGCGCGGACGCCCTGATGGTGCCGACACGACTGGACCTCACGGCGCTGCGGGCCCAGGCGGACACCGCACCTGCGGTGCTGCGCGGCCTGCTGCCGACGACCGCGCGGCGGGCGGCGGGCGGTGCGGGTCCGGCCGGCGCGTCGGCCCTGCTGTCCCGGCTCGCGGGGCTGACGGAGGCGGAACAGGACGACGTCCTCCTGGAGGTGGTGCGCGGCCACATCTCGGCGGTGCTGGGCCACGGGTCCCCGGACGGGATCCCGCCGAGCCGCCCGTTCCAGGACCTGGGGCTGGATTCGCTGACCGCGGTGGAGCTGCGCAACCGGCTCTCGGCCGCGACAGGGCAACGCCTGCCGGCGACCCTCGTCTTCGACTACCCGACCCCGACCGCGCTGGCCGGCCGGCTGCGGACAATGGTCGCCCCCGGCGCCCCGTCCCCCGGCGACGCCGCCCTGGCCGAACTCGACCGCCTGGAGCGGACCGTCCTCGCCGTCACCCCCGACGACGAGACGCACGCCAGGGTCACCGGTCGGCTGCAGGCACTGCTGCGGAAGCTGACCAACGGGCTGGACACGCCGGGCGAGCCCACCGCCGACGACGAGGACCTGGAGTCGGCGACCGATGACGAACTGTTCGACGTGCTCGACAACGAGTTCGGGATCCGTTGAGCCGGTCCGTGGAATCAACACTGCTTCGTGGAAAGGTGTCAACGCCGGATGAATGAGAACAAGCTGCGCGACTATCTCAAGCGGGCGACGGCCGATCTGCGCCAAGCGCATCGCCGCCTGCAGGAGATGGAAGCCAAGGACCACGAGCCCATCGCGATCGTCGGCATGGGCTGCCGGTTCCCGGGCGGCGTGAGCTCGCCCGAGGAGCTGTGGCAGGTGGTCGCCGAGGGCCGGGACGTGGTCGGCGACTTCCCGACCGACCGCGGCTGGGACATCGAGGGCTTGTTCGATCCCGACCCCGACGCGCCCGGCAAGACGTACACCCGCCAAGGCGCCTTCATCGACGGCGCCACGGTGTTCGACGCCGACTTCTTCGGGATCAGCCCGCGCGAGGCCCTCGCGATGGACCCGCAGCAGCGACTGCTGCTCGAAACGGCGTGGGAGACCCTCGAACGGTCCGGGATCGCCATCGCGTCGCTCCACGGCAGCCGCACCGGCGTGTTCGCCGGCGTCAGCAGCCAGGACTACCTGCGGCGCCCGCCCGGCGGCCTGGCCTCCGTCGAGGGCTACCTCGGCACCGGCGGCCACCCCAGCGTCACCTCGGGGCGCATCGCCTACACCTTCGGCTTCGAAGGCCCCGCCATCACCCTGGACACCGCCTGCTCCGCCTCGCTCGTCGCCGTCCACACGGCGGCCCAGGCCCTGCGCAACGGCGAGTGCACCATGGCCCTCGCCGGCGGCGTGACCGTGATGGCGACCCCGGGCATCTTCACCGAGTTCAGCCGCCAGCGCGGCCTGGCCCCCGACGGCCGCTGCAAGTCCTTCGCGGACGCCGCCGACGGCACCGCGTGGTCCGAGGGCGCGGGCATGCTCCTGCTGGAGCGGCTCTCGGACGCCCAGGCCAACGGCCACCACGTCCTGGGCGTCATCCTGGGCTCGGCGGTCAACCAGGACGGTGCCAGCAACGGCCTCACCGCCCCCAACGGCCCTTCCCAGGAACGCGTCATCCGCCAGGCGCTCGCCAACGCCCGGCTGACCCCCGCCGACGTCGACGCCGTGGAGGCGCACGGCACGGGCACCAGGCTCGGGGACCCGATCGAGGCGCAGGCCCTGCTCGCCACCTACGGCAAGGACCGGCCCGCCGACCAGCCGCTGTGGCTGGGATCCATCAAGTCCAACCTCGGGCACGCCCAGGCCGCGGCCGGCGTGGGCGGCATCATCAAGATGGTCCAGGCGATGCAGCACGGCCTGCTGCCCAAGACCCTGCACGTCGACACCCCGACCCACCACGTCGACTGGGAGGCCGGGGCCGTCTCGCTCCTGACCGAGGCCACCCCGTGGCCCGAGAGCGACCGCCCGCGCCGGGCCGGCGTCTCCTCCTTCGGCATCAGCGGCACCAACGCCCACATCATCCTCGAACAAGCACCCGAGACGACCCCCGCAAGCGACTCGCTTCCGGTACTTCCGGTCGTCCCGTGGGTGCTGTCGGGGAAGACCGAGCAGGCCGTCCGTGACCAGGCCGCCCGCCTGGCCGCACACGTGACCGGCCACCCCGACCAGGACATCGCGCGTATCGCCCACGCCCTGGCCACCACCCGCACCCACTTCGACCACCGCGCCGCCACCACCGGCACCACCCAGGACGAACTCCTTAGCGGCCTGCGCGCCATCGCCGACGGCACCACGACCGTCAGCACCACCAGCGGTGGCGGCAAGATCGCGTTCCTGTTCACCGGGCAGGGCTCCCAGCGCAACGGCATGGGCCGCGAACTGTACGACGTCTTCCCCGCGTTCGCCGCCGCCCTCGACGACG
>NZ_JBEXJT010000090.1:0-6672 GCF_040609255.1 Kitasatospora sp. NPDC004723 | reverse complement strand
CCCGCCCCCGAGCCCTGCGCCGTCGGCGGCGCCCTCCCCCTCCCCGCCGTGGAGCGCGGGGCCGCCCCGGCCGGCGGCCCCCCCGGGGGCGCGCCCCCCCCCCCCCCCACCACCGGAGAAACGGCGCACCACCGGAGAAGGAGACCCCCATGGCCGACGAGGCCCCCACCGCGCCGGTGACCGGCAGGCTGCACTCCTGGGACCTGTCCACCGGCGTCGACGGCCCGGGCACGCGCTTCGTCGCCTTCCTGGCCGGCTGCCCGCTGCGCTGCCAGTACTGCCACAACCCCGACACCCGCTACCTGGCCGACGGCCGTCCGGTCACCGCCGACGAGATCGTCCGGGAGGCCGCCAAGTACACCACCTTCATCGGGGCCGCCGGCGGGGGCGCGACCGTCAGCGGCGGCGAGCCGCTGCTGCAGCCCGCCCTCACCGGCGAACTGCTGCACCGGTTCAAGCACGAGCTCGGGCTGCACACCGCCCTGGACACCTCCGGCTACCTGGGCGCCCGCGCCGACGACGCGCTGCTGGCCGACACCGATCTGGTGCTGCTCGACATCAAGTCCTGGGACCGCGCCCTGTACCGCCGGGTGACCGGCCGCGGGCTCTCCCCGACCCTGGACTTCGCCCGCCGCCTGGCCGGTCTGGGCACCGAGGTCTGGGTGCGCTTCGTGCTCGTCCCCGGTCTCACCGACCCCACCGAGAACGTCGAGGGCGTCGCCGCCTTCGCCGCCTCGCTCGGCAATGTCACCCGCGTCGACGTCCTGCCCTTCCACAAGCTCGGCGCGGCCAAGTGGAAGGCTCTCGGCCTCGACTTCCCGCTCGCCGACACCCCGGTCCCGACCGCCGACCGGACCGCCGCGGCCCGCGCGGTGTTCACCGCGCACGGCCTGTACGCGGTCTGAGGCGCCGGGCCGCCGTTCCCGGCCGCACCGGTGGGCCCGAACCGTGTCGGGCCCACCGGTGTTCCGTGCGCTACCCGTGGGTCAGCGAACGGGTGTAGACGTGCCAGTCGTAGGTGCCGGGGCCGCCGGGGACGAGGTTGCCGCTGGTGCTGGCGAACAGCACCGTCCGGCCGTTCTCGGGGACGAACGGGTCGAGCGAGGCGCCGTCCTCCTGGGTCCCGTCGACGGCCGTGCTGACGAGTTCGGTGCGGCCGCTCCTGAGGTCCTGGCGGTAGAGGTTGAACCGGGCCTGACCGGCCCGGATGATCGTGTCGGAGCAGCCGCCGGAGAAGTAGATCCAGCGGTCGTCGGCGGTGATGGCCGCCCCGGAGCTCCCCCAGCAGATCGCGTCCGGGTTGGCGGAGGTCCGGATGCTCTTCACCCGCCCCGTACGCAGGTCGCTGACGAACAGCTCGGTACGGGACTTGCCACCCGGCAGCGGGGCCGCGGCGAGCGCGTAGGCGGCGTAGCGGCCGTCGGGGCTGAGCCGGAGCACCTTGTCCGCCGAGCCCGGCGTTCCGTCGGGGTCGAGGCCGGCCACGACGGTGGTGCCGCGGTGCAGGTCGGTGGCGTACAGGGTGGTGTAGCGCTGGCGGAGAACGCCGGCGTCGCCCCCGGGCGCGGCCGGCAGGAGGTTCGTCGCCTTGGAGCTGTAGCCGACCGTCCGGCCGTCCGCGCTGATCGTCGGGTTCTCGGACGGGCCGTTGGCGGGCTGCCCGTCCGCCCCGACGCTGACCAACCGGGCGGCGCCGGTGACCCGGTCCACGACGTAGACGTTGCGGGTCTCCGAGGTGACGGCGGCACCGGCCACGGCGTCGTCGCGGGCCGACATGAAGGCGACGTGCCGGCCGTCGGCGCTGATGACCGGCTGGTAGGAGCCGTGGTCGCCGGTGCCGGACGCGGTGCCGTCGGTGAGGATCTGGGTGCGGCCCTTGAGCCGGTCGCGCACGTAGACGTTGAACACCCCGTTCGCCTCGCCGGAGAACGCGATGTAGCGGCCGTCGCCGCTGATCCCCGCCTGCTCGGAGGCGTTGGCCAACGGGGTGCCGTCCTCGGCGCGGCTGACCAGCTCGGTCCGGCCGGTGCGCAGGTCACGCACGTACAGGCCGTAGGCGGGGGCCGCGGCGCCCGCCAGCAGGTTGGTCGCGGAGGAGCCGAACAGCGCGTACCGGCCGTTGGCGCTGATGCCCAGGGTCATCGACTGGCTGTCCGCCCGGACACCGTCGGTGCCGAGGTCGACCTGGGCGGTGGGGCCCCAGGTCGGAGCTGCGGCCTGGGCCGGTGCGGCGGTGGCGGCGACGGCCGCGGCCACCGCCAGCACGCAGGCGGCGCGGGCCCATCCGCGGGTGCGGGCCGTTCGGTTCGTCGCCGGTGTCTCTCGCGTCGCGCGCATGGTGATGGGTCCTCCCCGGGTCGTCGGTCCGGCCCGCCCCTGCTCCCCGTGTCGGCGGGCCCGGGGAGAGCCAAGCGCCGGACGCGGCCGACGGTCAACCGTCCGGGGGGAAACCGGCCGCAGAATACGTCTCGGGTGCGCCGTGCGGACCGGTCCGCCGTGGCGTTCGGTGCCGGATCACCCGGTCCGCCCGCCGGGTTCCGGCGGCCCGTCCCGGACATCGAGGACGCCTGAGCGCGGAGCGGACACCGGCCGGGCGGGGCGGGGCCGGGGCCCGCCCGGCCCGGGATCCGGGTCACGCCTCGCGGCGGCGGCGGAATATCCGGCGGACGGCGAACACGATCGCCACCACGAGCCCGATGAAGAACAGAACGATCAGCAGCACGATGACCAGGGCGGCGATGCCGAGCTTCTTGAAGAAGCCGCCCTTCTTCTCCTTCTTGTCACCGGACGCGAGCGCGCCCGCGAGCGAACCGGTGCGGGCGGCACGGTCGTCGGCGGGCCGCACGGCCTCCGCCGACCCCGCGGCCGGAGCGGCCGGGGCGTTCGGGACCGCCGCCTCGACGGCCACGGCGGCCCGGGTGGCAGCGGGCACGGCCTGGGCGACGCCGGGCGCACCCAGCACCAGCCCGACCAGTACGAGGGCGGGGGCAACCTTCGCGATCACACGCGAGCTCACTGCTACTCCTGTTGTCTCTGTCGGTGTACGGCCGGCGGCCGGATCCGGGCCACCGGATCCATGGACGGCACGACCGTCGACCGAGCACCCCAGGGGCGGCTCGGTCGGGCCCGCACCATCCTCCGCCACCAGCCGAAATCTACAGGACTGTAGAGATTGAGGGAACCGGCGCCCGGAGTCCCCCACCGCACGACCCGCCGTACGCGGCCCGGGAGCTGTCCCCGCGTCAGAAGTCCGGGGGCTCCGGGCGGAGCGGATCACATGGTGTTGACGATCAGCCCGATGTGCGTGAAGTGGTCGAGCCCACCCGAGGGCAGGAGGACGCCGAAGGCGAGGGCGGGTTCACCGGAGGTGGCTACTCGTTGACCAGCACCGGGATCGACAGCACGGCGCTCACGGGGGTGCCGGTGAGCTTCTCGGCCACCGCGGTGAAGTCGATGCCCTCGCCGGCCGCGCGCGGGCCGTCGTGCCCGCCGGTGGCGGGCTCCTCCTCCTGGTAGTGGAAGGCCCCGGTGCCGACCAGCCGGCCACCGTCGTCGTAGAACGCGGCGCCGATCTCCAGCACCAGCACGTCGCTGATGTCGGAGGTGACGGTCAGGTGGCCGCCGACGGTGGAGCCCTTGGAGAGGGTCAACCCGGTGAGCTTCACCCGGTCGCTGAACGGGCCCTCCTGGACCTGGACCTCGCCCGACGCGGCCGGGGTGGCCAGCACGGCGGCCGGCGCCGCCGCCTGCTTGGGCGCGGGCAGTGCCAGGGTGCTCGGTGCGGCCGGGGAGGCCGGGGAGGCCGGGGAGGCGTCGGCTCCCCCGCCGCCGCCGGAGCAGCCGGTGAGCAGGCCGAGGGCGAGGGCGGCCAGGACGGCGGCGGTGCGGGCGCGGTGCTTCATGCGGACTCTTCCTGGGGGTGCGGGCCGGGGCCGGGAGGAGTGCTCCCGGCCCCGGGGTGGGATCCGGACGTCAGCGCTGCGGCGACCGGTTGAAGAGCGCGCGGTACATCTTGCCGTACAGGTCGGTGTTGTCCTGGCTGGCGGCGAAGCGCTGGCCGCCCGGGCCGTAGGCGAAGATCGGCACGTCGGCACCGGTGTGGTTGCCGGACAGGTAGGTCAGCCAGAGGCTGGCCTCGGGGGTGCCGTCGGCGACGCCGGGAGCGTCGTCGGGGGTGCGGAAGGTCGCCGGGGCGAAGTTCTTCGGGTCCTTGGAGCCGGCGCCGTTGACGATGCCGCCGGAGCGGGTGGCGTCCTTGGTGTTGCCGCCGGACGTACGGGCCGGCGAGCTGTTGTTCGCCGGGTTGCCCGCGTCGTTGTTGGCCGGCGGGGCAGCCGCCTCGGCGTTGGTGAAGGTGCCCTTCTCGATGATGTTGAAGCCGGCGCACTCGTGGTCGGCCGTGACGATCACCAGGGTGTGGCCGTCCTTCTTGGCGAAGTCGACCGCCTTGGCGACCGCGTCGTCGAAGGCCTTGATCTCGCCCAGGGTCTGGTTGGCGTCGTTGGCGTGCGAGCGCTTGTCGATCTGGGCGCCCTCGATCTGGAGGAAGAAGCCCTTGTTCTTGCCCTTCTTCGCCGACAGCAGGTCGAGCGCCTTGGTGGTCATGTCCGACAGGGTCGGCTCGGCCTTCTCGGCGGCACCGGCCGGCAACGCGGCCTTGGCCGCCTCCACGGTCAGGTTGCCGCGGTTGAACAGGCCGACGACCTTCTTGCCCTTGGCCGCGTCCAGGTCGGCCTTGGTGGCGACCTTCTGGCTGGCGGCGGTCTGGGCCGGCAGCGCCGGGTCGCCGAAGCTGCCGAGCACCTGGTAGCCCTGGGCCTCCAGCGCCTTCTGGTCGTCCGGCTCGAAGCGGGCCAGGCCGCCGCCGAGCACGACGTCGGCCGTGCCGTTGCGGGCGATCTGCTCGGCCACCGGGGTGATCAGGGTGGTGTCGGCCGGCTTCGCCTCGTAGGTGCCGTCGGCGTTCTTCGGCAGGCAGGCCGCGTCCGAGTACGTCGGGCCCTGGCAGCCGCGCAGCAGCACGTGGCTGAACTGGCCGGCCGGGGTGGCGTCGGTGATCTCGGCGGTGGAGACGTTGCCCGTGGCGAAGCCGGCCGCCTTGGCCTGCTCCATCAGGGTGGCGACCTTCTTCTCGTACGCGTCGACGCCGAGCGCCGCGTTGTACGTCTTCACGCCCGAGGACCAGGCGGTCGCGGCGCTGGCCGAGTCGGTGACGAGGGCGGGCTTGTTGCTGCCCTTCTCCACCGCATAGGTGGCGACCTGGCCGACGAACGGCATGCGCTCCATGTTCAGGCGGCCGGAGGCGCCGTAGAAGCGCTCGCGGCCGGCCGTGACGTGGGTGCGCCCCATGCCGTCGCCGAGCAGGTAGATGACGTTGCGGATCTCGCCGTCGCGCCCGCCCTGCTCGTTCTGGTTCTGGTGCGAGGGCTCGGACCAGGCTGCGACGGACGAGCCGCCCACCAGGGTGGACGCCATGGCGACCACCACCGCGGCCTTGAAGGCCTTGCGCTGCATAGGGATGTCTCCTCGATGCCTCAGCGCGCCCGGCGATCGAGCCGCGCACGCGCCCGGGGAGTAGCCGGGCGGCTGTGACGGTACGGAGAGTGTGTAAACGCACGTCGGCCTGAGTGTGTCGTCCCGTCAAACACCTGTCCCCCGTCGCGCCCGTCGTGGGCGAACGGCGTCAGAGCACCGGCTGCGTCGCCTCCAGCCGCTGGATCGCGGTGCGGGCGGCCGTCACGAAGCTCCAGAAGAGCGGAAGGGTGTTGGTGGCCCGCTCGGCGCGGGTGTTCTTGCCGTCGGCGAACATCGCGGCGCGCAGCTCGGTGGTCATCTCCAGCTGGGCGCCCTTGCCGAGCAGGCTGCGGTTGCAGATGTTGTCCGGCGAGATCCCGGCGATCTCCTCCTCGCCGGAGGCCGTCACGGCGCGGATGCCGGCCGCCGTGAGCTCCTCCGTCAGGTACTGGCGGAAGGTGGCGTTGAGCCCGCCGACCAGCACCGCGCGGGCACCGGCCTCCAGGCCGGCCTGAGCGGCGGTGCAGCCGTGCAGCGACAGCACGTTGAGGCTTCCGGCGCACATCGCGCGGGCGACGGTGTCGTCGTTGTGCGTCGAAGTGACGTGCAGGGCGCTGTTGTTGGAGGAGCGCAGGCCCTCGAACATCCAGAAGTCGTGCACCGGCCCGCCGGCCGGGACGCGGCTGAGGTCGGCCGGGTGGTAGCCGGCGACGGCCAGGCACAACTCGGAGGTTCCGCCCTCGATCCCGCCGCCGTGCGGCGCGATGACGGTGGTTCGGACCAGCCCCGCGCGGGCGGCCGGGTCCTGGTCGTCGACCAGGTGCCGACGGGAGCGGCGCCCGTAGTCCACCCCTTCGACCAGGGACGGGTCGGAGTAGAGCGCCGTGTTGGACGCGTAGAGGTCGGCGGCCCGGGCCGGGGAGCAACGCAGGGCGGCGTCCAGGGCCACGAGGGCCGGAGCGGTGGCGAGCGCGGCGATCAGCGAGCGACGGTTCATCACGGGCAATGATCATGACAGAGGACCCCGGGCCCCACAAGGGCAACGGGCGCCCCACCCGCCGCAGAGCCGGAGCGGCCGGGGGGGGGGGCGGGCGGGGGGGGGGGCCGGGGGGGGGGGGGGGGGGGGGGGGGCCCGGGGGTGGCGTGGGAAGTAAACCA
>NZ_JBEXJT010000089.1:0-7058 GCF_040609255.1 Kitasatospora sp. NPDC004723 | reverse complement strand
GAACCACGCGGCCCCATCGAGACCGAAGCAGCCCGCCGCCTCGCCGACGACCTCAAGAACGAGTGATCACCCGATTACCCAACACTTTCTCAGGCGGCCGGGGTCTCGGCGGGGACGCGGGCGGCCAGCTCCTTGACCCGCGCCAGCGCGGCGACCCGGCCCGTCTCGTAGGTGTCCTTGAACTGCGCGAGGAACGGCATGACCGTGGCGTGGGTCAGCTCGGTGTGCACGAACTCCACGTCCTCCACCCCGAGCACCGTGAAGTAGCCGCGCAGGAAGGGCTCCTGGAAGTCGAAGCCCTCCCGGGGCATGCCGGGGCCGTAGGCGCCGCCGCGGGCGCTGAGGATCACGACGGACTTGCCGGCCAGCGGCAGCCAGGGCAGCGTCACCCGGTCCATCCAGGTCTTGAGGGACCCGGGGACGGTGAAGTTGTACATGGGCGTGCCGATGACCAGCACGTCCGCCTCGATGAGCTGCACGATCAGCGGACGGGTCTCGGCCCAGGCCTCCTCCAGCCCGTGCTCGGCGACCAGCGCGTCCATGGTCGCGAGGTCCTTGATCCCGTTCATCCCCGACAGCGTCATCAGCGTCGCGCGGGCCTCGTCGATGGGCTTCACCGGCTCCGCGACCAGGTCGCGGTAGGTGTACGCGCCATCGGGGTTGGCGGCCTTCCAGTGCTCGACGAAGACACCTCCGAGCTCCCGGGAGAACGACGTGCTCCGGACACTGGCATCGAGGTGCAGCAGCTTCCGCATGGCAATCCCTTCCAGTCAAGACGATCTGAAGACTCGATCAGGGTAGTCAAAGATAATCTCGAGTCAAGACGATATTGGTCCTTTGCTATTCTGTCGGTATGGCCCACACCTCTTCCCCCGACGACCAGGCGTCGGACAGCCGGCTCCACAGCGACCTGCACTGGCTCTTCGCCCGTCTCAAGCAGGGGCTCGCCACCGCGGAGGCATCGGCCGTACGCGAGCACGGCCTCTCTCTCTGGGGCTACACGGTGCTGATGGCGATCGTCGACGCACCCACCCGCAGCCAACTCGCCCTCGCCCACGCCGTCTCCGTCGACAAGAGCAAGCTCGTCCTCGTCCTCGACGAACTGGAAGCGGCCGAGTTGGTCCGGCGCCGGCCGGACCCGGCCGACCGGCGGGCCCGGATCGTCGAGGCGACCGACACCGGCCGGCTCCTCCTCGACGCCGCGCGCGAGGACGTCCGGGCGATCGAGGAGGGCCTGCTCGCGGACCTGGATCCCACGGCCGCCGGGACCCTGCGCTCCGTCCTCGGCCGGCTCGCCGGCGCACCGGTCGCCCGCATCGAGAACGGGCAGGAGTACAACGACGCCTGCGCCCCGGGGCGGCCCTGACGGCCGTACCGGGGCGCACGTGACGACCGCAACGGCGCCGCTCACACCTTGAGCACCTGGCCGAGTTCCGAGCGGCTCTGGATGCCGAGCTTGCGGTAGGCCCTGGTCAGGTGCGTCTCGACGGTCCGCCTGGTCGCGAACAACTCGCGCGCGATCGATCCGTTGGTCCGGCCCCCGGCGGCCAGCTGGGCCACCCGGAACTCGCTCGCCGTGAGCGCCTTGGCCCCGGCGTGCTCACGGCGCCGGGGCAGCCCACCGGCGGCCAGCAGCTCCGTGTGGACCCGCGAGGCCAGGCGGACCGCGCCGAGCTGCTGGGCGAGCGTCAGGGCCCGGCGCAGCGAATCCCGCGCCGCCCGCCGGTTGTTCGCCCGCCGTTGCACGATGCCGAGGCCCGCCTCGGCGTACGCCTCCTCCAGGCGGGCCGGGCCGGAGCCGAGCGCCTTCACCGCCTCCGCCAGGCACTCCGCCCCCTCCTCTCCGCCGAGCACCAGGCCCTTCGCCCGTAGGGCCACCCCGATCGCCCGGGTGGTGCCCCACTGGCGGGCCACCCTCAGCTCCTCCTCGGCCAGCCGGAGGGCGCCCTCGGTGTCCCCCAGCCGGTTGCGCATGAAGGCCGCCTCGGAACGCCACCGGGAGACCGCCGGATTGACCGTCCCCCAGAGGGCCATCCGCCGCCCGCTCTCGGCCAGGTCCTCCAACGCCCCCTCGATGTCCCCGCGGGCCCCCTTCAGTCGCCCGCGGGCCTCGATCACCATGGTGTGCGGCCACAGGCCGGGGAGTTCGTCCGCATAGCCACGCGCCTCCCGCAGCGCCGCCGCCTCCTCGGTGCGGTCGAGTTCGACCAGCGCCTTCAGCAGCGGCGCCAGCACCAGCGACTGCATCGGGTCCGGGCCCCTCGGCGCGCCGAGGACCTAAACGCCCGCAGGGCGTGATCACATCTGCCGCAAACGGAATAACTCCGAACCGCAGCCTGGCTGTTCGCCGACCGCCGGCGCACGAACCAGCACGAACGCGACTCCTGACTGCCATGATCAGCACATGAGTGAGTACTCCTGGCCTTGGGAGAACTACCAGGACCGAGCAGCCACCGCCCGCGCAGCCTGGACCGAAACCGTCCGAGCCCTGCCGATCGGGACCCGGATCACAGGCGAGGTCGTCGGGCGGCAGCCCTTCGGCGTGTTCCTCGCAATCGACGGCCGGCCCGACGCCGTCGGCCTCGCCAAAGTCACCGCCATGCCCAGATGCCTGGACCTGCCCGCGGTCGGCAGGCGTGTCACCGGGGAAGTCGTCTGGCATGCCGATCACAACCACCAGGTCGGGGTCACGCTCGCCACCTGGGCCCACCACGAGGACCTGCTGGCCACCTTCGCCGACCGCATCGGCCAAGTCGTCACCGGACGCGTCACCAAGACCGTGCCGATCGGAACATTCGTCCGCATCGCCCACTGCGTCGAGGGGCTCATTCCTTCCACCGCGCCCTCCGACGCACCCGCGAAGGAGGTCGGGCAGGCCGTCCACGAAGGCCAAGAGGTCTTCGTGCGGATTCTCGATGTCGACCTCGAACAGCGCCGGATCAGTCTGTCGGCGGAAGGCTTGCCGTAGGCGCGTGGAGCGGGACAAGGGTCGCAGCGTCAGGAGGAGACCATCCACGCCGGAGACTCGATGCCCCAGACCTGGTTCCAGGCCAGGCAGTAGGACTGCGACTCCGGTCCCAGGTCATCCCAGAGCAGGCCGAGATCGAAACCCTTGTCCCATGCGTTCAGAAGGGCGTCAAGGAAGCCGGTGGCGACCGCTGCAGCATCGACCTCGCTGCCTTCGCGGAGCACCCCTTCCAGGATGCTCAGCACTCGCTGCCGTTGGTCCTGCGTCAGCTCCGACGCGACCCCGACGAAGGCGTCGGCCAGCCGGGCGGCCCGGAAGATCAGCGAGAGGTCGTCGTCGACAGTTACATCCAATGCATCGCTGATCGCCACCACGTTCCGCCACCACTCGGGCATGCTCATCGGCGTCCCTCCCAATCTGTCGCGACATCCTGCCACGCCGAGTCGAACGGCTTGCGAGGAAAGGTGGTACGGCTCGCCCACGCGACCTCCCCAGACAGGCACCGCCAGCTTCGGGAAACGATCACCGGCGCGACGGGAAACGATCTCCGAGAGCCTTCTTGCCTTGTTGGTCGCACGCACTCGTCAACGGCCCGGGAGGACGACCATCTTGTGCTCGGGCATCGTCTCGTCCCCGGCTGACCCCTGCGGGCGCGGGGAGAGCACGGCGGCGTCCGTCATGTCTGGTCGCTCCGATTGCTCGCGCGGTAGTGCCAGAGGCCGGAGGTCCGGTGGTCGTGCTCCGAGAACGCGTCGAGCGGTCCGACCCGCTCGTACGCCTCCTCGGTGCGCGGGTGGTCGCGACGGGCCAGTGCCCAGGCTGCCTCCAGGCGCAGATCCGCGTCGTCCTCGTCGAGGAGTGCGAGGAAGGCGTCCAGGACGGGGGCGCTCCGGTCGTCGTAGCCGGAGAGGGACTCTGTGGCGCGGCGCCGTACCCAGGGGTTCTCGTCGCGGATCAGCACGAGCAGAGCGCCCCGGATCGCCGGTTCGAGTCGCTTGTCGGGCGCCGACCACGAGGGGAACATCTGGGCGACAGCGGCCCGGACCTCGGGCGCGGGATCGTGGACGAGGTCTAGCAGTGCCGGTGCGGCCCGCTCCCGGTCCAGGCAGAACACGGCCTCGCTGCGTACGACCGGGTCGGGATGGCCGATGCAGCGCAGGCCGATGGCCTCCTGCTCCGGGTGGTTATGGCTGGTGAAGGCGTCGAGGACGGCGGCGAGGACCCGTCCGTCGGGTTCCTCCTGTGCCTAGGACGCCAGGAAGTCGGCGTCCTGGGCGATGTCCGGTGCACGGTCCACCTGCGTGAGAAGGTTGCGGTGCCAGATGACCTGGGCGAGGAAGCGGCGGTGAACGGGTTCGGGGTGCTGGCGCAGCGAGGTGAGTTCGGACCAGATGCGTGGGCCGCGGCGCTGGCCCACGTAGTAGGCAGCGGCAAACCAGTTGCTGTCCCCTTCTCGGGTGTGCGGGATGGCGCGGGCCATCACTTCGTCGAGCGGCGGAAACACGCCGAACGCCCACTCCAGGTGGGTGAGGATAGCCCCGTGGCCGTCTCGCACGGTGTGTCCGCCGAGGGAGAACTCGTTGATCACGTCACCGTGAGGGTCGTCGACCCGGCGCTTGACGGCCGGCTCAGTGGCTCCGGTCCGGCGGCGCAGTTCTTCGACCGCGCCCGTCTCGTGCCAGTTCCGGGCCAGGTCCAGCAGTTCCCGCCGGGAGGCCTCGGGCAGGCGAAGCCGAGGTTCGTTTCCGAGCATCATCGAGACCAGCGTGGGGGAGCCAGTGTCGACGGCCCGCAGCAAGGGGGTGCCACCGTCCGGAAGCTCGCGGTCCTGGTCGGCGCCCCCATCGACCAGAACCTCGGCGGTGAGGTGATCGAACCTGGCTACGGCGGTGCAGAGCAGGGGAAGTCCCTCAGGGCCTGAGGTGTCCGGCACCGCCCCCTGTTCCAGAAGGGTCCGTGCCGTGTCGGTGTCCCCGGCGGTCACGGCGCTGACCAACCGGTTGGCCAGGTGCAACGACGAATCCGTCAACGCTCCCCCCGGATGGCGTGTTCGAAGTGAGCAACGTATCCGAAGCAACGGCTGGGGGCCGAGGCTTATTCGTTGGCGACGCGGCGCTCAGCCGAGCTGGACGGAAGACGGCGCTGTGTGGAACCCGTTCGTCGGTCCCCATCGATGCAGCCCCAGCGTGTGAGTTTCAGCTGACGGCCAGCCGAGAATCCGCGAACCTGCGAGCGGCTGACCCCCGCGGGCGCAGGGAGGACAACCCGGTTCGGCTCCACCTGAGCCCTGCCCAACGGCTGACCCCCGCGCAGGCGGGGGTCAGCCGCCCGCCACCGCCCCACCGCCCGGTCCGTCGCCGAGGCGGCCGCTGAGCAGGCCCGCGCCACCACGGCCCGGTACCTGCTCCTCGAGCGCCTGGAGACCGTGCGGGCGCTGCGCGAGCGCGCCGACCGGCTCCGCTCGACCGCGACCGCCGCCGCCCCGGTTCGCGAGGCGGTGAACGCCTGATGCCCCCGACCCCGACCACCGGAGCCGATCTCGCCCGCACCGCGCTGCGCGCCGCCCGCCAGGCCGCCCAGACCCACGCCAACACGCCCGCCCCGCAGAACACCCGCGCGGCCCGGCCAGCCACCGCCGTACGGCGTGGCCCGCGCGAGCCGGAGCTCCTCGCGGAGGCGTTCCTCGCCCTGGGCGCCAGTCCCGAGGCCATGGCCTCCCTCGCCGCCCCGACCAGCGGGCAGAAACGGACCCCGGCCGGCGAAGCCTTCGCCCGGGTGCGTGCCGCCGCCAGCAGGGACCACCGACAGCCCCGGCCCGATGACGCGGTCCGGGAAGACACCGAGGTCACCTCCCGCCACGCAGGCAGAGTTGGACGCCCTGGGCTACACCAGCGACGTCATCGTCACCCAGACGGTCCGCACGACCGTCCGGGCCGACGGCACACCCATCGGAAAGGCCCTGACCGCCCAGGGCGGCAGCACCCCGGTCGTGCGGTGGGTCGATCCCGCCGACCTCGACCCGGACGAACCCTGAGCTACTCCCGGGCGCTACCAGGAGAGGAACCATCGGTCCGCTGCGTACGAGGTTTCCGCATTCCCACACGCGAGCTGGCCAGCGTCCGTACGATCAGCTCGTTCCGGACCATCCGGCGGAGCCGATGAAGGGTCGAGAGGGCATGGGAGGGTGTCGATGGGGCCTGTGGGCTGGATCCTGATGATCGTGCTGGGGGCCGGCATTGCCGCAGTCTGGGTGATGCTGCGCTACCCCGGCGGATGGCGGTACGCCTTCAGCCCGGACTACACCGAGCAGAGGCAGGACCTGGACGCCGCTCGCGGCAAGCTTCGCGGTCTCGAGCGCGCGGCGGGCCGCGAACGCGATGCCGTCTGGGCCGAGGTCGGGGCCGCAGAGCGGGCCCACCGGGATCGGGTCAGCCAGGCTCGGGCACGTCTGGCCTGGCTGAAGGATCCCGGTCGGGGCGTGCTGAAGTCCTCGCTCGGGGACATCCTGCGGCTGTACGAACACGCGCTGGGCGTGACGGTGGACGGCTGCACCGTCGAGCACCCGCTGCACGAGGTCTCGGTCCTCGACGACTACTCGGGCAAGGACGGCCACGTCTACGTGGCTCTCCCGAACGGTCGCCGGCAGATGGTGACCGTCTCGCTGGAGGAAACGCCTGAATCCGAGGTACGGAAGTTCGTGGTCGAGGCGTTCAACGCCGTCGCCGATGCCAAGGTGTCCAGGGCCGAGCGGTTGGGGCTCGTGCCGCGAGCCGAGGCTGAGCTGAAAGACGCGCTCGCGGACACCACCGCCCAGGAACAGGCCCGAGAGCGGCTGTCCGAAGTGTTGTCCCGCCAGAAGTCGGATGTGCGCATTCCCCGAGCCCGCCACGAACTCGACGCGGCCCAGGACCGCTGGGAGCAGCTCACCGGCCGCCGCCCCAAGTAGTCGGCCACCGAACGCGCCCGCTGGAGCGATCCCGCTACTGAACTTGAATGCGTGATGTCGCTCGGACGGGTGAAGCAGTAGCGTTCGCGTGCCGGCGGAGGGACGGTCCCGGTAGTCGTGTGCTGTGAGGTATGCACAGGGCGG
>NZ_JBEXJT010000088.1:0-7094 GCF_040609255.1 Kitasatospora sp. NPDC004723 | reverse complement strand
AACCACGCGGCCCCATCGAGACCGAAGCAGCCCGCCGCCTCGCCGACGACCTCAAGAACGAGTGATCACCCGATTACCCAACACTTTCTGAGCCGTCCCACCCCCCGACTCCCCGGTCCGGCGCCCCGTCCAACCCCCCGGAAACGGCGCCGGACCGGGGGCTTCGCCCCGCCGCTCAGACCTCCTCGGACCCGCTGACCGCCCAGCTCAGGCCGGTCACCGGGTCCTCCAGCGCGAGGTGCAGGTGCCGCAACCGGTCCGCCGGGTCCTCCCAGGTGAAGCAACGCATCCGGGCGACCAGTGCGCCCACCTCCCCCCGGTCCACCCGCTCCGGTCCCCGCAGCCCCAGCCGCACCGGCGACCCCGGCGACCCTGGTGACCCCATCGGCCCCGGCGACCCCACCGGCCCCGGCGGCAGCGCGGCACCGGCCATCGCCGCCAGCGCCCGCCACAGCGCGAGCCGCCCGTGCGCCGCGCCGTGCGCCCGGTCCGCGACGCCCGCCTGCACCAGCGCCGGCCAGGCGAGCGCGAACGGCAGGTACCCGCCGGTGACCAGCCGCCCGGGCGCGAGCTGCGCGGCGGCGAGCGGTGCCGGCCCCCGCACGCAGACCGCCCGCGCCCACCCGGCCAGTTCGGCGAGCGCCCGGGTGGCCGGCTGCCCGGGCAGCCGGGCGCCGGGTTCGGGCAGTTCCACCGGGGCCAGGCCCTCCCGGCTGGCCGGCAGCGTGAGCAGCGCGCTGCGCGAACCGCCGTCGCGCAGGTACTCGCGCACCGGCGCCCCCTCGCCCCGGCCCGCCGCCTCCCACGGCTCCAGCCGCAGCGGGACGCCCTCCCGGTCCGGCTCGGCGTCCCGCGAGAGGTCCTCGCCGAGCAGCACCCGGGTCTGCGCGACCAGCCGCCGCACGGGGGGCGGGCCGAGCAGCGGGGCGAGGCGCCGCCAGCGGTGCCGGGTCGCCAGCACCTCCCAGAGCGGTCCGGCGTCGTGGTCGGCGACACCGGCGGCGGTGCCGGGACCCCCGTCCGGGTCGAACAGCCGGGCCGCCACCTCGGGCGGCGCCGCGTACGCGATCAGGTGGCCGAGCGGGGCGGTCGCGGCGGCGGCCCGGCCCCGCGCGGCGCTGGTGGGTGCGGGGTCGAGCGCGACGGCGGCGGCGCGGGCCTGCCGGTAGGCGCCCAGCAGTTCGATCCAACGGCCCTCGTCCGCCAGGGAGCGGAGCCGGTGCTCCTCGTACGTGATCACGGTTCAGCGTACGGGCGGGACCGGCGCCCCACCTGACAGACCGTCAGTTCGGCGCGCCGGAACCGGCTCCGTCGGCCGTCTCGTGCTCGCGCTCCCGTTCGAGAACGGTCCGCAGCCGGTCCAGCGCCCGCCGCCGGGTGAGGGCCAGGGTGGAGCGGTGCACGCCGAGCAGGGCCGCGGCCTCCTCCAGGCCGTACCCGTCGAGGTCGACCAGCAGGACGGCGCGCGCCTGCTTGGCCGTCAGGCAGCCCAGCAGCCGGACGACCTCCCAGTGCGCCTGCAGCTCCGCCTGCCCGCCGGCCTCCGCGCCGAGCGCCTCGACGTCCTCCAGCACCTCGAACGGCACCAGTCGGCGGCGGTCACGGCGCCACTCGTCGCGCACGACGTTGACCATCACGGTGAACGCGTAGGCGTAGGGCCGCGGATGGCCGAGGAAACGGGCCGGCCGCCGGGCGATGCGCACATACGCCTCGTGGACGACGTCCCCCGCACCGAACGGATTTCCGACCAGACGGACGGCCGCCCGGTGCAGCCGGGGCAGCAATTCCGTGAACACCCGGTCGAATTCCGCCGATTCGGCCCCGGAACAGCCGCCCGCTCCCCCGTCGCCCCGACAGCCCGGCGTTCTCCCCATGCCGCCCCCTCGGAAATCGGCACCCCGAATCCCGGTCGGCCGCCACCGGCCGGAACTCCCATGACGCGTCGCGCATCACGGTTCGCCGTCCTTTTGCCCGCTGCGGGTCCCGGTGATGCGTCGGCGCCGCCGAAAGAGAAGGAAAAGGAAGAACCGCGGAAGGGCGGTACGGCACGCCGCACCGCCCTTCCGGCTCCCCCACCCGCCGATTCACTCATTCACGCACGCACGCACGCGTTCATTCGCGCATTCGAGCATTCGAGCATTGGAGGGTCCGGTTCGAGGCGCCGGGCATTCGAGGTTCAGGCATTCCCGCATTCACTCACACGCGCGGCGTCAGCCGGACCCGCATGGGGCTCTTCACCTGGAGCGTGATGCCCTGGCCGAGCCGCACCCCGTGGTCGATCGCCTCCAGGTCGAACGCCCGCAGCAGCGAGCCCAGCGCCAGCACCGACTCCAGCATCGAGAAGTGCTGGCCGATGCACGCCCGCGGCCCGCCCCCGAACGGGTACCAGGCGTACCGGTGCCGCTCCTTCTCCCGCTCGGGCAGGAAACGGTCGGGGTCGAAGCGGTCGGGCTGCTCCCAGTGGGCCGGGTGCCGGTGGGTCACCCAGGGTGCCAGGATCACCTGGGCGCCGGCCGGGATCACGTACCCGTCGACCACCGCCTCCTCCACCGAGCGGCGCCCCATCTGCGAGGCGGCCGGGTAGAGCCGCATGGACTCCTTCAGCACCCGGGTCAGGTAGGGCAGCGACTCCAGGTCGGCGGCCTCGGGCTCGCGGCCGGCCAGCACCGCGTCCGCCTCCTCCCGCGCCAGGCGGCGCTGCTCGGGGTGCTTGGCCAGCAGGAACAGCGCGAAGGCGAGCGAGGTCGCGGTGGTCTCGTGCCCGGCCAGCAGGAAGATCAGCACCTGGTCGCGCAGCTCCTCCGGGTCGAGCCGCTCGCCGTCCTCGCCTCGGGCCCGGGTCAGCAGCTCCAGCAGGTCGTCCTGGCCGGCCGCGCCGCCCCCGAGGCCGTCGCCGCCGGAGGTCCCGGACCGCTTCGCCCGCCGGGCCCGCTCGGCGATGATCCGGTCGCACACCGCGTACAGGTCGTGGCGCGCCTCGGCGCCGCGCCGGTTGGACGGCGTCGGCCAGGAGAGCGGCATCCGGACCGGCGCGAATCCGCGTTCGAGGACGAACTCGCCCATCACCGGGAAGCTGCGGTGCACCACCTCGACCGCCGCCTCCACGTCCGACCCGAACAGGATCCTGGACACCGTGCGCAGGGCGAAGCGGGACATCTCCTCGGCCACGTCGACCACGCCGTCGGGCACCGCCCGCCACCGGTCGGCGAGCGCCCGGCACTCCAGGCCGACGGCCTGCGCGTAGCCGTCCACCCGGCGGCGGGTGAACAGCGGCTGGATCAGTCGGCGCTGGCGCTGGTAGTCGCCGTCCTGGCTGGTCAGCAGGCCGTTGCCGAGGCTGGTCCGCAGTTCGTCGTAGAAGCTGTTGTCCTTGCGGAAGTTGGCGGCCTGGCTGCCGAGCACCTGGTGCGCGCCCTCCGGGGAGAACACGGCGTAGAACTCGGCGCGCAGCCCCGGCGGGCCGGCCGTGAAGCGCACGACGTCGCCGTAGTCGCGGCGGGCGTCGAGGTAGGTCCGCAGCGGACGCCGGGTCAGATCGAACAGCGAGCCCACCAGGGGAAGCCCCAGCGGTCCCGGTATCCGCTTCACGGCAGCGGCAGCGGTGGCGCCGGCAGTGGCGTCGGCGGCGGCGGCGGTCTGCGTCATGTCCCCTCCTCGGTCGTGCCCTCGTACCGCTCCAACGTAACTGAGTGGTAATCAGAGCAGAAGGAGCGCACGAGGCGACCCGGCGGGCGCCACACGGCGCTCGCTGAGCCGTTCGCGCCCCCTGTCCGTGGCCCGTGCCGCCCTCGCGGGTGGCAGCGGCGCCGTGGACGGACTCGACTCCTCCCCGGTTCGGACGGCCCGGCCGCATCCGCGCCCGCGTCCGCGCCCGCACCGCCCTCGCGCCACCCCACGGCCGGAGCGCCACCCGGAGGGCCCCTTGCCTGTGCGATAGGAAGGGCGATAATCGGCCCGCATATGCGGCACTATGATCGGAATATCGGCCGCAGCTGCGTCCATCACCCCGCGCCCTTCCGGCGCGACCAGGAGGGGAAGCGAAGGAATGACCATCCGCAGACTCACCGCCGCCGGCGCCGCGGCCCTCGTACTCGCCCTCGGCGCCACCGCCTGCGGCAGCGACGGCGGCTCGGACACCAAGGACGGCGGGACGGCGGGGTCGGCAGCGGCATCGGCGTCGACGTCCGCCCCGGCCGAGGCCCCGGCCCCGTCGGCCGGCGTCCCGAAGGCGTCCGGTTCGATCACCGTGTTCGCGGCCGCCTCGCTCAAGGAGACCTTCACCGACCTCGGCAAGAAGTTCGAGGCCGCCAACCCCGGCGCCAAGGTCACGTTCAACTTCGGCGGCAGCTCCTCCCTCGCCACCAGCATCAACTCCGGCGCGCCCGCCGACGTCTTCGCCGCCGCCAGCCCGGCCACCATGAAGACCGTCACCGACGCGGGCGGCGCCGCCGGCGAGCCGAAGACCTTCGTGCGCAACACGCTCACCATCGCCGTCCCGAAGGGCAACCCCAAGCACCTCGCCGGCCTCGCCGACCTCGCCGCCCCCGGGGTGAAGGTCGCGCTCTGCGCCAAGGAGGTGCCCTGCGGCGCCGCCGCGCTGACCGCCCTCAAGGCCGCCGGCGTCAATCTCACCCCGGTCACCCTCGAACAGGACGTCAAGGGCGCGCTGACCAAGGTCGAACTGGGCGAGGTCGACGCCTCCCTCGTGTACCGCACCGATGTACGGGCCGACGCCGGGAAGATCGACGGCGTGGACTTCCCCGAGGCCGCCCAGGCCGTGAACGACTACCCGATCGCCGCCCTGGCCAAGGCCCCCAACAAGGACGGCGCCGCCGCCTTCGCCGCCTACGTCCGGTCGCCCGAGGCCCAGCAGGTGCTGACCGCGGCGGGCTTCCAGGCCCCGTGATCCGCCGCACCGGCCGACCGGCTCCGGGTGGGCGCCGAGGCGCCGGCCACGTCGGCCGCGCCGGCCGCGTCGGCCGACGGAGGGCCCACCGGGTGCCGGTCACGCTGCTGCTCCCGGCGCTGCTCGGCCTGGCGTTCCTCGTCCTCCCGCTGGTCGGGCTGCTGGTGCGGGCGCCGTGGAGCACGCTGTCCGAGCAGCTCACCAGCCCGCAGGTGTGGGAGGCGCTGCGGCTGTCGCTCGTCTGCGCGACGGCGGCGACGGGCGTGTCGCTGGTGCTGGGCGTGCCGCTGGCCTGGCTGCTGGCCCGGACCGAGCTGCCGGGCCGGCGGCTGGTCCGGGCCCTGGTGACGCTGCCGCTGGTGCTGCCGCCGGTGGTCGGCGGCGTGGCGCTGTTGCTGGTGCTCGGCCGGCGCGGCATCGTCGGCTCCTGGCTGGACTCCGCCTTCGGCCTGACCCTGCCGTTCACGACCACGGGCGTGGTGATCGCGGAGGCGTTCGTCGCGATGCCGTTCCTGGTGATCAGCGTCGAGAGCGCACTGCGCGCCGCCGACCCGCGCTACGAGGAGGCCGCCGCGACGCTGGGCGCCTCCCGGCTGACCGTCTTCCGGCGGGTGACGCTGCCGCTGATCGCCCCCGGGATCGGGGCCGGGGCGGTGCTGGCCTGGGCGCGGGCGCTCGGCGAATTCGGCGCGACGATCACCTTCGCGGGCAACTTCCCCGGCCGTACCCAGACCATGCCGCTGGCCGTCTACCTCGCGATGGAGTCGGATCCGGAGGCGGCGATCGCGCTCTCGCTGGTGCTGCTGGTGGTGTCGATCGCGGTCCTGGCCGGGCTGCGCGAGCGCTGGATGTCCACGCCGTGACGCCCGTGCCCGCCGTCGTGACGGCCGTCGCGCCGGCCGCGTCCTCCGCCCTGCCGCCGGCCCGCCCGGGCCCCGATCCCGGAAGACCCCGCCGATGACCCCGACCGATCCCGCCGCTTCCGATCCCGCCGCTTCCGATGTCGCCGCTTCCGGCCTGGACGCCCGGCTGCGGGTCGAGCGCGCCGCCTTCGCACTGGACCTCGCGCTCACCGCCGCCCCCGGCGAGGTGGTCGCGCTGCTCGGCCCCAACGGCGCCGGCAAGTCCACCGCCCTGCGCGCGCTCGCCGGACTGCTCCCGCTCGGCGGCGGCCACCTGCACCTGGACGGCCACGTCCTGGAGGACCCGGCCCGCCGGCTGCACACCCCGGCCGAGGAGCGCCCGGTCGGGGTGGTGTTCCAGGACTACCTGCTCTTCCCGCACCTGAGCGCCCTGGACAACGTGGCGTTCGGCCCGCGCTGCCAGGGCCGCTCCAAGCGTGAGGCGCGCGCCGAGGCGGCCGGCTGGCTGGAGCGGATGGGCCTGGCCGAGCACGCGGACGCCCGGCCGGGCCGGCTCTCCGGCGGCCAGGCACAGCGGGTGGCGCTGGCCCGGGCGCTGGCCGTCCGGCCCCGGCTGCTGCTCCTGGACGAGCCGCTGGCCGCGCTGGACGCCCGCACCAGGCTCGACGTCCGGGCCCAGCTGCGCCGCCACCTCGCCGCGTTCGAGGCGGTCGCGGTGCTGGTGACGCACGACCCGCTGGACGCGATGGTGCTGGCCGACCGGCTGGTGGTGATCGAGGAGGGGCGCGAGGTGCAGTCCGGCGCCCCGGCCGAGATCGCGCGCCGGCCGCGCACCGACTACATCGCCCGGCTGGTCGGGCTGAACCTCTACCGGGGAACGGCGGACGGGCACCGGGTGACGCTGCCGCAGGGCGCCGTGCTGACGACGGACGAGGAGCTGTCCGGGCCGGCGTTCGTCGCCTTCCCGCCGTCCGCGGTGACCCTGCACCGGTCACGGCCGGAGGGCAGCGCGCGCAACGTCTGGGAGCTGACGGTGAACGGCCTGGACCTGCACGGCGACCAGGTGCGGGCCGACCTGGCCGGCGCCGTCCCGATGGCCGCCGACCTGACGCCGGCGGCCGCCGCGGAGCTCGGGCTCGCCCCCGGCTCGGCGGTCTGGGCCGCCGTCAAGGCCGCCCAGACCCACGCCTACCCGGCCTGAGAAAGTGTTGGGTAATTGATCAACTGCGTGCCGTGATGCGTTGGCGGTGATCTTCGCGGGCGTGGCGTCCGCGAAGATAAGGGCGGTGTGTGGGGGGGAGTGGCAGCCGGGCGACGACTAGTCG
>NZ_JBEXJT010000087.1:0-7608 GCF_040609255.1 Kitasatospora sp. NPDC004723 | reverse complement strand
CGGGTGAAGTAGCCCATGGTGCGCTCGCCCTTGGCGGCGATCCACTTGTTCATCGCGCCGTTGTTGATGGCCTGGTGGCCGGTGGCCCAGTCGTGCGGCAGGCCGCCGGCGTTCTGCGCGTTGTACTTCGAGGTGTCCATCCGGTACGGCAGCATCACGTTGCCGTCGCTGCGGCGCGGGTCGGGCTGGCGGAACACGTCGGTGCCGTCGGGGAACTGCAGCGCCTGCTTGTCCCCGAAGCCGCGCACGCCGTTCAAGGTGCCGAAGTAGTGGTCGAAGCTGCGGTTCTCCTGCATCAGCACCACGACGTGCCGGACGTCCTTGATGGTGCCGGTGAGCCGGGCCGGGGCCGGAGCGGGGGCGGCGGCCTGGGCCGGGGTGGCGGGCAGGCCGGTCAGGGCGGCGGCGCCGGCGGCCGCGGTGGCGCCGACGAAGGTGCGGCGGGAAAGGTCGGACATCGCGAACTGGCCTTTCAGAGCTGGAAGGTGGCGACCGCGGCGGCGGTGTCGGAGGGCCACTGGTTGGCGGCGAGGGCGGCCGGGTCTGCGGCGGTGGCCGGCCAGTCGGCGACCAGGGTGTGCGCCTCGACCAGCTTCAGCCGGCCGCGGTAGAGCACGTAGTCGATCCGGTCCTGCGGCTCGGCCTTGCCGGCGGCGCGCTGCTTGCGGACCGGCGACCAGGTGGTGCCCGGCGCCCTGACCGGGTCCCGGTTCTCCTCGCGGTAGGTATCGGTGAGCCCGGCGGCCTGGAGTACCGCGGTGACCGGCCAGTTGAGCGCGCCGATACCGCTGTGCGCGGCGGCGGTGGCGGCCGTCCAGTCCAGGTGGGACGGCGAGGACAACCCGCCGGCCAGCACCACCGGCACGCCCGCGGCGGCGTCGGCCTGCACGGCGGCGGCCAGCGCCCTGGCCTGCCGGAGGCGGACAGAGGCGTTCTCGGCGGCGGTGATCCCGGCGGCGGTGCGCCCGTCCTGGGCGGCGTACGGGCCGTAGTCGGCCTCGTCCAGGTGCGCGCTCCAGACGCGCACGGCGCGTCCGCCCGGCAGCTGGACGGTCGCCGCGGCGGCGGGCAGGTCGGGCGTCGGCGCGGTGACGGCGGTCAGCGGGTAGCGGCTGAGGATGCCGACGCTGCCGGTGCTCTGGTGGGCGTACCAGCCGAGGGCGTCGGCGAGGGTCCTGGCGGCCGTACCCGCCGTCTCCTGGAGCGCCAGCACGTCCAGGCCCTGGGCCAGCACGACGCGCAACTGCTTCTCGACCGCGTCGGTGAAGGCGGAGCCCGCGTCGGCGAGGTTCCAGCTCGCCACCTTGAGGCGCGGCGCGGCGGCCGGATCGGCGACCGGGAGCAGCACGGTGAGGGTGTCGGTGGCGCCGGTGCCGTCCTTGACCCCGACGACCAGCACCTCCGGGGTGCGCGGCGCCTTGCCGGCCGGCGCGGTGCCGGTGACGGTGCCGTCGGCGGCGACCGTCAGCCAGCCCGGGCCGGAGACCTTGCGGAAGGCCGCGCTGCCGGCCGGGTTGCCGGCGGGGCGCGACCAGAGGCCGCCGAGCCTGACGGTGACGGCAGCGCCCGGGGCCACCGGGGTGGCGGTGAAGGCGTCCACGACGGCGTGCGGGCGGACCACGGCGGGCTTGGGGCGGAAGGCGAAGGGCTCGCTCGTGGCGAGGATGCCGTAGCCGTCCTTGGCGAGCAGGTAGGCGGTGTAGGGACCGCCGGTGAGCGCGGAGGTGTCGAGCTGGACGTCACCGGCGGTGCCCGGGGTGTACTTCCAGAGCAGCGAGCCGCCGTTGCCGGGCCGGCGGGCGCCGTCGTAGATGCCGACCCAGTTCTTGGGGTCGGGGGCGTCGGTGGTCCAGTGGAAGGCGAGGCGGTCGCCCTCGAAGGGGCTGGTCGACCAGGTGGGAGTCAGGGTGTTGCCGGTGGCCACGGATGTCCTGTCCGCCGCTCGGGCGCCGGGCCGTCGGGGGGTGCCGGACCGGGGCCGTCCACGGCTGCTGACGGAGGCTGGGAGGAGTGAGCCCCATGGACAGTTGGCTGTACAACTGCGGGGCCGGGCCCATTCATCCGAAGACCGGCGACCTGGACGTGAACGAAGCGTGACGCAACGTCGGGCGGTTCGGGAACTGTGGGACGGGCGGCGCCCGGACGGTGGGTCAGTCCAGGCCGCGGGCGCCGCGCAGGCGGTCCGAGAGCGCCGCCGGGTCGACCAGCGGGTCCGGGTAGCCGGCCGGGCGCCGGTCCAGCAGCCACGGCCGGTGCACCGCCCGCCCGGGGACGTGCGCCAGCTCCGGGACCCAGCGCCGGACGTAGGCGCCGTCCGGATCGAGCCGGTCGGCCTGCGCCAGCGGGTTGAGCACCCGGTTCGGCCGGGTGTCCGTCCCGGTGCCCGCCACCCACTGCCAGTTGAGCTGGTTGTTGGCGAGGTCCCCGTCCACCAGCAGCCGCAGGAAGTGGCGCGCCCCGATCCGCCAGTCCCGGTAGAGCGTCTTGGCGAGGAAGGAGGCGGTGACCAGCCGGGCCCGGTTGTGCATCCAGCCCTCGTGGGCGAGCTGGCGCATCCCGGCGTCGACCAGCGGGAAGCCGGTGCGCCCGGCGCGCCAGGCCGCGCACTCCTCGTCGTCCTCCGGCAGCCAGTGGTCGCCCCGGTCGCGGTAGGCCTGCCGGGCGGCCTGCGGGCGGGCGGCGAGCACCTGGTGGTGGAAGTCGCGCCAGACCAGCTGGCGGACGAACGCCTCGGCGCCGTCGCCGCCGTGGCGCAGCGCCCCGGCCGCCAGTTCGGCGGCGGACAGGCAGCCGAAGTGCAGGTACGGCGAGAGGTGCGAGGTGGCGTCGGCCGCGAGGTCGTCGTGCAGTTCGGCGTAGCGGTCGAGGTCGTGGCGCTCGTAGCTGCGCCAGAGCCGCCGGCCGGCCCGCTCGCCGCCCGGCGGGAGCGCGGGCGAGTCCGGCCGCGCGGTGGGGACGGGCTCGCTCGCGATGCCCTCCGGGGTCCGCAGGCTCCTCGGCGGGCGGTGGACGGTCCGGCGGGGCGCCTGCGACCAGGCGCGGAAGTACGGGGTGAAGACGGCGTAGTGGTCCTTGCCCGCAGGGGTCACCGCGCCGGGGACGACGGCGGTGAGCGAGCCGTCGTGGACGTGCAGGCGGTCGCCGAGCGCGGCGCGCAGCGCCTGTTCGCGGCGCTGGGCGAAGGCGCTCACGCCGGCGGCTACGTGCACCGAGGCGGCGTGCAGTTCGGCCGCGAGCCGGGCGGTGGCCGGGGCGGCGGGTCCGCGGCGCAGCACCAGCCGGCCGCCGAGCGGGCGCAGCGAGGCGTCCAGGTCGGTGAGGCAGTCGGCGAGGAAGGCGGCGCGGTTGGGAGCGGCGAAGCCGGTGGCGGCGATGTCCGGGTCCAGGACGAAGAGCGGGACGACCTCGTCGGCGGTGGCGCGGGCGGCGTGCAGCACGGGGTTGTCGTGCAGGCGGAGGTCCTGGGTGAGCAGGGCGATGGCGAGAGTCATGGAGGGACGAGCCTGGCACGGCCGGGCCCGGAACGGGGTGCGGCACGCAAACGGCGGGGGCGCGCGCCGTAGTGGCACGCGCCCCCGCCGGGGTACGGGGTCCGGAGCCCGGGCTCAGGCCAGGGCCAGGAAGAGCTTCTCCAGCTCGGCCTCGCTCATCGGCGGCGCGTCGGCGTCGGCGCCCGCCATGCACTGGCGCATGCCGCTCGCCACGATCTTGAAGCCGGCCCGGTCGAGGGCCCGGGAGACGGCGGCCAGCTGGGTCACCACGTCCTTGCAGTCCCGGCCGGCCTCGATCATGGCGATCACGCCGGCCAGCTGCCCCTGGGCACGCCGGAGCCGGTTCAGGACCGCACCGACGGCTTCCTCGTCCACCTGCATCTCAGGACCGCCTTCCGCTGTCGACTACCGGCTGTCCAGTGTACCCCGTGGGGTATCACTGCCCCGGCGGTCGACGGCGGGGGCGGGCGACCGGGTGGGCGGGGCGCTCAGCGGCGGGCCAGCCGCCGTTCCCCGCCCGTACCGGTGGCGTAGTCGAGGCCGTAGTGCGCGAACACCTCCGGCTCGGCCTCGGCGGGCAGCACGTCGTCGACGCCGATCGACGGCGCCGCCTTGACCAGCGCCCGCGCGAACGCCACCTTGACGTACCCCGGGCCCAGCACCGCCCCGTCGAGTGGGACGAAGATCAGCTTGCTGTTCACGTTCAGCCCGACCGAGACGGCCGGCCCGACCGTGACGGTGGCGAAGTACGGCTCGTCGCTGGCGGTCTCCACGTAGACGGACTCCAGCTTGCCGATCTTGTGCCCCTTCTGGTCGAGGACGGCCTGACCCCGCCACTCCCTGATGTCGGCCGGAACGATCTCGGCGACGGCCATGGCGACCTCCCGTAGCCGCCCCACGGCGGCGGCACCTCGGTTGGGCAGAGCCCCGGACACTCCCATCGTCCGCCGGGAGCGCCGGGACCGCCCGCCGGGGGACGTTCTCCCGATGGCGGCAGGTGTCCCATTCCGCCCAACCGGGGGTGAACCGGCGAACGGCACACGGGAGTCCGCTCGAACACCTACGCTGTCCGCCGACGGATCATCGGATCACCGAGGCGGAGGCGGGGCGGCAGTGGTGAGTTACGAAGAGATGTGGGAGCAGGGCGAGCCGGGCGTCCCCGCCGACCTCCGTCCGGAGATCCCGCACCCCGCCCGGATGTACGACTACTACCTGGGCGGGAAGGACAACTTCCCGGCCGACCGCGAGGCCGCCGAGCGCGCCCTTTCGGCCAACCCCGAGTTCCGGTCCACGGCGCGCGCCAACCGGGGCTTCCTCACCAGGGCGGTGCGCTGTGTGGCCGGCCTCGGCATCGACCAGTTCCTCGACATCGGAACCGGCATCCCCACCGCCGGCAACACCCATGAGATCGCCCAGGCGGTCGATCCCGGCGTCCGGGTCCTCTACGTGGACAACGACCCGATCGTGCTCGCCCACGCCCGCGCCCTGATGGGCGGCAGCGCCGTCGGCCGCACCACCGTCATCCAGGCCGACCTGCGCTCCCCCGTCGAGCTGCTGGCCGACGCCCGGGCCGAGAAGCTGCTCGACCCCGACCGTCCGACGGGCCTCGTGCTCGCCGCCGTCCTGCACTTCGTGCGGGACGAGGAGGACCCCTGCGCGCTGGTGCGCACCCTGCTGGACGCCCTCGCGCCCGGCAGCCACCTGATCCTGTCGCACGGCACCGCGGACTTCCTCCCCGCCGAGGTCCGCGACCGGGTGACGGGGGTCTACAGCAAGGCCACCGCTCCCCTGGTCGGCCGCACCCGGGACCAGGTGCGCGCCTTCCTCGACGGCCTGGAGGTCCTCGACCCCGGGGTCGTCACCGTCCCCCTCTGGCGCCCCGACGGCGCCCTGCCCGCGGGTGCCGACCGGGTCAGCATGTACGGTGCGGTGGCCCGCAAGCCGTGACCCCGGCGGAGAGCGCTACGCCGGCTTGCTCGCGCGGACGGAGTACATCAGCGGGACGCCCGGCTGCCCGTCCGGGAAGCGGAAGACCCGGTCGTGCTCCAGGACCGGGAAGCGGGCGAACACGGTGAAGTCGTGCTCGTGGAGGAACTCGATCCGCAGGCCTGCGGCCGCCAGGGCGCTGACGACCTCGCCGACGCCGTGCTGCCACTCGACGGTCACGGTCGCCGCCGTGGGCGCCGGCTCGCCGTCGGTGTAGGTGCTCGCCTCGTCCCAGACCGTGGCCTCGCGGTGGAAGTAGTCGTACTCGACCGTCCGGCCGTCCTCGCCCAGGCTGTCGGCGAAGGGGTGGAACTCCGCGAGGTAGAGGAAGCCTCCGGGTGCGACGAGGGCCGCCGCCGTGCGCGCCCAGCGGGTGATGTCCGGCAGCCAGCACAGGGCACCCAGGCCGGTGTAGACGACGTCGAAGCGCTGTCCGTCGAGCGCGTCCACCGCGTCGTACACGTCGGAGACGACGAAGCGGGCGGAATCCGCGCCGATCCGCCCGGCCAGCCCGGTGGCGGCCTCCACGGCCGGCCGGGAGAAGTCCAGCCCGGTGACGGTCGCCCCGCGCCGGGCCCAGGACAGGGTGTCCTGCCCGAAGTGGCACTGGAGGTGGAGCAGGGACTTCCCGGACACGTCGCCGACCTCGGCCAGCTCGAAGTCCCGCAGCACTTCCTTGCCCGCGACGAAGCCGGGCACGTCGTAGAACTCGCTGGCCACGTGCACCGGGACGCGCCAGTCCCAGTTGGCGCGGTTGGCCGCGAGCCAGTCGTCGGGGGCGGTGATCTTCTCCATGCCCGCCACGCTAGGCAGGCTCCGGTCCCCCGTTCAAGCCGTTTTCCGGGGCCCGCGCTCCAGCAGGGAGAGCAGCGGCGGGTGCACGGGCCAGGGGAGGTCGGGGGCGGTGACGGCGAGGCGGAGGGCGCCGAGCAGGGGTGGGCCGTCGGGGGTGCGGAGGCGGGCGGCGGGCAGGCGGGCGGCGAGGGCGTCGAGGGTGGCGCGGTGCAGGGCGGTGAGGCGGAAGAGGCCGCCGGTCAGGACGAGGTCGGGGGCGGGGAGGCCGGCCGACGCGGCGGCCGCGGTCGCGGCGGCCGCGATCTCCTCGCCGGCGCGGCGGATCAGTCCGGCGGCCACCGGGCAGCCCTGCTCGGCCACGGCGGCGACGTCCGGGGCGAAGGCGGCGAGCAGGGCGGCGCGGTCGGGGCGCGGCTGCAGGGCGGCCGGGAGGCCGGTCACGGGGCCGTAGCGGCGTTCGGCGGCGGCCAGCAGCGGGGCCGAGCCGCCGGGGCGGCCGTCGTACGCCCGCAGGGCGGCTTCCAGCCCGGCACGGCCGAGCCAGCCGCCGCTGCCGCAGTCGCCGAGCAGTTGGCCCCAGCCGTCGGCGCGCCGCCAGCCGGCTCCGGGGTGGAAGCCGATGGCGACCAGGCCCGTGCCGCCGGCCACCGTCACTCCGGCGTCCGTGCCCAGCGCGCCCACGTGGGCGGTGATCGCGTCCCCGGCGAGCACCAGGTGCCGGGCCCCGGTGGCGCGGGCGAGCGGATCGGGCAGGCGGGCGGCGAGGTCACGACCGAGCAGGGCCATGCCGGTGGCGCCGACCGCGACGGCCCCGATCCGCGCGCCGTCCGGCAGCCCGGCGGCGAGGCCCCGGAGGGCGGGGAGCAGGTGGTCGAGCAGCGCCCGCGCGTCCTGGCCGCCGGCCGCGGCCGACACCCGGGCGGGTGCGGCCACCTCGGCCGTCCGCGCCCCCGCGAGCCCGTCCGGCCACCGGGCGGGCGCCAGCGCGAGCCGGGTCCCGGAGCCGCCGACGTCGACCCCGGCGACCCAGCGCTCCCCCGGTGTCCGCTCCACGATGTGCCTCCAGGGCGTGTCGGTCCGGCCGGGGCCTGTCCCGTGGACTCCGTCGGAGCAGGCCGAACCCCGCGGCCGCGCGTTCCGCGAGGTCGACGGCGGACCTCATCGTCCCAGAGTTCGTCGCGGGCGAGGCCGTTCGTGGTCCCCGCCCGCCCCGTCCCCGTCCCCGGTCGGGGGGGGGGGGGGGGGGGGGCCGGCGGCCGCCGCCCCCCCCCACACCACGCGGGGGGGGGGACCGAGCGAAAAGCGGGGGAGGGGGAAAAGGGGGGGATAGGGTTAG
>NZ_JBEXJT010000086.1:0-7947 GCF_040609255.1 Kitasatospora sp. NPDC004723 | reverse complement strand
GGGGGGGGGCGCCCCCCCCGACGCGGTTTCGCCCCCCCCCCCCCCCCCCCTCCGCCCCGTCCGGGCTCCCCCCCCGGGGGGGGGGCCCCCCCCCCCCCCCCCCCCCCCCCCACCACCGCTGGTCACCGCCCCGGGCACCGGCCCGGGCACCGCGCCGGGCGCCGACGCCCCCGTCAGCCCGATACGAGCTGGTCGGCCAGCGCCCGCAGCGCGAGCTCGTACGAGCCGATCCCGAACCCGGCGATCGTGCCGGAGGCCACCGCGGAGATCACCGAGGTGTGCCGGAAGGTCTCCCTGGCGTACGGGTTGGAGATGTGCACCTCGATCAGCGGCGCCGTGCGCTGCGCGGCGGCGTCCCGCATCGCGTACGAGTAGTGGGTGAACGCGCCAGGGTTGATCACCACCGGCACCCGGCCGTCGGCGGCCTCGTGCAGCCACTCGACCATGGTCTGCTCGGAGTTGGTCTCGTGCACCTCGACCTCGAAGCCCAGCTCCTTGCCGAGCGCCGTGCAGCGCTCGACCAGCCCGGCGTACGAGGTGGAGCCGTAGACGTCGGGCTCGCGGCTGCCGAGCCGGCCGAGGTTGGGGCCGTTGAGCACCAGCACCCGGCTCACGAGGACACCTCCGCGTAGGCCGCCACCAGCAGGGACGGGTCGGGGCCCTCCAGCACGGAGGTCTTGCCCAGGCCGTCCAGCACGATGAAGCGGATCAGGTCGCCGCGCGACTTCTTGTCGATCTTCATGGCGTCCAGCAGCTTGGGCCAGGCGTCCGCGCGGTAGCTGAGCGGCAGGCCGACCGAGGCGAGCACGGTGCGGTGCCGGTCGGCGGTCTCGTCGTCCAGCCGCCCGGCCAGGCGGCCGAGTTCGGCGGCGAACACCATGCCGATCGAGATGGCCGCGCCGTGCCGCCACTTGTAGCGCTCGTTGCGCTCGATGGCGTGGCCGAGGGTGTGGCCGTAGTTGAGGATCTCGCGGCGCCCGGACTCCTTGAGGTCGCCGGAGACGACGTCCGCCTTGACCTGGATGGCGCGCCGGATGAGCTCGACGGTGTGCGGCCCGGCCGGGGTCTTGGCGCCCTCCGGGTCGGCCTCGATCAGGTCGAGGATGACCGGGTCGGCGATGAAGCCGCACTTGATCACCTCGGCGAGGCCGGAGACGTAGTCGTGCCGGGGCACGGTGTCCAGGGTCGCGAGGTCGGCCAGCACGCCCACCGGGGGGTGGAAGGCGCCGACCATGTTCTTGCCCTCGGCGATGTTGATGCCGGTCTTGCCGCCGACCGCCGCGTCGACCATGCCGAGCAGCGTGGTGGGCATGGAGATCCAGCGGACCCCGCGCAGCCAGGTGGCGGCGACGAAGCCGGCCAGGTCGGTGGTGGCGCCGCCGCCGAGGCCGAGGACCACGTCGGTGCGGGTGAACCCGGTCTGCCCGAGCACCGACCAGCAGTACGCGGCCACCTCGGCGCTCTTCGCCTCCTCGGCGTTGGGCACCTGGAGGGCGATCGCCTCGTAGCCCTCGCCGGCCAGGTCCTCGCGGATCGCGTCGGCGGTGGCGGACAGCGCCTCGGGGTGGATGATCGCCACCCGCCGGGCCCGGGTCCCGATCAGCGGCGCCAGCTCGCCGAGCAGCTGGTGCCCGATCAGCACGTCGTACGGGTCGTGGCCGGCGCTGCCGCCGACGTGAATCCTGACGGTGTCGGTGTCAGTCATGGGGGGTCTTCAGCTCCAGTGCTTCCAGTACGGCGTCCGCGACCTGCTCGGGGGTGCGGCCGGCGGTGTCGACGACGGCGGTGGCCACCTCCAGGTAGAGGGGGCGGCGGGCCTCCATGAGCTCGCGCCAGCGGGCCCGCGGGTTGACCGCCAGCAGCGGCCGGGGGGCGTCCAGGCCGACCCGCTTGACCGCGTCGGCGAGCGGCACCTCCAGGAACACCACCGGCAGGGGGCGCAGCAGTTCACGGGTGGGCTCGGCCATCACCGCGCCGCCGCCGAGCGCGAGCACGCCGGGGTGGTTCGAGGCGGCGGTCCGCACGGCGGCCGCCTCCAGGGCGCGGAAGTGCGGCTCGCCGTCGTCGACGAAGATGTCGGGGATCGGCTTGCCGGCCTGCTCCTCGATGTCCGCGTCGGTGTCGCGGAAGCCGACGCCGAGGCGCTCGGCGAGGACCCGCCCGACGGTGGACTTGCCACTGCCGGGCGGGCCGACCAGCACAACGGCCGGTGAGGTCATCGGACGATCAGGTGGTCGAGGTAGCTCCGGACGTTGCGCCGGGTCTCCGACACGTGGTCACCACCGAACTTCTCGTTGACCGCGTCGGCGAGCACCAGGGCGACCATCGCCTCGGCGACGATGCCGGCCGCCGGCACCGCGCAGACGTCGGAGCGCTGGTGGTGGGCCTTGGCCGGCTCGCCGGTGCGCACGTCCAGGGTCCGCAGCGCGCGCGGGACGGTCGCGATCGGCTTCATCGCGGCGCGCACCCGCAGCAGCTCGCCGGTGGACAGGCCGCCCTCGGTGCCGCCGGAGCGGCCGGAGGCGCGCCGGGCGCCCTCGGGGGTCGGCACGATCTCGTCGTGCGCCTGCGAGCCGGGGACGCGGGCCAGCTCGAAGCCGTCGCCGACCTCGACGCCCTTGATCGCCTGGATGCCCATCAGTGCGGCGGCGAGGCGGGCGTCCAGCCGGCGGTCCCAGTGGACGTGCGAGCCGAGGCCGACCGGGACGCCGTAGGCGAGCACCTCGACGACGCCGCCGAGGGTGTCGCCGTCCTTGTGGGCCTGGTCGATCTCGGCGACCATCGCCTTCGAGGCGTCGGCGTCCAGGCAGCGCACCGGGTCGGCGTCCAGCTTCGCCTCGTCGGCGGGCAGCGGCAGCACGCCGGCCGGGGCCTTGGCGGCGGCCAGCTCGACCACGTGGCTGACGATCTCGATGCCGCAGGTCTCCTTGAGGTAGGAGCGGGCGACGGCGCCCAGCGCGACGCGGGCCGCGGTCTCCCGGGCGCTGGCGCGCTCCAGGATCGGGCGGGCCTCGTCGATCGAGTACTTCTGCATTCCGGCCAGGTCGGCGTGGCCGGGGCGCGGACGGGTCAGCGCCTCGTTGCGGGCGAGACCGGCGAGCACCTCGGGGTCGACCGGGTCGGCCGACATGACCTGCTCCCACTTCGGCCACTCGGTGTTGCCCACCATGACGGCGACCGGGCTGCCCATGCTGAGGCCGTGCCGGACGCCGCCGAGGAAGGTCACCTCGTCCTGCTCGAACTTCATCCGTGCGCCGCGACCATAGCCGAGCCGGCGGCGCGCCAGCGCGTCGGCCACCACGGCGGTGGTGACCGGTACACCGGCGGGCAGGCCCTCCAGCGTCGCGACGAGTGCGGGGCCGTGCGACTCCCCCGCCGTCAGCCAGCGCAACGTACCCAACGGAGCTCCTTCATCAGCGGACCGGCGCGGCGCTGCCGCCACCCGCCCGGGCGTGCCTTCTCCCCGAATCCTTTCATGCCGGACCGGCCGACCGGCCGCGGAGTCCGGTCACCGGACACCATTCGGCCGACCGGCGGACGGGAATGGCTGGTCGGCATGCCCCTGACGCGACCGCTCCGGCCGTCCAGGCCGCCTCGGACAGCCCCCAGGCCGCCTCGGACGGCCGCCCGGCGCCGCCTCAGCCCGCCGCGAGTGCGGCCTCGCCCGCGGCGCGGATCGCCGCCAGCGGCCCCGGGGCGCGCCCGGTGAAGAGCTCGCTCTGCAGCACCGCCTGGTGCACCAGCAGGTCGAGCCCGCCCAGCACGGTCGCCCCGCGCTCGGCGCACGCGCCGGCCAGCTTGGTCGGCCACGGATGGTACAGCACGTCGAAGAGCGCGCCCGGCTCGGCGGTGAGGTCGCCGGCGAAGCCGTCCGTGGCCCCGGCCGGAGTGGTGGCCACGGTCAGCGGGTGGGCCAGCGCCTCGGCGCCGCGCGCCCAGTCGGCGGTCCGCACCGCCACGCCCAGCCGCTCCCCCAGCTCCGCCATCTCCCGGGCCCGCTCGGGGCTGCGGACGTAGACGGTGACCTCGTGGGCCCCGAGCCGGGCCAGCGCGGCCAGCGCCGAGGACGCGGTGGCCCCGGCGCCGAGCACCGCGGCGGACGGCACCTCGGTGATGCCGCGCTCGCGCAGCGCGTTGACCAGCCCGGGCACATCGGTGTTGTGCCCGACCCGGCGCCCGTCGGCGGTGAACACCAGGGTGTTCACCGCCTCGACCGACCGGGCGGTGGCGCTCACCTCGTCGAGCAGCGGAATGACCGCCCGCTTGAGCGGCATGGTGAGCGAGCAGCCCGCCCACTCGGCCTCGTCCAGCCCGGCGACGAAGCCGGGCAGCGCGGCCTCGTCCACCTCGAAGCGGTCGTAGCGCCAGCCGTCCAGGCCGAGCGCCGCGAAGGCGGCCCGGTGCAGGGCGGGCGACAGCGAGTGGGCGATCGGCGAGCCGAGGACGGCCGCGCGGTGCTTGCTGGTCACGCTGGTGTTCTCTCTCCGTGCGCCCCCGGTGGGGCGGTCGTCACCTGGTGGTGCAGTGCACCGCGACCGGGTCGAACTTCTGGCCGGCCGCCGTGCAGTACGCCTTGACGTTGTTGGCGTGCTCCGTGTCCGTCTCCGCGAACAGGGTCGAGGTCGGCGACATCGCGATGAAGTACAGCCACTTGCCGTCCGCCGGGTTCAGCGTCGCCTTGAGCGCGTCGTCGCCCGGGTTGGAGATCGGTCCCGGCGGCAGGCCCGGGTTGATGTAGGTGTTGTACGGGTTGGAACCGTCGTTGATGTCCTTCCTCTCCAGGTTCTTGGTTCCCAGCGCGTACTGCAGCGTGGTGTCCATGCCCAGCTTGCCGTTGACCTTGCCCTTGTCGGCCAGCCGGTTCTGGATGGTCTTGGCCATCTTGGCGAAGTCGTCCTTGTTGTTGCCCTCGGCCTGCAGGATGCTCGCCTCGATGACCACCTCGTAGCCGGACTTGAGGCCGATCTTCGACGCCTCCGCGTCCAGGCCCGCGTAGCGGTCCACCGCGTTCTTGACCATCTGCTTGAGCAGGTCCTCGGGCTTCATGCCCTCGGTGATCGAGTAGCGGGTCGGCCAGAGGAAGCCCTCGATGTTGCCCTTGGCGTACGCGGGCAGGCCGAGGTTGTTGATCTGCTCCTTGGCGACGTTCGCGGTGGTGCCCTTGGGCAGCTTCAGCCTGTCGTCGATCAGGCCGTAGGTGGCGATGGAGGTCAGGCCCTCCCGGATGATCAGCTTCTCGCCGCCGTTGGCGTCCACCAGGAACTGCACAGCTCCCTCGGCGGACATCTCCTTCGGCATGCTGTAGGCGCCCGGCTGGATGGTGGAGCACTTCACGTTCTTGTCGCACGCCGCGTTGAAGGCGTCGATGCTCTTCACCACGCCGGCCTGCTTCAGCGCCGCACCCATCTGGCTGCCGGCCGCGCCCTGCTTGATCTCCACGTTGACCGAGCCGGAGCCCGGGCCGGGGAAGTCCGGCGCCGGACCGAAGTGGTCCTTGTAGAAGCCGTAACCGAACCAGCCCGCGCCGCCCATGGCGCCGAGCAGCACCAGGGCGACCACCAGGCAGGCACCGCCGTTGCGCCGGCCCGACTTCTTGCCCTTCTCCTTGCGCTTCTTCTTCGCCTCGCGGGAGTCGTCCTCGTCACCGAGGAAGCCGCCGTGCCCGTCCCCGTCCGCGCCGTCCTCGTGGTACTCGCCCTCGGCGTACTCACCCTCGGCGTACTCGCCCTCGTGACCGTCCCACCCGGCCTCGGCGTGCTCACCGCCGTCGGCGGGCGCGGCCGGGTCGGCGCCGGCCTCCAGCGCGGCGGCCTCCGCCTCCCAGTCGATGCCGTCCGGACCGGGGCCGGAGGGCTGCTCGGGGGCGGCCGGCTGCTGCTCCTGCCGCGCCGGGGCGCCCTGCTGCGGTACGGCCTGCTGCGGCACGCCCTGCGGGGGGACGCCGTGCTGGGGCGCACCGTGCTGCGGCGTGCCCTGCTGCGGATACCCCTGCTGCTGACCGCCGAACGGCTGCTGCCCCATGCCCTGCTGCGCCATCTGCTGCGGGGGCAACTGCTGCTGGGGATAGCCCTGCTGGCCCCCCACGCCCTGCTGCGGGTAGCCCGGCTGCTGCTGCGGATAGCCCTGCTGCGGCATCTGCTGCTGCGGGTACCCCTGCTCACCGCCGTACTGCTGCTGGCCGCCCATGCCCTGCTGGTTCATGCCCTGCTGGTTCATGCCTTGCGGGTTCACGCCCTGCGGCTCCATGCCCTGCTGCGGCATCTGCTGCTGGGGGTAGCCCTGCTGACCGCCGTACTGCTGCTGGGACTGCTGGGGATGCTGCTGCCACTGCCCGTCCTGCGAGCCGGGGACCGGCTGCTGACCGCCGTACCCGGGGTCTCCCGGATTCCACGGCTCGGAGCCCTGGGGGCCGTAGCCCCGACCCAGATCGGTCATTGATCCCCTTATACCGACGGAGACGACCGGAGGATCGGCCCGGTCGCCCGGGACGGCGTCCCGGCTGCTTGTCGAACCGGCGTGCTAACGCAACACCCGGACGGAGACGCTACCGTACCGCAGTCAGGTGGCCGGTCGGGGCGCCGCCCGCCCGCTACGGCGCCCCCGGCGAGGCCGGAGCGGGCGGGGAGGCGGAGGCCGAGGCCGAGCCGGTCGCCGACGCCGGGGCGCTCGGTGAGGCCCGGTTGGCGTTGAACTCCGCGACGTTCTTCTGCTGCACCTCGAAGCTGTCGGTGAACCGGGTGTCCCCCGGCTTCACGGTCACGAAGTAGAGCCAGTCCCCCGGCGCCGGATCCACCGCCGCCATGATCGCCTGGCGCCCCGGGTTGGAGATCGGCGTCGGCGGCAGCCCCGCGTGCTTGTAGGTGTTGTACGGGGAGTCGAGCCGGGTGTCGGTGACGCTGGTGTTCAGCGTGGAACGCCCCATCGCGTAGTTGATGGTGGAGTCCAGCTGCAGCGGCATGTTCCTGGCCAGCCGGTTGTAGATCACCCGCGCGACCTTCGCCATGTCCTCGGGGTTGTCGGCCTCCCCCTGCACCATGCTGGCGATGGTCACCAGCCCGTACAGCGACTGCCCGAGGTTGGTCGCCACGACCTCCGCGTCGTCCCGGGCGTACTCCTTGCCCGCCCGGTCGACCATCTGCTTCAGCAGGTCGACGGCGGTGGTGTCGTCGGTGACGGCGTACGTCGCGGGGAACAGGTAGCCCTCGGGGACGCCGTTGGCGCTCTCCGGCAGGCCCAGCTCGGCGGTCTGCTCCTTGACCGTCCGCTCCGCGGTGCCCGCCGGGAGCTGGAGCTTCTTGTCGATCGCCGCGTAGATCTGGCTGCCGCGCCACCCCTCGGGGATGGTCAGGCCGTTGGCGTTGGCCGGGTCGATCAGCACGGCGAGCGCCGCCGCCGCCGACATCTTCAGCCGCAGCGTGTAGGTGCCGGGCTGGATCCGCCCGGCCGCCGCCGCGCTGCCCCGGGCGGCCCGGGTGAAGGCGAGCGAGCTGGCCACCACGCCGTTGCGCACCAGCGCCGAGGCGATCTGGCTGAGCCCGGCGCCCTCCGGCACCGACACCTGCACCGAGCCGGACCCGTTGCCCGCGTAGTCGGCGGCGGCCGGCGGCTTGCGCTGTCCCTGGATCCAGCTGAACCCGGCCAGCCCGATCCCACCGAACACGGCGATCAGCGAGAGCGCGGTCAGCAGACAGGCCAGTCCGTTGCGCCGTCGGCGTGGATCCGGCGCATCGGGGCGCGGGGCGGGCGCGCCCGGCGGGCGGCCCTCCGGTTCGGTCGCCGGCGCACCGAGGTGGCCGGGGCTCAGGCCGGGTGTGAGGTCCAGATCGGTCACGGCGGCGTCCCCTCGGCGGTCCGCGTGGCACGCGGAACGACGGCAACGTCTCGTCCAGCGCAAGATCACGGATCTGGTCGAAGGCCGCGTTGTAGGTCCGCAGCGAGTCCTCGTCC
>NZ_JBEXJT010000085.1:0-8736 GCF_040609255.1 Kitasatospora sp. NPDC004723 | reverse complement strand
TGCAGATGTCGCAATCCACACCGAGCCAGAAGGCCCTCACTCATTTCAAGATCACCCGGCCGTGAGCCCTGTCACCAACCTCCGTGGTCAGTACAGCTAGGGCGTAGCGTGGCCCGGCCATGGACGCGGCCGCCACGTCGAGGCCCTGCTGCGGGTGTCCGAGGTCGAGTGCCTGGTGGGCCATGGCCCGCAGGACGTGGGCGGCCATCGCGGGGTCGTCCGCCTCTGAGGCCAGTTCCACCGCGACCGTGTAGTAGTGCTGGGCGGTGGTGTGCTCACTGTTGTCGAAGGCGGTCCAGCCGGCCAGGTAGGCGAGGTCGGCTGCGGCGGAGAACATGGCGTGGCGGACGCGCTCGTTGGCGAACGATCCGCGGAGGAAGGCGCTGACGTCGGTGACGAGGTACTGGGCGATGGCCGTGCGCCCGTGGCCGCCGCCGCGCCGCTGGTCGGGTCTGGAGAAGAGGCCGGTCATCTCGCGCACAGCTTCGACGTCGGCCTGGCCGGCGATTTGGCGTGTCAGGCTTCGGGTGGCGCCGGTGCGCGCCATGTTGTCCCACCACGAGTCGGCCGGGATGCCCAGTGCGCCGATCGAGTAGGCGAGCGTGCGTAGGGCTTGCCTGCGTTCCACGTCCACGTCGATTCGTCCGAGAGCCGCTAAGGCTTTCAGCGTATCCAAGTCCCAGTCCCGCAGATCTGCTGACTCCTGCCCCAACCCCATCGTCGCCAGGCTGACGTCGCGTCCCAGCTTCTTCGACAGGACCTCCGCGAGGTAGTCCGGCAGCCTTCCCGACGGAGTCACGCCGTACTGGACCCACTGCGTGACCGAGGACTTGTTCGGTCGCGCACGGTCGTTGTCGCGGGTGGCCAGTGCGCTCAGGGCGCGGGCGAGGGTTTCGTTGGGGATGCCCGCTTCGCGGATCAACTGTCCGAGCTTCTCGTTGGGTTGCCGCACCCGCCCCACGGCGCCTCCCGACGCTCCGTCAAACCGGTTAAACCGCCGACCGTGGTCACCACCTTACGCCCAGTCAGCATCTGCTGATTTCCTTCTCGCACAAGCCGCATTCTGGCCGCTCAACGAGGAGTTGACCGTCCCCGTTGCTGGCGCTCGCCCCCTGGGAGTATCGCGATGACCGCTGATGCCGAACTGTACATGCCCGACAAGTCCCCCCTCGCCTCTGCGCCGCCCGCCGTAGCCCTCTACGCCACGTCGGAAGGGATCTCGCGCCCGCTGACCGCGCTCGGGCAGTGCGCGGAGCAGGCGCAGCTCCGGCGCTGGGCGGTCTCGTCGCGCGAGGAGTTCTGGGACTGCGCGCCGGTGGGCCGTCAGCGGCTCGACGCCAGGGTGCAGTGGGGGCGGGTGTTGCAGCAGGCCGAGATCGGCATGGTCCAGGGGGTGGTCGTGCACCGGCTGGCGGACGTGGTTCCGGACGCGGAGGCCTACGTCCGGTTGGCGGGGTGGGCGGCCGACAACAGGGTCTTCCTGCTGTTCGTGGACGGTGGCTCGTACGGTCCGCTGCACCTGGTGGGCCGGGCGCCCGCCGTGTCGCCGGTGGTGTCGGCGTGAGCGCCGGAGGGTCGGTGGAGCAGGCGCAGCGGGCGGCCGTGGCGCTGGCCGTGGCGCTGGGCCGGATCGACTGCGTGGTTCCGACCATCGACGCGTACCCGGAGCCGGTGGGGCCGGCCGGGGAGCCGATGGTCCGGTTCGGGCTGGTGCCCGCCGCGACCGTGGAGAAGCTGGCGCGGTTCATCGACGAGCACGTTCCGTAAAGACAGACAGGCAGGAGGTGTCGCGATGCCGCAGCGGGCGCGTGTGGTGAACCTGATGGAGTTCGCGTATCCCGCGAGTGTCCGGCGGCTGCGCGGCCGAGTCGCCAAGGCCTTGCAGGCCTGGGGCGTGCGGCTGGAGGACGAACCGGCGACGGCCGTCGCCGTGGTCGTCAGCAACACGTTCGCCGCCGCCCTGCGGTTGACCATCGAGGAGAGCAGTCCGGCCGTCACGGTGTGCCTGATCCTCGTCGGCCGGGAGCTGACGGTGGAGGTGCGCAGCGGCACCGGCGTCTTTCCGGATGCGCGGCCGCGTGAGGCCGTCCGGCTCCCGCAGATCCTGGCCGTCCACACCACCGACACCGGGGTTGAGCGGCGCCTGGGCGGTGCGCGGGTGTGGGCCACCACCGTGCTGCCCGTGGGCGCCCTGCAGCGCCGCGCCCGCCATCGGCGCCGGCGTCGATGGCGGCCTTGGTGCCGCGTTCTCGTCTGACCACCCCTTGTTCCGACCTGACCCATCGATGTGAAAGGGCCTGATCGTGTCCGCCCCGCTCAAGGAGTACGCCCCCGTTCGGCGCCCGTTGGTGCCTCCCGCGCTGCCGCCGGCCAATTCGGCCGGGCTGCGCTCGGGGGTCGAGAGTGCTGGGCATGTGCTTCAGGGTGTCACAGGCTGGGGCACGGGCTGGGGCTACGGGGGCAGGCGCCGGTGCAGGCCTTCTGGTCCTTACGGAACTCGTTGCCGAGCGTGAGGGTTGGCAGCTGGAGCTGGCCGGCGCGCAGGCGCATGTTCCGGTCGTTGGTGAGCACGTGGACGCCTGCGGTGGGGTTCAGGTGGTGGAGTTCGTCGGCGCACATGAGGATCTGCCAGTCGGTGTCGGTGTTGTGGGCCGGTCCGGGCGGGGCGAGGCGGGTTTCGAGGGTGACGTTCTCACGGATCTGGGCGGGTTGGCCGGGCGGGGCGGTGAGCAGCGCGGTGTCGAGGTACCTGATCGCGCTGGTGGCACGCCTGGCGAGGTCGCCTTCGCCGTACTTCTGCCGGTCGAGTTCGCCGATGACCTCTTGGGGGACGATCAGGCGCACCGCGGTGACGCGTTGGCCGATGGCCCGCCGTACGACCGTGCGCCAGTCGATGGTGTCGGGCCGGTTGTAGTGGTTGAGCATGTTGGTGTCGTAGACCACGGGCAGGCCGGGCCGGGTTGCGTAGGCCTTGAGCGCTTCGAGTTCCTCGCGGGCCCGGATCAGGGTGGGGATCTGGATGTTCAGTTCGTGCAGGACGATGCGGTGGAGGATCGGTTGCCGGGGGGTACCGGTGGCTTGGAGGAGGTTCCAGAACGTCGCGGTGTGCAGCGTGGCGGTGAAGTCGGGGGCGGCGAAGGGGAGCAGCTTCTCCACCGCGTGGCTGATGATGGACAGGTAGGGCTCGCGAGCTGGGCGGTGTTGCTGGCGGGTAAGCAGGTCACGGAGACCGTCGAGTAGGTCCAGAGCGGCTTCGAGGCCGTGTTCGGCGTGCCGGATGGTGAAGGGGGCATGGAGTCGCATGCCCCGGATCGTGGCAGACGGGTGCCCGTCCTGCGTCCTCCCCGCGCAGGCGGGGGTCAGCCGGCCCGTAGGGCCACCGGCCCCCTGTCAGGGGTGTCCTCCTCGCGCAGGCGGGGGTCAGCTGGTCTGGATCGCGGTCTCCAGAGCTGCTGGCTGACCCCCGCGCGTGCGGTGAGGACGCCGGCGGGGTGGAGGACGCGTTCGGCACCCGCGGCTGACCGCCGCCTGCGCGGGGAGCACCTGCTCCTCCTGGTGGCCGGTCTCAAGGTCGGCTGCCCCCCTACGGGCACGGGTAGGACGTTCTTCGCTGAGCTGCTCGTCTACTCGAACGGTTCGTTGGTCCAGCGGAACCAGGCCTGGTCGCCGTCGATGTGAAGGAGGAACTCGGCGACGGGCCCTGTTGGCGCGGCTAGAAGCAGGTTGCCGCAGATCTGATCGATGACCGGCTCCCACTGGTCCCAGTCCTCCGCTTCGAGTAGCGCGAGCTCCCGATCGAACAGCGGCCTCCAGGCAGCGAATGCCGGCGTCGCTTCGAAGCGACCGGACAGCCAGGGGAAGTCGGCCTCCTCGATCACGATCTCTCCGACCAACCCATCCTCCTGCAGCAGCCGCCAGACCTCGCCAGCCTCCGACACGCCGTCGCTCTCCACCTCATCACCAACCGATCTGGCAACACCCTGCCACGCATCTGCGACAACCAGCCCAAGGGACTGACTCCCAACCCTGCGTGGAGAAGAGCCGGTCTGCTCGTCGACCAGCCGCCGAACGTGCCGCTGCCCCCGCGCCTGCGCGGGGAGGACGCCTCACCCTCGACCTACGTCTCCGGTTCGGACGGCTGACCCCCGCCTGCGCGGGGAAGACAGCGGCCTCGGATCGCAGAAGCGCGGACGACGGGACAGGCCACGGCGAGCACGGTGGTCATCCGCGGCATCAACTCCTGGACGCTGGTGCTGGCGAAGGACAGGTGTCACAAGGACCCTGGTGATCACTCAGGGACAGACCGTATATTCCAGCGCATGAGTGATCAGCGCCCTGTTCACAACGAGTTCAACGGAACGGTCGAGGGCAGGCTCGTGCAGGCCAGCACCATCAGCATCGGTCACGCTCCCCAGGAGCCGTCTGACCTGCCCGGAGATCGAGACGACGAAGCGCTGAAGACGGACAGGCACCAGTCCCTGCGCAACACGGCGAACGGGCACTTCGCGGGAGACGTCATCCAGGCCGCCCACATCGACATCGCGGACTTCTCCGACATCGCCGGCCAAGCCCGGCCAGCCGCCGCCGGGCGCCCGGCACCCGTCGCCGAGGAGCCGCAGAGGACGGAACGAGAGTCCGGTATCCGCCGCTACCTGCGGAGACCCCGTCGAGATCGCGGTTAGAACTGGCCCGCCGGGCTGGATCCGGCTGCCCCCGACATCGACCAGGCTGACCCCCGCCCCTGCGGGGAGGACCGGGCGCCGTGGCGTTTCTCGTCGGTTCCGGGCGGCTGAGCCGCCTTCTCTGGGGGTAACCGTGTGGCGCGAGGCGACTAGAGACCACTTTGTGCAGCTCAGCGCCGGTGTGAGCGACACTATCGTGTGCAACACCTGTGGCGCCAGAACTGCATCAGGCAGGTCCTGGTTCCTGCCGCCGCGCGAACCGCGCACGAGCAGCCTCGTGAGCGCTGCGTAGTAGCTGCACAACCGTGTCCGTCGTGCGCTCACCGGGATTGACGACGCAGATCCAGCCGAGCGCCCCGTATACCGGGTGCGGCATCACACTGTCGGCGGCTGCGTAGTCGCGAGGGCGGCTGATGCTGCGGGGCTCCTCTCCAGTGAGTTCCTGGAAGGTCGCACGGTCGACGTGGACGTTCACGCGCCAGCGGCCCGGAGGGTCGAGGTCGGAAGCGGCGTCGTCGGGGTAGTTCTTGGTGACGATCGTTCCGTAGGGCTGAACGTTCTTGGGTGTCTGGCCGTCGGGGGCGTAGTAGAAGAACGCGTCCCCCCATGCGAGTTCGGGGAAGTCGCCTCCCGGTTCCGGGACAAGCACGTGCGCGCCGTCGAGGTTTCGCACGGTCGTGATGATCTGTTCCATACTCATGGTTCAAGCATTACCTTCAAGTGCCTATGTGGGGTTGGCTGGTGGACGAGACCACGAGCGGTTCGCGACGAGTACCGCTGAGAACCGTCGATGTCGCCAGAGAGTCGGGGTACTCGCTGCAACAGGTGCGTGACCTGGAGCGGCTGGGAGTCATTCCCTCAGCCGCTCGATCGAGCAACGGTTACCGTTCATACACATCAGCTCACGTGCATGCTCTTCGCGCCTATCGCGGGCTCGCCAGCACTATCGGGCCTGTCGCAGCCCGGCAGATGCTCGCGGGGCTGCGGACGCAGACGATCGCGGCGGCAGCCTCGGCGATCAGCGCCGTGCACGTTCGGCTCGCGCGGGAACGGGACGAGACTCTGCGTGCTCAACAGGCGTTGAGTGCGATCCAGAGTGAGACGAACACACCCGAGTTCGAGCAGGAGAGCGATGCGATGACGATCACGCAGCTGGCCGCAGCGCTTGATGTGCGTCCCTCAACCCTGCGGTTCTGGGAGCAGGAAGGGCTCGTCATCCCCGAGCGAGTGACGTCACTGCGAGCACGTCGCTACGGGCTTTCAGCGATCAGAGCGGCCCGAATCGTCGCGGCCCTCCGCGGCATCGGTTACGGCATTCCCGCAGTGCGCGACATCATGGTCTCCCTGCGCCAGCTCGACGGCCTGGGAGAAACCCAACACATCCTGCAACAACGTCTTGACCAGATCGCCATGCGGACCGTGGCACTGCTTCGAGCGGGCGCAGACTTGGCAGCCGTTGTCACATCCGCTCAGGAAGCGCCGATCGCCCGATAGACCCGGATCGCCTCACGTGCCGACGAACCGGGTCGGTGGCTGACTCAGCCTCGTTGGTCAGAGCTCTGGTCAGGTCCCGGTTGGCCTCCCTCGCGGCATCGAGATCGGATCGGGCGTCCTCCAACGCGGAGGTCAGTTCGACGTTGTGCTGCTCCAGCCTCGTGAGCTTCCGCTGGAGCTCGTCGATGTCCGCTGGGGCTCCGAGCCCTGACTCCTGCCATGCCCGAGCACCCAGCGCCTGCGACAGCCGCTTCTCCAGCTGCTGAATGCGGGCGGCCAGAAGAAGATCGTCGGCCTCACCCCGCTCGGCCTGGCCGCCGCCGAAGCCCTCGGCGACGACCGCGACATGGGCGGCCACGCCCGCGGCGCCGGCCTCACCGGCGCACCCCACGCCATGCTCGTCAACGAACTCATCATCACCGCCGTCACCGACACCACCACGGGCGGCGAGGCGTTCGGCCCGGCTCCGGGTCCGGCTGAAGACGCCCACCAGGTCCGCGCCCGCGCGCCGGAACCCTTCCATGTGGAGTCCGCCGGCCCAGCCCGCGCCGATCACTGCCACTCGTGTTTTCGCGTTCATCGGAGCCTCTCGCCTCGGTGGTGATGGGGGGTCGCGGGGTTCACGCGTGCCGGGAGTCCGCGGCGGCGAGGGCCGCCGCGGGGTCCGTGCGGGCGCCGGGGGCCCACAGCTCACGGGCGGACGGCAGGCCGGCGGCGACGTACCGCGCCGCCATCCGGGCGATCCGGCCGCCCACGAAGCGCGCCGCCTCGATCTGGTCGGCCGTCAGGCGCCCGGAGTCCGGCGCCGTCAGCGACAGGCCGTACGGGTTGCCGCCGATCCGGCGCAGCACGGGGTGGGTGTATCCGGTGGGGACGATCAGCGAGCCCCAGTGGAACATCGTGTGGTACAGCGCGAGCAGCGCGGCCTCCTGGCCTCCGTTGGGCAGCGAGGCGCTGGTGAAGCCGGTGACGGGCTTGTCGGCCAGCCGACCGTGCAGGGCGAGCGGGCTCGTGGTGTCGAGGAAGGCCTTCAGCGGGGCCGCGGCGTTGCCGAACCAGGTCGGGGTCCCGATCAGCAGCCGTCGGCCCAGGCGAGGTCGTCGAGGGTGGGCGCGGGAAGGCGGTCGTCCGGCGTGCGGGGACCCGCGCCGGCGGGCGCCTCCTGCGCGGTCAGGGCCCGGACGCGGACCTCCGCGTTCCCGGCCGCGGCGCCTTCCGCCAGGTGTTCGGCGACCTGGGAGATCACCCCGCTCGAACTGAAGTAGATGACGGCGATTCGGGGTTGCATGTCCTGCTGCCCTTCCGCTCCCTGAGGGGCGGCTCCTCGGCCGCGCCCTTCGTGGACCATCCTTCGCGAGGGGCGGTACCGGGGCGTCAGAGCAGTACCGTCACAAACTCCGTCACCCGCTGGGGAGTTGGGGAATGGACAGCCGGGGCGGCAGCGGGAAACGCAAAAAGACCGGGGTTCCGTCCCGCTGCAGCGGGACGGAACCCCGGTCCGTCAGTGCGGCCGGGCCCTACGGCGAGGGATCAGGGGCCGACGTGCGGGGCGCGGGCGGCCGAGGAGCCGTCACGGACCACCTCGCCCGTGAGATTGCCATTGGCGCCCGAGCCGAGGAACACCACCAGCTTGGCGACGTCGTCCGAGACGGAGAGGCGACGGGTCGGCGTGCCGGCGGCGATCCGGTCGGCGATGGCCTTGGGGACCGGGCGGCTGTCGGTCAGCGTGAAGCCGGGGGCCACCACGTTGACCAGGATGCCGTCCCGGCCCGCCTCCCAGGCGAGGCTGCGGGCCAGCCCGTAGAGGCCGGACTTGGACGTGCCGTAGGGGCCGGGGCCGGGCACGCCCTCCTCGGCGACGCTGGAGGAGATCAGCACGATCCGGCCCCAGCCGCGCGAGCGCATGCCCGGCAGGACGGCCCGCACCTGGGCGGCGGCGCCGATCAGGTTGGCGCTGACCATGGCCTGCCACTCCTCCAGCGGGACGTGCTCGAAGCGGACGCTCGGGTCCGGCGGGCCGTCGCCGCCCCAGCGCACGGCGTTGGCGACGAGGACGTCGATCCTGCCCCAGTGCGCCACCACGGCCGCGACGGCCTCCTCGACGGTCTCCAGGGCCTCGAGGTCGAGCCGGACCGCGAACGCCTGGCCTCCCGCGCCCTCGATCTCGGAGACGACCTTCTCGGCCTTCTCCGGGTTGTTGCGGTAGCTGATGGCGACCCGGGCGCCCTCCTGCGCGTACGCCCGGGCGGTCGCGGCGCCGATGCCGGTCGAGGCGCCGGTGACCAGGACCACGCGGTCCTTGAGTTCGGTTTCCATCGTGCGGGGTGTCCTCTCCTGCGGAAGTGCGTGATGGGTGCCTGTGGTTCCTGTGGTGCGTGGTGGTGTCGGTGTTGCGTGATGGTGCGTGGCGGTACGTGCGGCGGAGGCCCGCCTGAGAAAGTGTTGGGTAATTGATCAACTGCGTGCCGTGATGCGTTGGCGGTGATCTTCGCGGGCGTGGCGTCCGCGAAGATAACCGCCAGGTGTGTGTGTGGGTGGAATCCGTCCAAAGACAAATAGT
>NZ_JBEXJT010000084.1:0-12659 GCF_040609255.1 Kitasatospora sp. NPDC004723 | reverse complement strand
CCCCCACAACGACGAAACGCCGGTCTCCGAGACAAGTCTCGGAGACCGGCATCACTCACCGCAGGCGATCAATCACAATTCACCAACAGCATCCGGACGAACCGTTCCGGGCCCTGCGCGCGGTGGCTTCGCGCGGTGGGTGCTACTGGGCGGCGTGCCGGCCGGCGCCGCGCGCCGCGCCCTCCTCGGCGCCGGCCTCCTCGACCCCGTCCTCGGGGTCGAAGGCCGGCAGCGTGGCCAGGTAGGTGGAGGCGACCAGCTGGCCGACCGCCTGGTACGCGCCCAGCGGCGCGGCCGACGGGCAGCCGGACTCCTCGGCCGCCGCGGCGAGCAGCTCGGCGTCCGCCTCGGGGCCGATCACCAGCGGGGCCAGCGCCGGGTTCTGGGCACCCATCTCCTTGAGGTGGGCGACCGCGTCGGCCACCGAGCCGGGCAGGTCCAGCGCGGCGGCGACCACCGGCACGGCGAGCCTGGCGGCCAGCAGCATGCCGGTGATGCCGGCGGCGTCGGCGGCGACCTGCCCGCCGACGGTGGTGAGCACCACGCCGTCGGCGGCGGTCGCGATGGCGAACAGCCGGGCCCGGTCGGCGCGCGCCAGCCCGGCCTCGGAGAGGCGGACGTGGACGGCTTCGGCGAGCAGCGGGTGCGGGCCGAGCGCGTCGGTCACCGGGGCGCCGTACTCGGCGGCCAGCGCGTGCAGGTGGGGGAGGAAGTCGTGCGGGCCGGGCACCAGCGGCACCACGACCGGCGCGGGCAGGCCGGCCTCGGCCGCCTCCGCCAGCAGCTCGGCGACGGTGCGCTCGCCGCCCGCCTCGCCCTCGTTGCCACCGGAGGGCAGGTAACCGGCGGCGGTCCGCACGCCGTTCTGCTCGCTGCGGACGATGGACAGCAGCTCCTCGACGACGGGCCGGGATTCCGGCCCGGCGGCCGCGGGGACGGCGAGCAGCAGGGCCGGGGAACCGGCCGGGATCTCGGGGCGCTCGGGACGGCGGTGGCGCCCCCGCGCACGGGAGCCTGGAGTGCGGACGGGCAGTGGCGCGCCCGGGATGGCTGCGGTGCTCATGGCGGAGATCGTAGGACATCGGTCCGCCCGCCCCGCAGTCGGCTGCCGAACCGAGGGGGACGGCCACCGTGAAAACCGGACATAACCGGCCCTCGGGCGGCAGTTCTCCCGGTACCCGTTCAGATGCGCCGGAACGGGAACCGCGTTGCCGGTCCGGCGCGTGAGATGTCTCACAGCGCGCGGGTGGCCTGACGGAGGGTCACGAAAGGGCGACTCCGGGCGTTCGAAGATCAACAATCGGAGGGTGGCCGCCTACGGGCGGTTATCGGTGGCTTGCCGATTCAGTCGGCTTTGTCCGTTTACGTACCGTCAGGCGGGCGCCTCGTGAAGAGTTCCGGTTCGGTGTCGAAAAGGCCGTGCACCTGCAACGTCCCGTGCTGATGCACGTGCACTGGAGCTATCATCACGTCAAGTGAGGCGGTGTGCCGGGCCGGTACGGGGCCGGCCCGTCCGTTCGGCCGGGGCCGGGGCGCCGAGCTGAACGACCCACTCCGGAGCTCTTCGGGAGATTTCTATGCACGACACGCACGACACGTTCGACACGTCCGACACGTACAACGGGATGGCCGCGACCGACCTTGAGGGCGTGGTCTGGCAGAAGAGCCTGCACAGCAACTCCCAGGGCAATTGCGTCGAGTTCGCCGCACTCCCCGGGGGCGAGGTGGCGATGCGCAACTCGCGGTTCCCGGACGGTCCGGCGCTCATCTACACCCGCGCCGAGATCGCCGCACTGCTCCTGGGGGCGAAGGACGGGGAGTTCGACCACCTGGCGGTCTGACCGGCCGCCGGCTTCACATCGGGGGGCCGTCGTGGGTGCTGACACCACGACGGCCTTTGTCTTTTCCTGAAGGCCTCGCCCGGAGCCGTCGGTCCGGAGCCGTCGTTCCGGGCCTTCGCCGCGAAGCCTTCGTCGCGCGGTCCCGTCCGGACCGCCGCCGCACGCGGATCACGGCGCCGCCACCACCGGTGGGCCGCCGGTGCCCGCTGCCCGAGGGCCGCCGGTCGCCGCTGCCGGGGTGCCGTTCGCCGTGCTGTGGTGATTCCACGCGCTCGCGCCGTCGGACGCGATGCCCTCGGACGCGATGCCCTCGGACGCCGGTCAGGCCGAACGCCGGTGCCGTCCGCCGAACTCGGCCACCGGGGCGGGCGCCAACCGCTGCGCCTCCTCCGCCTCGAACAGCGCCCAGACGACCTTGCCGCTGCCCAGCGGGTGCCAGCCCCAGGAACGGCTGAACGAGTCGACCAGGTGCAGGCCCCGGCCGGACTCCGCCACGAAGTCCGCCTCCCGGGCCACCGGGCCGGCGCTGCTGGGATCGCTCACCGCGCAGACGATCTGGGGGGCGCGGTGCACGAGGCTTATTCGGATCGGCAGCCGGCTCTCCGCCGCCGGATGCGTGGGAAAGTCGTAGTCGTCCGCCGCGGTGGGACACGCGCCGATCGCGTGCCGCAGCGCGTTGGTCACCAGCTCCGATGCCACCAGCGCGACGTCGTCGAAGAGCTCGCCCAGCCCCCAGCGCTGCAGGGCGGTCCTGGCGAAGTCGCGCGCGGTTCTCACAGCCTCATAGCGGGGAGCGAGCGTACAGGTGACCACATGGGGGTCGACTGCCAAGGCCGTTCCGGTGCTCATGAAGAGCTCCTCCCATAAGGGGGCGGACACGGCTGGACCCGCCGGGGTCATGCCGGTCACCTCCGACTCGCTCGGCCGCGAGGCCGCCCCTCGACCAGGCGCGCGCGCACGAGGGCCCGGAGGCGCGGGGGCGCTGCCGGGCCGGTGCACGGAATCGCGCGTGGGGTCGACGCGGAGCCCGCGGGATTGCCAGGGATGTGCAGGTGCACGTGCACCATCGTGCTCTGCGCTCACTGCAGATGCAAGAGTCGATTCACGTGCAGTCGTTCAAATGGCATATGCAAGCGCCGGATGCACGTGCATCCTGGTGCATGGAGTGCAGAACTGATAGGAACATCCGTCAGTATCGGCACCGTGAGCGCTCAACTGATGGCAGACTGTGCGCTGTTTGCCCTAGGTGGAGGTTAGGACCGCATGACCACAGTTCAGCCGGGCGGCGGCTCGATGGTCCGCCGGATCCTCCTCGGCTCCCAGCTGCGCCGGCTCCGCGAGACGCGCGGCATCACCCGCGAGGATGCGGGCTACGCGATTCGCGCCTCCGAGTCCAAGATCAGCCGCATGGAACTCGGCCGGGTCAGCTTCAAGGAACGCGACGTCGCCGACCTGCTCAGCCTCTACGGCGTGGACGACGGCCTTGAACGCGAGGCTCTGCTCGGCCTGGTCCGCGAGGCGAACAAGTCGGGCTGGTGGCACAGCTTCAACGACGTCCTGCCGGGCTGGTTCCAGACCTACGTCGGCCTCGAGGAGGCCGCTGCCCTCATCCGTACCTACGAGGTCCAGTTCGTCCCCGGCCTGCTCCAGTCCGAGGAGTACGCACGGGCGGTTTTCGGCCAGAGTCGGCCGGTGATCAGCGAGGAGGAGGTGGAGCGCCGGGTCAGCCTGCGCATGCGCCGCCAGAAGCTGCTCACCGAGGGCAACAGCCCCCGGCTCTGGGCGGTCATCGACGAGGCCGCGCTGCGCCGGCCGGTCGGCGGGCCGAAGGTGATGCGCGGCCAGGTCCAGTACCTGATCGACGCCGCCGAGCAGGCCAACGTGGTCATCCAGGTCATGCCGTTCCGCTTCGGCGCGCACGCGGGTGAGTCCGGTGCGTTCACCATCCTGCGCTTCCCCGAGCAGGACCTCGCCGACGTGGTCTACCTGGAGCAGCTGACCAGTGCGTTGTACCTGGACAAGCGCGACGACGTGGACGCCTACATCCAGGTCATGGAACGGCTCTGCGTGGACAGTCTCACGCCCGAGCGCACCATCGACCTGCTGTCCTCGATCCTGAAGGAGCGCTGAGCGCGAGCCGGGAGCCGACCGGGAGAACGGGAACCGGGAGACCGGGGACCGGGACACCGGGAGGTGACCGGAGCACGACGGGGGAGCGGCCGCCGGCCGCCGCGGGTCAGCCGCGGGCCGGCGGCCGTTCCCGTTCCGGCGGGAGCGGCTGCGGCGGGCGGCCCAGCTGCCAGGGCAGGTCGTAACGGCGGAACAGGTCGGCGCGGATCGGGGCCAGCGGCAGCTCCGCCCCGGGCAGCAGCAGGCCTATGCAACCGCCCATCAGCGCACTGCGCAGCACCGCGTGCTCGGCCGCCGGGTCGGGCGCGCCCCAGTCGCGCAGCAGTCCTTGGAGGAGGGCGCCGAGCCGCTGCTGCTCCGGGTCCTGGACGAAGGCGCCGGTGTCCGGGTCGAGGATCAGCGCGAGGTGCGAGCGCATCACCCGCGGGTGGTCCACGGCCAGGCCGAGCACCGCGTCGATGGCCCGGGCGAGCCGGGCCTCCGGACCCGCGTCCGGGGCCAGCTCGTCGAGGGCGGCGGAGAGCGTCCGGTGCATCATCCGGTGGGTCGCGGACTGCATCAGCAGCCGTTTGCCGTCGAAGTAGTAGGACAGCAGCCCGCGCGCGAGTCCGGCCCGCTCGGCGATGTCGGTCAGCGTGGTCCCGGCGTATCCGCGCTGGTCGACCAGTTCGACGGTGGCCCGCATGATGCGTCGCCGGGAGCGCTGACGCATCTCCTCATTGACCGAATCCCCGCGAGGTGCCATCGTGTCTGCTCCGTACGTTCGTTGGCTGGCGGCCAATATACTGGCCGGGCCGACGGGCGAACCGCGGTGTCCGGCCCTTGGTCGGGCGGTCCGGTTCGGTTCGTACGGAGGCGCCGGCTCTACCAACACGGGGGTTTGGTAGAGCCGGCGCCCGGTCCGACGGCGGGGGCCGGACACGGGTGCCGGGAACCCCGGGTCGGGGACCGGGCCGCCCGTCGTCCGGTGCTCGGCGCTCAGCTCTTGCTGAGGATCTCGTCGCGCCGCTCAGCCAGGTCTTCCCGGCTTACTGACGGATAATCATAGTCCAGCACCGGCAGGGGAGTTGCCTTCTTCCGGCGGTCGAGTACGGCGCCGGTCACCGCGATCAGCAGCCCGACCAGTGCGACCCCGGTGACGAAGAGCAGCGCGGGCCGGTAGCCGTCCAGCTGGGCCTGGGCGCTGGTGCCGCCGCCGTTGCCGGCGGTGATGATCGCGGTGGCGCCGGCCAGCACGACCGCGGTGCCCACCTGGATCGCGGTGTTCACCAGCCCGGAGGCGAGCCCCTGCTCCTCGTCGGCCACCCCGTCGGTGGCGGCGATGTTGACCGAGGGGAAGGCCAGCGCGAAGCCGACGCCGAGCAGGACGATCGACGGGAGCACCAGCGCCGGGTACGAGCTGTGCTCGTCCAGCCGCAGGAACAGCGCGAACGCGCCGACCAGGGCGAGCAGGCCGATCGGCAGCAGCCGGCCGGTGCCGAAGCGGTCCACCACCGGGCCCATGAACGGTGCCGAGAGGGCGATCATCGCCCCGGCCGGGAGCAGTCCGAGCGCCATCGCCAGGGCCGACCAGCCGAGCAGGTCCTGCAGGTAGAGGGTGACCACGAACTGGAAGCCGCCGTACGCGCCGGCCATCGCGAAGGCGATCACGTTGGCGCGGGCGACCCCGCCGTTGCGGAAGATGCCGAGGCGCACCAGCGGGTGCGCGGTGCGGCTCTCGACCACCAGGAAGGCCGCGACGAGCAGCACCACGACGGCGAGCGAGCCCAGGGTGCGCAGGCTGAGCCAGCCCGCGCCCTGGGCCTCGGTAGCGGTGTAGACCAGCAGCAGGACGGAGGCGGTTCCGGTGATCGCGCCGAGCACGTCGTAGCGGCCGTGCGCCTTCTCCTCGGCCGGGCGGGGGAGCAGCCGGACGGCGAAGGCCAGGGCGATCAGCGCGATCGGGACCGGCATCAGGAAGGTCCAGCGCCAGCCGACCGAGGTGAGCAGCCCGCTGAGCACCAGTCCGAGGGAGAAGCCGCTGGCGCCGCAGGTGGTGTAGATGGACAGCGCCCGGTTGCGGGCCGGGCCCTCGGGGAACGTCGTGGTGATGATCGACAGGCCGGCCGGGGCGGTGAAGGCGGCCGCGACGCCCTTGAGGAAGCGGGCGGCGATCAGCAGGCCGCCGTCGTCGACCAGGCCGCCGAGCAGGGAGGCGGCGGCGAAGACGGCGAGCGCGGTGAGGAAGACCCGGCGGCGGCCGAGCAGGTCGGCGGTACGGCCGCCGAGCAGCAGCAGGCCGCCGTAGCCGAGCACGTAGCCGGAGACCACCCACTGCAGGGTGGAGGTGGAGAGGTGCAGTTCGGAGCCGATGGACGGGAGGGCGATGCCCACCATCGAGACGTCCAGGGCGTCCAGGAAGAGCGCGGCGCAGAGCACGATCAGGGTGCCCCAGAGGCGAGGGGTCCAGTGGCCTCCGGCAGCTGACGGTGCGTCGGATGTCGTGGCGGTCGCTGTGGTCATGGCCCAAGAGACTACATGCATGTGCATTCAATGCAAGTGAATAAGATGTTAACGCATAAGTTGCTGGCGCCTGTGGTACGGTGGCGCCGTGGCTGAACTCGACTCCCCGGCGGAGGCAGGTCTGGTCGCCCAGTGGCGCGACCTGCTGGCCCGGCATGCCCAGACCTCCTGCCTGCTCGACCGTGAGCTCGGGGAGAAGTTCGGCCTGGGCATGAGCGAGTTCGAGGTGCTGGAGCGCCTGGTCGAGGGCTGCGACGGCACCGGTCACGGGCTGCGGGTCCAGGAGCTGGCCCCCACGGTGCACCTCAGTCAGAGCGCGCTCTCCCGGCTGATCGGCCGGCTGGAGAAGGCCGGGCTGGTCACCCGTGCGATGTGTGTCGAGGACCGGCGCGGCATCAAGGTCGCGCTGACCGAGGAGGGGCACCGGCGCTACAACGAGGCGCGTCCGCTGCACCGCGAGGTGCTCTCGCTCACCCTGGCCGACGACCCGGAGCCGGCCTGCGGCTCCCCGATCGCCGACTGACCTCTCGCCAACTCGCCGGTTTTTCCGGCCGATTGGACGTCACGGCCGCGCCGGTCGTCCCGGCGTTGCCGGTGGCCCCGATGGCCCCGGGGCCCCGGCGGTCAGCGCAGGGCGAGCAGTCCCGGCGCGGCGGCCAGCACCACGACCGCGGCGGGCGTCGCCAGGGCGAACAGAGTCACCTGCAGCCGGCCCGGCACCGACAGCCGCGGCCGTCCCGCCAGCAGCCGGTCCACCCGCTTCGGGGACTGCGCCAGCCCGGGCGGGCAGGAACCGAACACCCCGCGTCCCAGATTGATCTCGGCCAGCGCCAGCGCCGTGGTGTGCCGCCCGTGCCGGCGCGCCGCCCGGTCGTCCGCCGCCAGCTCCACCAGCTCGCCGACCTGGTCCCGGAAGGCGCTGAACACCCCGACCCCGGGGAATCCGGAAGCAAGCGCCTGGGCGACCTGCGCCAGCCAGTGGTGCCGGGCCCGGACGTGCCCGCGCTCGTGGCTGAGAACCGCCGCCAGCTCCCGGTCCGTCAGCTGCCGCATCGCCCCGGTGGTCACCACCAGCCGGGAGTCCTGCCCCGGCAGCGACCACGCCTCCGGGCGGACGTTCTCCAGCACCACCAGCCGCTCCCGGCGCGGCCGGGCGCCCTGACCGGAGGCCGGCTCGATCGACTCCGGCAACGGCGGTGACAGCTTCGCCAGTTGGGCGTGCCGCCGGGCGCGCAGCGCCTTCGCCGTACGGACCTCGCGGGTCAGTGCGAACGCCGTCTGCAGAGCGCCCGCCGCCAGTACCGCCGCGCACAGCCGCCCCCAGCCCTCGGCGTTGTGCAGCCCGTACGCGGCCTCGACGCCGTTCGGCGCGCAGGAGAACAGCACCTCCCGCAGGGCGGGCAGGGCGGCCATCGCGGCCAGCACCAGGCTCAGCGCGCAGCACAGCAGCACGGCCACCACCAGGCACTGCCAGACCAGCAGCGCCAGCACCGGTTCCCGCTCCACCCAGCGCGCCCGGGCCAGCAGCCGGGGAGCGGCGGTGGCGAGCAGCAGTCCGAGCAGCAGCAGGCCGAGCAGGGCCGTCATGGCATGGGCTCCCCGAGGGCAAACGGAGCGCGACAGTGCGCTTCCCGCCAACTTATGCGCTGCCGGGGTGCGGTGGTACGACTTTCGGTCGCCCAGTGACCAACGCCACGACCGCGCTCCGGCGTGGCGGCTTCCCGCGGCGCCGTACGGCGGCCGGACGGTCCCGGTGCGGACGTCCTACATGGTCAGGAGCATGGCGAACATGCCGATGACCACCGACAGCCGGCAGGCCCGGGGCAGCCCGGCCGCCGCGGTCACCGGCACCGCCCCGCCGGGCCCGCTCAGCAGCCGGCTGCCGGACCACAGCGCGTACCCGCCGAAGTAGACGAGCAGCGCGCCGGTCAGCGCCGGCGAGCCCGCCGCCGCGTGGTGCCCGGCGTGGCCGGGGGCGGCCGTCATCACCAGCGCCATGTACGTCATCGCCAGCGCGCCGACCGCGTGGTGCAGCCGGTGCGCGCGCCGGGCCGGCCGGCACAGGGCCACGAGCAGCAGGAGCACCGCGGGCGGACCGTACACCCAGGCCCACACCTCACCCGGTACGGCCGTCCCGGTCACCGCCATGGCCGCCATCCCGCAGCCCATCAGTCCCTCGGCCAGGTCCGACTCGTGGGCGCGCAGCCGCCGCGGTCCAGCGCCCGCGGGGACGGGCGCGCCGTCCGCCGGAAGACACGGGGCGTGGCGCAGCCGGGAGAGGCAGTAGCCCCCGGAGGCCGCGGAGAGCACGGCGAGCAGCCAGCTGACCAGGTTCGGACCGTGCAACGGCGGCCTCCCGGGCGGCGCGGACGGGCGTCCCGTCCACGATCGGCGCCCGCCGCCGCCCGCAGCAGGGCGCGAACGGGGGCGCACGGAGGTGCCGGTCGTGCGGCCGGGCGCGGAACCTCCCCCCGGTGGCGGGGCCCGGAGCCGCGCGGCATGGTCGCCTTGGGGGATTCGCCCGGCCTGTCCGGAAGATCCCACCGACCGTGCGCGCGGCCGCCGTTCGCGCCCCGGACACGCGCCGCCGTAGATCCGTCGCTCGGCCCCCCCTTGAACGGAAGAACCTTTCGTACTTATGGTGGTCTCGTTGAAACCCTCCTGTCGAAGTGAGTCCCCGATGCAGAATCTTTCGTCAAGGCTCGCTGTGGCGGCCGACGCCCCGGCCCAGAACCTCGCCGAGCACCCGGCCTGGCTGCGTCTGAAGGACGCCGTCGAGACCCTGCGCCCCCTGCAGTCCAAGGACGGCTCCATCGACCTGGCCTCCGTGCAGCGCCACACGGTCGACCCGCTGGTCGCCACCGTGCGCACCGCCGTCGCCGAGCTGGCCCCGCACTTCCCGCACGACGCCGCCTACCTGGCCGCCGTCGACGCCGACCTGGCCAAGTGGGCCGACACCGGCTACCGGGAGCCCGACTTCCTGGACTCGCTGCTCGCCTTCCAGCCCGCCGACCAGCGCGAGGACGGCCTGCAGCACCTGGTCGTCTTCCCGATGTACACCCAGAACGGCAACCCGGACCGCAACCTCGAAGCCGTCCTGCTGAACGTCGTCTGGCCCGAGTGGCTCGCCGAGCTGGAGCGCACCCGCTTCGACAACCCGATGTTCGTGCCGATCACCTTCAACGACTTCACGGCCGGCTACGACACCAACTCCGCCGTCCTCTTCCCCGAGACCGTGGCCGTGCGCAAGGCGCCGGAACGTTTCACCTGGGGCGGCATCTTCTGCGACCGCGAGGCCGCCCGCTTCCGCGTCGTCTCCACCAACGCCGTCGAGCAGCTCGGCCTGGAGATCCCCGCCGACGCCGCCGCCCTGCTGGAGGACCAGGAGCGCTCGCAGCAGACCTTCGTGCTCTGGGACCTCATCCACGACCGGACCCACAGCCACGGCGACCTGCCGTTCGACCCCTTCATGATCAAGCAGCGCAGCCCGTTCTGGATGTACGGCCTGGAGGAGCTCCGCTGCGACCTCACCACCTTCAAGGAGGCGGTGCAGCTGGAGACCGAGGGCAACGAGCACGCCCGCGACGTCCAGTACGCCGTCCTCTTCGACCGCCTCTTCCGCTTCCCGGTCAGCGGCGACCGCGTGCGCAACTACGACGGCATGGGCGGCCAGCTGCTCTTCGCCTACCTGCACAAGAACAACGCCCTCCAGTGGCGCGACAACCGCCTCAGCATCGACTGGGAGCGCGCCCCGCAGGTCACCAACGCCCTCTGCGCCGAGATCGAGACCCTCTACCGCGACGGCATCGACCGCCCCAAGCCGGCCCACTGGATCGCCGCCTACGAGCTGGTCTCCCGCTACCTCACCCCGCACCCCGCCTCCACCTGGGCGAAGGGCACCGAGGCGCTCCCGCTCGACATCACCGACGGCAAGGCGCTCAACAAGGCCCTGTGCGACGCTGTGCTCCCCGACGAGTTCCCGCTGAGCATGTTCTACGAGGCCCTCTCGAAGAAGCTCGGCGGCGTCATCGCCTCGACCGCCGGCATCACCGGTGCCGGCCTGCAGGGAGCTGCCGCGTGACCACCGCACCCAAGGGACCGCTGACCGGCAAGGTCATCGCCGTCGCCGGAGCCAGCGGCCCGGCCGGCCAGGCCGTGCTGCGCCGCCTCGCCGCCGACGGCGCCACCGTCATCGGCGCCGACATCGACGCCCGCCGCCTGGAGTCCGCGCTCGACACCGTCCGCGTCGCCGTCCGCGGCGCACGGATCAGCGGCCAGGTCATCGACCTCCTCGACCCGCAGGAGGTCCACGACTGGGCCGACCACCTGGAGGCCGAGCACGGCCACGTCGACGGCGTGATCCACCTCGTCGGCGGCTGGCGCGGCAGCAAGACCTTCTTCGACAGCCGACTCGACGACTGGGACTTCCTGCACGACACCGTCGTGCGCACCCTCCAGCACACCTCGCTCGCGTTCCAGCCCGCCCTGCTCCGCAGCGAGTCCGGCCGGTACGCGATGATCTCCGCCGCCGCCGCCCACAAGCCCACCGCGGGCGGCGCCGCCTACGCCGCCGCCAAGGCCGCCACCGAGGCCTGGACGCTCGCCATGGCGGACTCCTTCCGCAAGGAGACCACCGCCGAGGACGGCAAGCCCACCGCCGCGGCTGCGATCCTGGTGATCAAGGCGTTGGTCAGTCCCGAGATGCGGGCCGAGAAGCCGGACGCCAAGTTCACCGGCTTCACCGACACCGCCGACCTCGCCGCCCACCTGGCGGGCCTCTGGGACCGCCCCGCAGAAGAACTGAACGGACAGCACCTGTGGCTGACAGCCCAATGACCGACCCCTCCGCGACCGACCCCTCCGGCCGCACCGACGCGGTACGGCGGCACGACCCCGCCGTCCGCGGCTTCGCCAGCGACAACTACGCCGGCGTGCACCCCGAGGTCCTCACCGCGATAGCCCTCGCCAACGGTGGCCACCAGATCGCCTACGGCGAGGACGACTACACCACCCACCTGCAGGACGTCTTCCGCCGCCACTTCGGCGAGCAGGCCGAGGCGTACCCCGTCTTCAACGGCACCGGCGCCAACGTCGTCGCCCTGCAGGCCCTGCTCCCGCGCTGGGGCGCGGTGATCGCCGCCGAGAGCGCCCACATCAACGTGGACGAGGGCGGCGCACCGGAGAAGATGGGCGGCATCAAGCTGCTCACCGTCCCCACCCCGGACGGCAAGCTCACCCCCGAGCTCATCGACCAGCAGGCCTGGGGCTACGGCGACGAGCACCGCGCGCAGCCGCTCGCGGTCTCGATCACCCAGAGCACCGAGCTCGGCACCCTCTACACCGTGGAGGAGATCGGGGCGATCGTCGACCACGCGCACCAGCTCGGCATGCTGGTCCACGTGGACGGCTCGCGGCTGGCCAACGCCGCCGCCTCGCTCGGCGTCCCGCTGCGCGCCTTCACCACGGACGTGGGCGTCGACGTGCTGTCCTTCGGCGGCACGAAGAACGGCCTGCTGTTCGGCGAGTGCGTGGTCGTGCTCAACCCCGAGAAGGTCCGGAACATCAAGTTCCTGCGCAAGACCTCGATGCAGCTCGCGTCGAAGATGCGTTTCGTCTCGGTCCAGTTCGAGGCACTGCTCTCCGGTGACCTCTACCTCCGCAACGCCGGCCACGCCAACGCCATGGCCGGCCGCCTGGAGGCGGCGGTCCGCGGGATCGACGGCGTGACCGTCGTCCGCCCGGCCCAGGCCAACGCGGTCTTCGCGATCCTCCCGCGCGAGGTGAGCGAGCGACTGCAGAAGCGCTACCGCTTCTACTTCTGGAACGAGCACACCGGCGAGGTCCGCTGGATGTGCGCGTTCGACACCACGGAGGCGGACATCGACGCCTTCGCGGCGGCCATCGCCGAGGAGATGGGCCGCGCCTGAGACGCCGCTTGAACCGCCGATCGTCCCGTCCTGCGTCAGCAGGGCGGGACGATTTGCATGTGGCGGGTCGGTCCCCGTACAGTTCCGGAGTCGCCGCGAGAGAGCGGGGACAAGCGGAAAGCGAAGTCGGATGAATGAAACTCCGGAAAACGGAGCGGAAAACATCTGATAAGCTCGAAACACGAAAGAACGAAGCGCCCGGAGGGCCCGCTGGAAGGCGGCTCGAAGGAAGCGTCCGTTCCTTGAGAACTCAACAGCG
>NZ_JBEXJT010000083.1:0-13665 GCF_040609255.1 Kitasatospora sp. NPDC004723 | reverse complement strand
GAGGGCCCATCGGGTCGGGGAAGAGCCACTCCACGGTGGGCGGGGCATCGTGGCGGTGCTCCAACTGCCCCTTCGTGTACACGACGCGTCCGCCGCCCCGCCGCTGCCGGACGGCGTCGGCCATCGCCACGTGGGCGGCTTGGGCGACGCCCTCCGGTCTCCTCCTGCACTGTCGCACTCTCCGTGGAGGTGGACTCTGCTGCTTCGGACACGATGCCGTCCTGAAGACTTCCCGGTATGGACGACAGGACCGTGGGCCAGGCCCCGCAGAGCGCGGCGAAGAGTCTGGAAGGCACGTTGCCGTGGCTGGCGCCGTCCGGCCCGGCCACCGAGGCGCCGGCGGTGCTGGACCGGCCGCTGCCGGCCTGCATCCAGGACCCCGACTACGACGCGCTCGACCCCGCCGGCCTCTGCGCCGAACACCGCCGCGTCCGCGCCCGTGTCGGGCACGCCTTCGCCCGCAGGAAGAGCTACAGGATCCCTTCGCGACTGCCGACAGAAAGGCGACGGCCTGCACCACGCGGTGCAGGCCGTCGCCCCCATGGACAACCTCGCCCGGACCATGTGAACTCACAGGTCAGGACACACAGACCTGCCCATGTCCAGGCTTCCGCAACAAACTTCAGGCGCCGGCGAGCACGGGGTGGACGGTCGAGCCGTTGCGTTCCTTGCGGATGTGCAGTTGCGTCGGGATGCGGTCGCTGAGGTCTCCGACATGGCTGACCACGCCCACGGCGCGGTCACCGGCCCGGAGTTGGTCAAGGACGTCCATGACGTCGGTCAGGCTCTGTTCGTCCAGGCTGCCGAAGCCCTCGTCGACGAACAGGACGCCCAGGGGGCGTCCGCCGGCTTCGCCCGTGACGACATCGGCCAGGCCGAGCGCGAGGGCCAGGGAAGTGGTGAAGGTCTCTCCTCCGGAGAGGGTGGAGGTCTCGCGTTCCAGCCCGGTCCAGTTGTCGAGGATGCGCAGGGTCAGGCCGGCCTTGGCGCGGCCCCTTCCGGGCTCCTTCTCCTGGCTGTAGACCAGTTGGAAACGTTCCGAAGTCATACCCGTCAGCCGGGTGTTGGCCGCAGTGACGATCTCCTTGAGGCGATCGGCGAGGACGTATGCCTCGAGCTCCATGCTGAGGGTGTTGGCCGTGCTGCGGCCGTTGGCGACTTCGGCGAGGCGGTCGGCCAGGGCATGGTCGGCGCGCAGGCCCTCCAGGGCGGCCTCGGCAGGGGTGAGTTCGTCCGTCAGGTGCCGTAGTTCAATCACACGGGTGTGAGCCTCGTGGGCGTTGTTGGTGGCGGACTTGACCGCTGCCTCGGCCGCTGTCAGGACCGTCTGCGCCACGACCGGGTCGGCAGTGGGCAGTTGGCCCGCCTCGACGAGTTCGGGAGCGGACAGGAGGTCAGTGACGGCGGCGTCGTCCTTGTCCCACTGCTCGAGTTCTTTCTGCCACTGCTGCACGGCGGCGGGGGGCTGGAGGGCGCCGCCGGCTTCTTCGAAGGTGGAGAACCCGGCTTCGGCAGCGCTGTCGCGGGCGGTTGAAGTGGAGTCGGCGAGGCGGGCGGCTACCGCCGCGGTCCGTCGGGCGTACTCGATGACGTCGGAGAGCCGGTCCCTGGTCCCGGTCAGCGTGGTGATGCGCTGTTCCAGCGTGGGAGCGTCGGCGCGCGCCTCGTCGAGTTCCCGGACGATCTGCTGCTGTTCCTGTCGCAGTGTCGTGGCCCGGCTCTGGGCCTCAGTGACCTGCTTCTGGGCCTGGGCGCGCTGATGCGTCCGCCGCTCGTGCTCTGTCTGCAGTTCCTCCAGGTGCTGCTGTGCCTCGACGAGGTCGGCGGCTTCCTGCTGGGCTTCGGTGTGCGCCGTACACGCCTGCTCCAGGCGGGTGCGCAGTCCCGCGACGGGTTCCTCGCCCGCGGCGCCCGTTGCCTGCGCGTGCCGGGTGGCCAGGTCGGCGCGGGTCCGGTCGGCGGCTTCGTGGAGCTTCCCGGCCTTCTCGTACGCCTGGGCGGCCTTCTCCTCGTCCGCGCGGGTCGGCTGCTGGGCGGAGGGCCGGGCCGGGCGGGGGTGTTCGGGTGATCCGCACACGGCGCACGGCCGGCCGTCCTTCAGGTCACCGGCCAGTTCCGCCGCCATGCCGTTCAGTCGCTGTTCGCGCAGGTCCAGCCACTTCTGCTGGGCGGCGCGGGCCTGGTCGCCACGCCTGGCCGCGGTCCTGGCCGCCTTGTCGAGTTCGGCGGCCAGCGCATCGCGGGTCTCGGCGAACTCCAGTTGTTTCGCGAGCTTGTCCTCGTCCTTCGCCAGCTGGGGGATCCGATCGGCGACGCCGCGCAGCACGGTGATGCGCTCGGTGGCGGCGGCATGGGTCCGGGGCCAGCTGTCGAGCCACTCCTGGGTGTCGTCCAGTTCCTCCTGGGCGAGTTTCTCCTTCTCGTCCATCGTGGCGATCCGGTGGGCGAGTTCTGTGTGGCGCTCCTCGCGGGGGCGCAGTGCTTCGAGGCGTCCCAGGGCGGCGTGCAGGTCCTGGTGGGCCTGTTCCAGTTCGGGGACGGTCGCGTGGGTGTGCGCCGTGTCCAGGAGACTGCGCCTGTCGCGCTCGGCGTCCTTGGCTTTGGCGAGTTGGTCGGCGTTGGTGCGTACTGCTGCCAGGAGCGGGCGCAGGTGTTCGGCGCCGCGGGCGTGCTCCAGGCGGGTTCGCAGATGCTGGTTGTCTTCGCGACCACGGTCCAAGGTGGTACGGCGGGCCAGTGCTTCGCGGTGGCGCTGCTGGCGGCCGGCGAGGTCGACGACGGTGGCGAGGGCGGCTTTGGCCGCCTGGTGGGCCTGGTCGGCTTTCGCTTCGGCGGCGCGGGCTGTTTCGAGGGCGGCGGTGGCGCGTGTGAGGAGGTTCTGTGTCCAGGGCAGCAGGGTGGTGCGATGGGGTGTGCTGGGGGGTGGTGTCGTCTTGGTGAGTGGTGTCGTCTCGGTGAGATGGGGGCCTGCCGCTTGTTCGATGCGGCCGCTGAGGTGGTCGATGATGCCTTGTGCCTGTTGGAGATCGGCTTTGAGGGTGTTCCTGTGGGCCGCGAGCCAGTTCTGCAGGTCCTGGAATCGGTGGGTGGTGAACAGGTGGCTCAGGAGTGCGCGCCGGTCGCCTGCACTGGCGTGCAGGAATTTGGCGAAGTCGCCCTGTGGGAGCAGTACGACCTGGCAGAACTGTTCTTTGGTCAGGCCGAGGAGTGTGGTGATCTGGGTGCCGGTTTCCTGGATGTGGGCGCTGACCGGCTCCCAGGCCGTGGTGCCGTCGGGGTGGGTGATGCGTTCGTGCAGGTGGGCGGTGGCCTGGGCGGTGGCGGTGCCGTCCTTGGCCCGCAGGCTGCGGTAGGTCTGCGCCGGGGTTCGGGTGATCTTGAAGCGGCGACCGGAGACGCTGAACTGCAGTTCGACACGGGTTCGCAGGGTGTCCGGGGCGTGGTCGCTGCGCAGTCTGGTGGTGGGCCGGTGACCGGGGACCGTGCCGTACAGGGCGAAGCAGACCGCGTCGAGCACGCTGGTCTTCCCTGCGCCGGTGACACCCTTGAGGAGGAAGACGCCGGCGCTGAACAGCTGGTCGAAGTCGACGTTCTCGGTGCGGGCGAACGGGCCGAACGCGGTGACGGCCATGGTGTGCAGACGCATCAGAGAGCTTCTCCCTGGGCGGCGACGCGGACGTGATCGATGCCGCGGCGCAGCAGGTCCCGCTCGGGCTCGGTGGCGTCGGCGTGGGTGACGTGGCGCAGGAACCCGACGGCGATCTCGTGGTCGGTGAGGCTTTCCACGCGTTCGCGTGAGGGCAGGTCGTCGGCGGAGGGGCCGGCGGTGGCGTGGGTGAGCTTGAGGACGTGGGGGAAGCGCTGCCGCAGGCGCTCCATGGCCATGTGGGGGCGGCTCGTGTCGGTCAGGGTGACGTGAAGCCAGGCCTGTTCGAGGTCGGTGTGCCGGCTGTCCGTCAGGAGGTCGTCCAGGTGGCCCTGGAGGCGGGCGAGGTGGTAGGGCCGGGGGCAGGGGATGGTGCGGGCGGTCACGGCGCCGTCGCCGTCCAGGTCGACGAGCCACATGCTCTTGGAGTGGTCCGCCTCGGTGAAGGAGTAGGGCAGGGGTGATCCGCTGTAGCGGATGCGGTCGTTGATCCGCTGGCTGCGGTGCAGGTGGCCGAGGGCGACGTAGTCCACGCCGTCGAAGAGGCTCGCCGGGACGTTCGCGACGCCGCCGACGGTGATGTCGCGTTCACTGGGGCTGGGTTCGGCGCCGGTGACGAAGGCGTGGGCCAGGACGACGGCGCGCGTGCCGGGTCGGGTGGCCAGGTCCTCGCGAATCCGGTCCATCGCGGTGCTCAGGACCGCGTGGTGACTGGTGGTCGGTGCGTCGAGAATCTCGCGGACCAGAGCGGGTTCGAGGTAGGGCAGGCCGTAGAAGGCGACCTGGCCGTGTGCGTCCTGGAGCAGTGCGGGGCGGGCCAGGTCGTGGGGGTCCGTGCGCAGGTGGATGCCGACGTGTTCGATCAGTCGGGAGTTCACACCGAGCCTGCGGGGCGAGTCGTGGTTTCCGCTGATCATGACGAGGGGGATCTTCAGCTCGGCGAGTTGCGCGAGGGTGTGCTGGAACAGGTCGATCGCTTCCAGTGGTGGGATGGCCCGGTCGTAGACGTCGCCCGCGACGGCTACCGCGTCCACGTGTTCGCGCTTCACCACGTCGATCATGTCCTCGAGAAAGGCGCGTTGGGCCGTCAGGAGGGGTTCACGGTGGAACGAGCGGCCGAGGTGCCAGTCCGAGGTGTGCAGGATCCTCATGGGCTGCGACCGTAGCGTCTACTTGTCGGCCATACGAACTGGCTGTCGTTTCAAAGTAATTTAATGCAGAAGTTCGACAGAAGTCGTCAACTTCCTTCAGGTTCCGCCTGGTTTGGATCATGTGGCATCCAGGGTGAACAATGAGGGTGAGGCAGACGTTCCAGGACGGTGCGCGCCGGCACCGCTGCTCCTCCAGGCGGCTGGTGAGGCGATGAGTCGCGGGGACGCCCACGCGGCCCGGTGAGCGAAGTGGAGCGGGACGAGCGCGGTGCGCCTGGACAGCTTCAGTGAGAGTGGCTTCCGCCCGCTCACCGACGTGGCGGACATTCCCGTGAGCCGGCCACCTCCTCCCCCGCCGGCTTCCCCGTCACGCGAGCGGCCGGCACGGACATCCGCCGGACGGGCGGCCTCATGCCCGGGCCTCAGCGGAGCAGCGCCGGGGCCAGTTCGCGCCATTCGCGGTCGGGGAGGGCGGTCGGGTCGGCGGTGAAGACCTGGATGCAGACGTGGTCGGCACCGGCGTCGAGGTGTTCGCGCACGCGGCGGCGGATCGCGTCGGCGTCGCCGTGGGCGACGATCGCGTCCACCAGGCGGCGGCTCGGTCCGCCCACGATGTCCTCGTCACCGAAGCCGAGCCGGCGGACGTTGGCCTCCTGGTGGGCGGCCATCGAGACGTAGGCGGCGACGTGGGCGGTGGCGAGTTCGCGGGCACGGGCAGGGTCGGTGTCCAGGACGACGGCCTGCTCGACGCCGAGGAAGGCATCGGGGCCCATCAACTCCCGGGCACGACGGGTGTGTTCGACCGGCACGAAGTACGGGTGCGCGCCCCAGGTGCGTTCGGCGGCCAGCTGGAGCATCCTGGGACCGAGTGCGGCCAGCACCCGGTGGGGCGCCGGGTCCGGTACGGGGCTGTGCGCGGGGACGGCGTCCATCGCGTCCAGGTAGGCGGTCATGGTGGCGACCGCCCGGCCGCGGGCCGGCACCGGGTAGCCGTCGAGCTTGTGGACGGTGTCGTCCACCCAGTGGCCGCCGAGGCCGAGCAGGTAGCGGCCGGGGAAGGCCTCACCGAGGGTGCGGGAGGCGGTCGCGGCGGCGATCGGGTCGCGAAAGGCGATGTTGGCGATGCCGGAGGCGACGGTGATCCGCCGGGTCGCCGACAGGAGCAACCAAGCCTGGCCCGCGCTCTCCCGGCCGAACGCCTCGCCGAACCAGATCGCGCCGTATCCGAGCTCCTCGATCTCGGCGGCGGCCTCCCGGACGCGGCCGGCGGGCTGCGCGTCGAACGCGAACGTCCAGATCCCGACCTTGCCGAGTCCGGTCCGCGCGGTGTCCGTCATCGGTGCTCCTCGAAGCTTGTCCATGATCGTCATGGGCAGGGCGCAGCAGGACGCGCCGACGCCCGCCCATCCGGAGAGGTTCTCCGGTTAGCCTCGGCCTACAATACGGAGAACCTCTCCGCTTGGCCACCGCCGAGCCATCACCTCCGAGCCGTCGAGCCACCACCGCCCGACCACCACCACCGCCCACCGATCGCGAGGACCCCGCCGATGCCCCCGACGCAGCGCACCGACGCCCGGCGCAACCACGAGCGCCTGCTCGCCGCCGCCCAGGAGGCGTTCGCCGAGACAGGCGCCGAGGCCTCGCTCAACGACATCGCCCGGCGGGCCGGCGTCGGACCGGGCACCCTCTACCGGCACTTCCCCACCCGCGCCGCCCTCCTGGCCGCCGTCCTGGAGGAACGCGTCGAACGACTCTGCGCCCGCGCCGACGAGTTGACCGCCACCCGCCCCGCCGATCAGGCCCTCGCCGAGTGGCTGCGCACCTTCATCGCCCACGCCCGTACCCACCACGGTCTCGGCGGCGCACTGCTGCTGGAGGCCTCCGACGCCCCGGACACGGACTGCCACCGACGGATCGAGGACGCCGCCGCCACCGTCCTCACCCGCGCGCAACGCAACGGCACCGCCCGCCCGGACCTGGCCGCCGACGACCTGCTCCAGCTCGCCCTCGGAATCGCCCTCACCACCACCGCGCCGGAACCGGACCACGAGGCGCGCGCCGACCGCCTGCTCGCACTCGCCCTGGACGGCGTCCACGCCCCGGCACCTGGCCGCGCCGCGCCGTAGACGCGGCGGACGACCCGGCGACGGCGTCCCTCCACGGGCCGGAACCGGACCACGAGGCGCGCGCCGACCGCCTGCTCGCACTCGCCCTGGACGGCGTCGCGCCCACCGCCGCCCGCCGCCGCACCGAACCCGGCCGGTCTACGGCCTCGCCGAGCACCGGGGCGTCGAGCGCCTTCGACAGGTCGCACGGACCGCGGACCCCGTCACGGCCCTGGTGCTGCTGCTTCAGGCCGTCCACCGTGTGAGGGCGCCACTGCCGCCCGCGACACCTGGGAGCAGACCCCCGCAGCAGCCCGGGACCTCGTCCTGACGCAGCTGCTCGCCAGCGATGACCCGAGGTTGTGCGCCCCGGGTCCAGCGGGCGCCTTGGGGCAGCGCAGCCGGGCCCGTGCCCTGAGACGGCGAGAGGGTGCGTGCTGGCACGTCGGCGTCGAGGACCCCGCCGCCGTGCCCTTCTCGCCGCCGGCGGGTTCACCGGTCATGACGAACATGACGGTCCTGCCTTCGGCGACCGAGCCGGCCCCAGTCAGAGGTGGGGGCCGATGAGCAGCACGGTGAGCACCGAGGCCGTTTCGGGGTCGGTGACAGGGCGGTCGGGGCCGGTCGGACCCCACATCCAGTAGATCCGCCAGGCGTCGGCGCCGGTCTCGACGTAGGAGTCGAAGACGCGGCGGCGGCCGTGGCCGGGCAGGGCGCGGTAGCGGTGGGTGCGCAGACCGGGGTGGCACGGGTCGGCGGCGATGCACTCGATGTCCAGTTGGTCGGCCTGGCCGGTCAGGGGGAGGGCGTAGAACGCCGCCCCTCCGCGGGTGCGGTCCTGGTCGGCCGTCGACACGAGGCCGAGGTGCAGGCAGGGTTCGTCGGGGGCGGACCGAGGGTGCCCACCGCATGGAGCGGGCGCCCTCGGTCCGGTTCCTGGCGTCGTCAGGAGGTGAGACCGGGTTCCGGTCGGTGGATCGCCCCAGGATTCCCGACAGTCAGGACCATGTCCTGACCGTCCCGCCACGCTCTCAGTGAGTCCCCCGCCCTGCTTCCGTCTTCGACCGAGGCACCCGCACCCTCAATTCTCACCGCCATTGCCTTTTCGGAGCATCCGACGGCCACAAACGTGAACGACGGGATTTGCGCGGACGCCTGGGTGTATTTTCCGGCAAGAACGTTGCCGGGAAATCCTTGGTGAACATCCGAATAGACGCTACCGAAAGGACGCTGCGATCCGACGGAACCGCGCACCGTAGGCGTCGCCTCGGTGGGTGGGACCGTCAGGAACGAGACCTCGCAGGTGTCGTTCCTGACCGCGAGGACCACGTCGACTTCCTCCACTTTCGCGATGCCCAGGATCTTGGCGGTGCCCTTGGCGGGAGGTGCGTCGACACTGCCCTGGAGGGGCAGGCCCGCCGGTACGGCGGCCAGCCCCTCCAGGGCCCATGAGGTGTCTCCTCCGGCGGATGTCTTCCCGTCACCGGTGCATGCCGTCGCCAGGACCGCGGCGGCCAGGAGAACCGTCGCGCCCGCGAACCGGAAAGGGCGCCTCACATTGACTTCCTCTAATTCGACCAGGCGTTGTAGCAGAACCCTACCGGGTGCTGCGCGTCGCCGCTGCCGACCCAGTGGTCGGACTGACACCAGCCCGAGAAATCGCACCGAGGGCGCGCTGCTCACAGCAGGGGGTCTGTGCACCAGCCGGACACCCTTATAGAGAAGTAGTAGAGAAGTCGCGACGAACCTCCCGGACGCCGAAGGCATCTACAGGTGGCTTCGCGCGCGACGCGCGAGCCCGACCGGCCTTCGCCGAGCCCGGCGACCCGGGCCCCGCTCGAACCGCTCCGGCAGGCCTGGGGATGGCGTCAGATGGCGTCATGGGCCACGCCACCCCTGGCGTCACCCATGACGCCCAAATAGCGTGGCTGCGCCGCTTCGACAAGCCCTCCCCCGACGGCCGCTCCAGCGCCTACTGGTCGACGACCGTCGGCCGGCTCGACGTGCACAACTCCCCGGGCGTCGGCAACCACTGCTCCTACCTCACCAGCGAGGGCAGCGGCACCAAGACCATCAACGGCACCACGTACAACAGCCCGACGTACAACGGCCCCACCGTCACCGGCATCGGCAACCAGAGGGCCTCCGCCATCTGGTACCGGGCGCTGACCGTCTCCATGACCTCCACCACGGACTACAAGGGCGCCCGCGCCGCGACCCTGAACGCGGCCAGGGACCTCTACGGCGCCACCAGCGCCGAGTACGCCACGGTCGCCGCCGCCTGGAGCGCCGTCAACGTCGCCTCAGCCGCTGGCCCCCACCCGACGGCCGCCCGCGCCTACCCCGGCCCGACCAGCCCGCACTCGTACGCGAAGATCACCGCCTGCACCCGGTCCCGCAGACCCAGCTTGGCCATGACCCGGCCGAGATGCTTCTTCACCGTGGGCTCCGCGAGACCGAGGGCGGCGGCGAGTTCCGTGTTGGTCAGGCCGCGGGCGGCCCCCAGCAGGACCTCCCGCTCGCGCGCGGTCAGCACGCGCAGCCGCTCCGCGTCGCCCCCGCCGCCGTCGTCCCCGGCGGCGGGGAGGCGGTGCGCGAAGCGGTCCAGCAGCCGCCGGGTCACCCGGGGGGAGACCACCGCGTCCCCCCGGGCCACGTCGCGGATCGCCCCCAGCAGCTCCTGCGGCCGGCTGTTCTTCAGCAGGAAACCGCAGGCCCCGGCACGCAGCGCCTCGAAGGCGTACGCGTCCAGGTCGAAGGTCGTGAGCACCAGCACCCGCGTCCCGGGCACCTCGCGCAGCAGCCGCCGGGTCGCCTCGATGCCGTCGGTGCCCGGCATCCGCACGTCCATCAGTACCACGTCCGGCCGCAGCCGCCGCGCCAGCTCCACCGCCGCCGCCCCGCCGGCCGCCTCCCCGACCGGCTCCATGTCCGGCTCGGCGCGCAGGATCATGCCGAACGCCAGCCGCAGCAGCTCCTCGTCGTCCACCAGCAGCACCCGGACACTCACGGCGCGCCCCCGGGATCCAGCCGTACGAAGACCCGCCAGCCGCCACCCGGCCGCGGGCCCGCCTCCAGCACCCCGCCGAAGGCCGCGGCGCGCTCCCGCATCCCCGTGAGACCCCGCCCTGACCCGGCGGATCCGGGCCGCCCGGTCCCTGCGGCCCGCCCGTCGTCGCTCACCTCGACCGTGACCACCCCCGGCGCGCAGGACACCCGCACCTCGGCGCGCGACCCCTGCGGCGCGTGGCGCAGCGCGTTGGTCAGCGACTCCTGGACGAGCCGGTACACCGTCAGCTGCGCCGCGGCCGGCACCCCGGCGGCCTCGCCGTCCACCCGCAGCCGGGTCACGAGGCCCGCCGACTCCATCCGCTCGCACAACGCCCCGAGCTGCCCGATCCCCGGCGGCGACCGCCGGTCGTCCCCGGGCCCCGCGTCGCGGCCGGCATCGGGGCCGGCGTCGGGACCGGCGTCGGGACCGGCGTCGGGACCGGCGTCCTGGAGCAGGCCCAGCGCCCGCCGCATGTCGGTCAGCGCCTGCCGCCCGGTCTGCGCGATCCGGGCCGTCACGGCGCAGGCGTCGGCCGGCCTCGCGTGCCCGAGCGCGTCCGCCAGCGCCACCACCACCGACAGGCCGTGCGTCACGCTGTCGTGCAGCTCCCGCGCGATCCGGGCGCGTTCCTCCTCCACCGCCCGACGCTCCCGCTCGTCGCGGTCCCGTTCCAGCTGCGCCAGCCGCTGCGCCCGCGCGGCCCACCGGATCCGGGCGTTCACCCCGAGCAGCGCGCTCGTGGCGACCGCCGCCGTCATCGCGGCGGCCGAGGCGAGGAACCGGCCCTCGGGCGCCCAGCGCGCCGCCGCCAGCACCGCCCCGGCCACCGCCACCAGACCCGCCGCCCACGCCGACCGGTACGGAGCCCGCGCGGTCACCGTCCCGAGGGCGACCAGCAACGCCGCGTCGGCCGGCAGCTGAACACCCAGCAGCCACTGCGCGAGCGCCGCGGCGGCGATCACCCCGAACGCGGCCCGGGGCGCCCGCCGCCGCCACACCAACGGCAGCACCAGAGCGGTCTGCAGCGCGAAGCCCGTACCGTCCGCCACCCGCCCCGGCCCGAGTGTCACCAGGAACAGGGCCGCCGCGAGCGCGGCGTCCGCCACCAGGGGCGGCACCCGCCCCGGCAGCCAGGCAAGGGCTCCCGGCGGGCCCGTCCGTACCGCGCCGGTCTCGGTCATCGTGTCCGTCCTCGCGTCCGCGTTGTCCGGCGTCCTCGCCGGAGCCCCACGGTAGGGCCCCCGCGCCCGCGAAGGCGTCCGCCCACCGGCGGACACCCGGGGATACCCCGGGACACCGGGGGCTCCTCCGCGCGGAGGAGCGCACGCGCCCTGGGGCGACCCGCGCCCACCGGCGGGATCGTCCCCCGGCAGGGCGCCCCGCACCCCCCGGCGGCGCAACCCTGGTGGCGACCCCGCAGCCGCACCGCCCGAGGAGCCCGCCCATGCCCCCGACCCGCCGCGCCCTGCTCGGCACGCTCGGCGCCGCCGCGCTCGCCACCGTGGCCGCCGCCCCCGCCCCCGGACACCGCCCGGCCGCCCCCGCCCCGGGAAGCCGCCGCGCCGCCCCGGCCCAGGGACACGCCCCCGGCACCCCCGTCCCACTGCGCCTGCCCGCGCCCACCGGGCCCTGGCCCGTCGGCACCGTCGCACTGCACCTGGTCGACGACAGCCGCCCCGACCCCCTCCTGCCCGCCAAGCCCTACCGGGAGCTCATGGCCGGCCTCTGGTACCCGGCGCAACCCGGCGCCGGCCACCCGACGGCCCCCTGGCTGCCCCCGGCCGCGGCGGCCGACTGGGACGCGCACTCCGTACCGGCCCTCGGTGTCCCCGCCGGCGCCGCCGACTGGCGGGGGATCAGGACCCACGCCCGCACCGGCGCGCCCGTCGCCCGCCGCGCCGGCCGGCTGCCCGTGGTGCTGTTCTCCTCCGGCGACGGCGGCTCACGCGCCCTCGGCACCACCCTGGTCGAGGAGCTGGCGAGCCGCGGCCACCTCGTCGTCGCCCTCGACTCCACGTACGAGGCCGAACAGGTCGAGTTCCCCGGCGGCCGGGTCGAACGCGCCCTCCCGCTCCCCGACGACCTCACCCCGCAGGTCATCGCCGCCCTCCTCGCCGGGCATTGCCGGGCCCGCCTCGCCGACGCCCGCTTCGTCCTCGGCGCACTCGACCGGCTCGCCCGCGGGGACCGCCCCGACACCGGCACCGACCCGCTCCCGGACGGGCTCGCCGAAGCCGCCGACCCGGCCAGGACCGGCGTGCTCGGGCAGTCCCTCGGCGGCTCCGTCGCCGCCCAGCTCGCCCACGACGAGCCCCGCGTCCGCGCGGCGGCCGACCTCGACGGCGCCCTCCTCGGACCCGTCGCCGACAGCGGCCTCGCCAAGCCCTTCCTGCTGATGGCCTCCGGTACGAAGACCCTGCGCACCGAACCGAGCTGGGCCTCCTGCTGGGCGGCGTCCACCGGCCCCCGGCACGCCCTGCGGCTGCGGAACGCCGCCCACGGCTCGTACACCGACCTCCAGGTCCTCCTGCCCCAGCTCGTCCACCGCCTCCCGGTCCCCGACGCGGCCGGACTCATCGGCACCGTCGACCCCCGGCGCTCGCTGGCCGCCCAACGCACGGCCGTCACCGCCTTCTTCTCGCGGTACCTGACGGGACGGCCCACCGGCTTCCTCGACCGGCCCGGCGACGACTGGCCGGAACTGGAGGTGCTGCGCTGAACCGGCCCGCCCCGCCCCGCGCCACCGGCCGGGCGGCCGGTAACGCGGGGCGGGGCGCGGGGCGAGCCGGGACACGGAACCCGGCACGACCGGAAGACGGACCCCCCGCCTTCCCACGACCCCGGCGCCGCGAGCGGCCGCGCAGTCCGGCGCCGGGCCGAGCCCGCGGCCAAGGAGAGAGCAGCCGTCACCGGGCTGGACGACACCCGCTCAGCCGCCGGGCGCTCTACCGTCCGGCGCGGCGCGGGATACCGTTGCGTCTACAGGTGGACCCCTCGTAGTACTTCGTTAGGTTGATTCGATCTTGGGGCTTGCTGCGGTGCATGCTGCGGTCTGTGGAGCTGCCGTCGGTGCTGTGGCTGACCGCACCGTCGATACCAAGGGCGGGGCTCCCGTGGACGGTGAACAGTCCCTGGACGGCGGTCAGCAGCATGCCGGCGGCGTCGTGCAGGGCGGTGCGCGCCCGCCGGGGCCCGGCCCCCTCGGGTGTGTCCTCATTCTCGGCGGCCAGCAGCGCCAGCGCCTCGTCACCGAGCTGTTCGTGGGCCCCAGCAGCGCGGTCATGGCATCGGCAAGATGGTGGCTCCCGCAGGTGGTCTGCTGGTTGTCCTCCGACAGGTGATCTTGACCGATTGACAGGCTCGGCGTGTACGGGAGCATCGCTTCATGACCACCCTTGTCCCGCCTCCAGGGCCCGACCGGCACCGGGCGATCGTCAGCGAGGTGGCCCTCCTATGGGCCGCACACCACCCCGGGCCGTTCCCCGACGTGCCGTTCGACGACAGACACGATCTGGCATACCTGGATTTCAACATGGCCGGCTGCGTCATGACCTACCTCAGGAACGGTGGCGTTCGTGGCCCGGGCCACGTAGAGGTTCTCCGGGACTGCCTCCCGAGACGAGCCAGGCGTCGCGGGCCGCCGCGGCGCTTTTACCCGCGGCCACGTGTCCTTCTTCCACAACTCCACTGCCGCATCGTCGCGTTCGATCG
>NZ_JBEXJT010000082.1:0-14607 GCF_040609255.1 Kitasatospora sp. NPDC004723 | reverse complement strand
TCCGAACCGTGGATGTCGTCGTCGTTCACGTGCACGGCCTTGTCCGCACCCATCGACAACGCCTTGCGCAGCGCGTCCTTCGCGTCGTCCGGCCCCACCGTCAGCACCGTCACCTCGGAACCCTCATGGGCCTCCGCGATCCGCAGCGCCTGCTCCACGCCGTACTCGTCCAGCTCCGACAGAAGGCCGTCCACGCCCTCCCGGTCGGTGGTGTGATCGTCCGAGAAACGACGGTCACCCGTCGCGTCCGGCACGTACTTCACACAGACAACGATCCTCAAGCTCATGAGCGGTTCTCCTGGTACGGGTGCACTGGTCGGATGCACTGGTCCACGGCCTCGGCCGCGGCGAGGGTACTGAGTGCCAGAACGGCCCTTGGCCGGATCTGGCCCGTCGACTCTCCGCGACAGCCTGCGAGGCTCTCCCGAGAGAATACGGCACTCAGTACCCCTCGTAAAGGAACTCAGTACCCTTCGCGGCCTTCCGGGGCTCCGGGAGCGGGGACAAGGGCGCCGCAAGGTTTGTGCAAGACCGGCCAGGACCCGTCATGGAACCGTCATGGAATCCGCCAGACCGCCCGGGCACACACCCGGCGGGGCCGCCGAGACCCGGGGCCCCGGTCCGGGATCAAGGAGGGGGAACGACATGACCTTGGTGCACGGGGAAGTCGACGAAGTCAACCACGGGGAACGGTCCGACGGGTCCGGCGCGGTCAACGGGAGCGACGGGACCGACGGGGGCGCGGCGCGCCCGGGACGTCCGTGGGCCACGCTCACCGACTGCAAGGAGGTGCTGGTCGCCGTCCACTCGACGGTCTACGGCCAGCGGCTGCACGACATCTATCCACTGCTCGCCGCGGACCTGCGGGTGCACGTCCAGTTCACGGTGGCGCCGCACGCGTTCAACGGGGGCGCGGCGGCCCACCTCCGGCGGCTCGGGGGCACGGTGCTGCCCTGGGCGGAGGCCGTCCGGCGGGAATTCGACCTGGTGCTCGCCGCCGGTTCGCAGGGCCTGGAGCGGCTGCGCGGACCGCTGGTCCGGCTGCCGCACGGGGCCGGGCACATCAAGCTGTCCCCGGCGGGGGCCGGGGCCGGACGCACGGTGGCCGGACTGGGACCCGAGTACGTCACCTGGCACGGGCGGCTGGTGCCCGCCGCCTACGCGCTCGCCCACGAGGACGAGCGCGCCGAACTCGGCCGCGGCTGCCCCGAGGCGCTGCCGATCACCGAGGTGGTCGGCGACGGCTGCTACGACCGGATCGCCGCCGCGCTCCCCGACCGCGCACGCTACCGCGCCGCGCTCGGACTGCGGCCCGGCGAACGGCTGGTGCTGGTCTGCTCCACCTGGGGCAGCGGCTCGCTGTTCACCCGGCTCGACGCCGTCCTGCCGCGGCTGGCCGCCGAACTGCCCCGGCACGGCTACCGCACCGCGCTGCTGGTCCACCCCAACGTGGCCGCCGCGCACGGCCCGTGGGCGGTCCGGTCGTGGGCGACGGCCACCGCCCGCGGGGCGGTCACGGTGCTCGCGCCCGAGGAGGACTGGCGCCCGCTGCTGGTCGCCGCCGACTTCGTCATCGGCGACCACGGCTCGGTCACCCTCTACGGCACCATGACCGGCGCGCCGATCCTGCTCGCCGAGTACCCGCACCGGGACGTCAACCCGCGCTCGCCCGGCGCGCTGCTGGCCCGCACCGCCCCGGCGCTCAGCCCGTCCCACCCGCTCACCGCCCAACTCGACTACGCCGCCGAGCAGTACCGGCGGGAGGAGTACGCGGCGATCGCGGCGCGGATCAGCTCGCAGCCGGGCCGCTTCGACCGGCGGATGCGGCGGCTGCTCTACCGCGTCCTCGGTCTGGGCGAACCCGCCCACCTGCCGGAGCCGCCCGCGCTGCCGCTGCCCGCCCCGCTGTGGCCGGCGGGCGACGGGGGCGGGCCCGCCGGGTGGACCGGACGCGCCGGGTGGGCCGGCCGGGCCGGACGGGAGGACGGGTGACCGCGCTGCACACCGTGCGGCTCGCCCCGGCCGACGGCCCCGCACCGTCGGCCGGGGTTCCCGGCACGCACTTCGAGGCCCGCATCCACTCCCCCGCCGGGGTCTGCCACGGGCAGCTCGCCAGCCGGCTGCCGGCCGGCCGGTCCGGCGGGCCGCTGACCCGCGCGTTCGTCGACGAGCACCTGGCGCTCGACCTCGCCGACCCCGACGCCGCCCGCTGGCGCCACCACGCCGACGTGCTCCACCTCGGTGCCGCCGCCCCCGGACCGGCCCGCGAACGGCTCGCCGCCGTCCTGCGGGCCCACCCCGGCTGCGCGGTCGCCACCGCCGACGGCGAGGACGGCACACTGTTCGTCCTCGCCCGGACGGGCGGACGACTGGTGCTCCGGCCCCGACCGGGGAGCAGCGGGCCGCCCTCGGCCGCACAGCGGCTGGCCGTCGGCTCGCTCGCGCACACCTGGCTCGCCGCCGGCCGCACCCTCTCCGAGATCACCACCCTGACCGCCTCCGCCTACACCTCCCGCCCCGCCTGCCCGGGCTGCCCCCTGGCCGGCTGAAGCGGTGCCGCCGTCCCGCCCCCTGGGGTGGGACGGCGGCGCCGGCCGCCCATGGCCCGAGCGTGCGGTCCGGGAGGAGCGGCGCTTCGCCGGCGCCACGGCTGCCACCCGACAGCCCGTACAGAACCGCAGCCCCACACCGACCGGACCCGACATCCGGCCGCCACCGCCCAAGAGCCCGGCACCCCACCGGGTGCCGGCGGCGACACCGGCCGAGCGGGCGGACGTCACCCGACAGCCGTGGCACGGCGCCTCCCCTCGGCCGCGCCCTACGGCTCCCCCGGCGGGGTGCCGAGGGCGGCGAGGGCGGCGGTGAGGCGGGTGGCGTCCGGGGCGGAGAGGGCCTCATAGCGGGCGAGGGACTCGCCGTAGCGGGCGGCCGCTCCGGTCAGGTCGCCGCGTGCGCGGGCGAGGTCTCCGGTGAGTTCGAGGACGCGGGCCTCTCAGTGGCGGGCGCGTCCGCTGCGGAACTCGGCGAGCGCCTCCGCGTAGCACCGGTCGGCCTGGTCGTGGGCGCCGAGGGCCGCGTGGGCCTGGCCGAGGAAGGCGAGCGCCCGGGCCGCCTCGTACGCGGCGGGGACGGCGACCAGGTCGCGGTGGGCGTCGGTGATGACGGGAACGGCCTCGGCGGGTCGGCCGTCCGCGAGCAGGACGTCGCCGAGCGCCAGCCGGGCGAGCGCGGTGCCGCGCGGGTCGCCCCCGGCTTCCCTGAGCTCGGCCGTCAGGCGCAGGCACTCGGCCGCCTCGGCGAGCCGTCCCGCCGGGCGGTGGGTCTGGCTCAGGCCGTAGAGGGCGTCGGCCTCGGCGAGCGGCCGACCGGTCGCGCGGGCCAGCTGGAGGGCCTCGGTGAACCACGCGGCGGCCTCCTCCCCCTGGCCCGCGTTGCGCAGGCCGGTGCCGCCGGAGGTGAGCATCCGCAGCAGGCCCTCGTGGTCACCGGCCTCGCGGGCGGCGGCGCGGCCGATCCGGTGGGCGTCGATCCAGAGCCGGGCCGGGCGCAGGCGCAGGAACAGCGGCCACATGGCGTCGACCAGTTGCCAGGCGGTGGCGGCCCGGCCGGTGGCGGCGGCCCAGCGGACGGCGTCGGCGAGTCGGCCGGTCTCCGCGTCCAGCCAGTGGACGGCCGCTGACTCGTCCTCGAACTCCCGCGCATTGGGTACCTGTTGGGCCGCGTAGTCGCGGCGCAGGGTGCGGTGGCTGGGGCTCAGCAGCGCCTCGGCGGCGGTGGCGGTGGCGAGGTACCAGTCGAGGACGCGGTCGACGGCGGCCCGCCCCTCCGACCGCTCGCGCACCTCGTCGGCGCGGGCCCGGGCGTGCAGCTTCACCAGGTCGTGGAAGCGGAAGCCGTCCTCCATCTCCTCCAGCAGGTGGACGTCGATGAGGCCGCCGAGCAGCCGGTCGGCCTCGGCCGCTTCCAGGGCGCCGACCGCGCAGACCACGTCGAGGGTGAAGACCGGGAACGGCAGCAGGCCGAGCAGCCGGTAGAGCCGGACCGTGTCCGCCCCGAGCACCTCGAAGGACGCGTCCAGGGCGTGTCGCACGGCTTCCCCTTCGACGTCGAGCGCGGCGAGGCCCTCGGACTCCTGGTGGAGCGCCTCGGCGGTGGCGGCGAGCGGCTGGACGGGGCGGGCGGCGATCCGGGCGGCGGCCAGGCAGACGGCGAGCGGCAGCCGGCCGCAGCGCTCCACCACCTCGGTGGCGGCGTCCAGTTCGCGCTCCACCCGCTCGGCGCCGACCCGTTGGGCGAGCAGTTGCACCGAGGCGTCGTCGGATAGCACGTCGACCGGCCGGAACACGGCGCCGTCTATGCCGAGCCCGGTGAGCCGGCGGCGGCTGGTGACCACGACCACGGCGTGCTCCGAGCCCGGCAGCAGCGGGCGGACCTGGGCGGCGGTGGAGGCGTTGTCGAGCAGGACGGCGATCCGGCGTTCGGCGGCGAGCGAGCGCCAGAGCGCGGCGCCCTCCGCGAAGCTGCGCGGCACGGGCGCGATGCCGAAGGCGCGCAGGAAGCCGCCGAGCGCCTCGGCGGGGTCGGCGGGGCCGCCCGGGGCGTGACCGCGCAGGTCGGCGTAGAGCTGGCCGTCCGGGAAGCGGCCTGCGAGGCGGCGCAGCCACTGGGCGGCGAGGGCGGTCTTGCCCACCCCTGCCGGGCCGGTGACCACCACGGTGACGTCGGCCGCGCCGTCCGGAGCTTCCTCCAACTCCCGGTCCAGGGCTGCGAGATCGTCATCCCTTCCCACCAACCGTCTTGGCGTCGGGGGAAGTTGGCGCGGGACGGGCAGTGCGGGCGGAGCGGGGGGCGCGGCGGCCTGGCCGTAGACGGTGAGGTGATGGATCTCCCCGGCCTGGACGACCGAGCCGCCGACCCGGGTGTCGGAGACCGAGTTGCCTGTCCCGGGCCCCGGTTGGTGCGGTCCGTGGGTGCCGTCCCCCCCTCTCATCGGCCGCTCCCGCCGGGCCGCCGTCGCCGAACTCCCGGTGCTCCGAAGCGATCCGGCTCCACTGGTTCCCCCTACCCGTAGAACGATGGACAGAAGTGACGGGAGCGGCCGGTGTGATCGGGCAAACGGCCGCGCTCCCATATCACATGAGGCTCTTCCGGACTGAGTTATGTGTCAATAACGCCTTGCCGCACAGAAGGGTGCGGTATGGATGTCGCCCCCGGAATCGTGGGATGCTCCCTGCACGGCAAGCTGGTAGCCAACCGGCGGGGGGCGTCGCAATGGAGTTCCACCTTCTGGGTTCGGTTGAACTTTCGGTGAACGGCGAGTTGTCGGCAATACCCTCGGACCAGCGGCGACGGCTGCTGGCCGCCCTGGCACTGGACGTCGGCCGTCCGCTCAGCCACGAGACGCTGGCCAACCGGCTGTGGGACGAGGAGCCCCCGCCCAGTGCGGTGGCCAGCATCTACAGCGTGGTCTCCCGCATGCGAAAGCAGTTGCGAATGGCCGTCGCCGAGGAGGGTCACGGCCCGTCCCGCGACTCCCCGGACATCAAGAGCGGATCGCACACATATACGCTTCATGCCGATCGTCAATTGATCGACTATTGGCGCTTTGTCGACCTTTCCCGCCATGCCCGCCAACTCGCCAAGAACGGCGAGGATGTCCAGGCCCGGACCGTCCTGGGCCGGGCGGAGGAAATCTGGCGCGGCGAACCGCTCGCGGGCCTGCCCGGCAGCTGGGCCCAGTCCACCCGCGCCACGATGGCCGACCAGCGCCTCGCCACCACCCTGCTGCGGATCGAGATCGACCTCCGGCTCGGCCGCTTCGGCGAGACCGTCCCCGAACTCACCGCCCTGCGCGAGGAGCGCCCCACCGACGAACGGGTCGCGGCCCACCTGCTGGTCGCCCTGCACGGCGCCGGCCGTCCGGCGGAGGCACTCGCCGTCTACCCGATCGTCGTCCGCCGACTGCGCGCCGACCTCGGCACCGGGCCCGGCGAGACCCTGACCCGGCTGCACGAGCGGATGCTGGCCGGGGACCCGCTCACCGCGCCGACCGGCCGCACGCCCGCCACCGTGCGCCCCTCCCCCGCCCCGCGCGCCGGTGCGACGCCGCCGCCCGCATCCTCCGGGCGCCGCCTGATCGGCCGCCGGGACGACCTGCGGCGCCTGCTCGGGGGCTCCGAGGAGGCGGCCGAGCACGGCGGCGTGGTGACCGTCTCGGCGATCCTCGGCATGGCCGGGGTCGGCAAGACCACCCTCGCCCTGCACGCCGCCCACCTGATGCGCGGCCGCTTCCCGGAGGGGTACGTCCACCTCAACCTCGGCGCCCACGCCGTCAACCAGAGCCCGCTCTCGCCCCAGGCGGTGGCCACCGCGCTGCTGCGCCGGCTCGGGGTGCCGGCCACCACCATCCCGCTCGACAACGAGGAACTGTTCGCGCTCTGCGCCGAGGTGCTCGCCACCCGGCGCGCGGTCGTCGTCCTCGACGACGCCGCCGCCGCGGCCCAGCTGCGACCGCTGCTGCCGCCGGTGCCGGCCGCGCTGATCCTCGTCACCAGCCGCCGGCGGCTCGCCGAGCTCCCGGGCTCCAGACCGGTCTTCCTGGACATCCTCTCGGTGGACGACGCGGTCGCACTGTTCACCGCGGTGGTCGGCCGGGAACGCGCCGACGACCGGAGCCGGATCGTCGAGATCGTCGACCGCTGCGGGCTGCTGCCGCTCGCCATCGAGATCGCCGCCAGCCGGTTCAAGGCCCGGCCGTCCTGGACCCTGGACCACCTCGCGCTGCGGCTCTCCCGCAAGACCGGCCGGCTCGCCGAGATCCGGCACGACACGGAGAGCGTCGCCCGTGCCTTCGAGATGTCCTACCGGTCGCTGTCGGCCGAGCAGCAGGAGGCCTTCCGGCTGCTCGGCGCCCACCCCGGACCGGACATCGGCCTGCACGCGGCAGCGGCACTGCTCGGCCGCCCGGTCGACGAGACGGACCACCTGCTGGAGGCGCTGCTGCACTGCCACCTGGTGCAGGAGAATTCACCCGAAAGGTATCAACTCCACGACCTCCTAAGGGAATACGCGCTCGCCCTGATGCGCGACGAAGGCGCCGAAGAGGAAGCCGACGCCGCACTGCGGCGGCTGCTCGGATTCATGCTGCACGCGGCCGACCAGGCGGACCGGCTCCTGTATCCGCGCCGTTCACGTCTCCCTCTCCCGGCGTTCAGTCAATTACCGGGAATGGAAACGTTGTTGTACGACCTTGACCTGGACTCGCACGAGTCCGCGCGGAACTGGCTGGACACCGAACAGGCCGCCCTGGCCACCCTCGCCTCCCACGCCCGCGCCACCGGCCACCCCGAGGCCGCCGCCTGGCTGGCCCACGTCCTGGCCGGCCGCCTGGACGCCCAGGCCTACTGGAGCGAGGCCCACGACCTGCACCGGGCCGCCGCCGCGTACTGGCGTTCGGTGGCGAACGACCACTGCGAGGCCCGCGCCCTGATCGACCTCGGCGCCACCCTCGCCAACGCCTCCCGCTACCCCGCCGCCTTCGAGGCCCTCGACCGCGGCCTCACCCTCGCCCGCACCGAAGGGGACCCCGACGCCACGGCGGAAGCCCTGAGCATCCTGGGCCGAGTGCTCTGGCACCGGGGCGCCATGGCCCGGTCACTCGCCCTGCAAGAAGAGGCCCTGCGCATTCGAAGAGCGCATGGCGACCGCTGGAACACCGCACGCTGCCTCGTCAACATCGGAATAGTCCAGCGCTCCCTCGGACACCACGAAATGGCACTCTCCGCCTATGAGGGGGCACTTCCGCTGGCCCGGCATTTCCAGGACAGAACCTTCGAGATGAGAATTCTCAACAACATCGGCGATCTCCATCTGGCAGCCGGAAGCCTGAAGGCCGCACGTTCCCGATTCGAGCAGGTCATCGCATTCCCCACGGGCACCATCTCCACGTTCGATCTCGCTGTGGTGAAAATCAATCTGGCGGCCACTTTGAGCATTCCGGAGGAGCTCGACCGATCATTGACCCTTCACCGGCAGGCGTTGACCGTCTTCCGCTCGCTGAGTGCCATCAAACATGAGGCCGCCGCGCTCAACGGGCTGGGGCACGCACTGCACTCGGCGGGCCGCCCCGCCGATGCCCGCGATCAGCACGCCATCGCCCTTGAGCTGGCCCGCTCGGCGGGAACGGCCCACGAGGAGGCGGCAGCCCTCTACGGTCTCGCCCGCGCCGAGGCCGCCCTCGGCGCCCAGGCCGAAGCTGTCGGGCACCTGTCATCTTCGATCAGCCTCTCCGAACGTCTCGGCGCGGCCGATCAGGCCGCGCTGGCCAGGAAAGCCATGGCCGACATTGATGCGACCGAAAACCCGGAGGGATAGATTCCACTTATTTTCTCCTTCCACTTCGCAACCATTGATCAAACTTGATCGACAGGCATTGCCAATGCGCCACAAAACGACATTGACAGCCTCTTTAGAACATCCACCAATGATTCACACTGAGAGCCGGGGTGCCGGCGGCCAAGCAGCCATCCCATCTGATAGAACTGGCGTCGCACGGAGGACCTGATCAAGCTCGTCCTCGCAGAGATCGATCCCAGGAAAGGCGCCATGTTCAACATTTACGCCCTGATAGCCGGATCCATCCACGTCCTGGCCGCAGGGATAGCCGACATGCCCATTTGGTGCTGACGAAAGCGCCGGCGGCGGGAGGGCGTGACCGGAAGCCCGGTCACGCCCTCCCGCGCGTCGCGAGGCTCCGCCGCCAAGTGGCGACACCCTCACCACCCGGAGCCACTCTCCAGCCACGAGATCACGCCCCCGGAGTCACCGGGTTCCATGGCGACCGGTTCACCGGCAGGCACCGCCGAGGTGACCCGCGAGGTTGGGGGCACGGCCAAGGCGGGTGGTTTGCCCGCGAGCGCGGCGTGTCCGCGGTGGTGACCGCAAGTGTGGGGCCATGTGGGGTGCGTGCCACAGCAAGGACACCGCGGCGGTCACCCCGAACTGCGGTTGGTCGGGGCGCGTTGGACGTGCCTTGGAGGGGAAGAATCCCTGTATCGGTCCAGGCGATATCGGCTACCCTCCTCCGGGGGAGGATCTGCCGACTGATGGGGGTCGCCTGTGCCCAGACGCTGGGAGCTCTACCGATCGCCCATGGGGGCCGACGTCGTACGTCGGGAGGTCAACAAGTGCAAGCTGAAGCGCTTCGAGACCGCGAAACTCCAGGCGATCATGGAGCGCGCCGCCACGGGCACGCTTCGCCCTCCCGATGTCAAGCACCTTGGTGATGGCCTTCTGGAGCTGCGCTTCGAGGGCGAGCGGCGAATCTTCCGCCTCTTCTACTCCGAAGTCGACAACCAAGGGCCCGTCCTGCTCGCGGTCAGGTTCATCAACAAGAAGTCCACGCAGGGCATCGCCACGGACCAGGACGACATCAAGTCCGCCCGCAAGCGCCTGGCCGAGTGGAATGGGCGCCGCCGGCCGTGACCGGAGTAGGGCCCGGCCGTTGATGGAATATCTGGGTTAGGCGATACTCGGAGCATCTTCAAGGGGAGAGAGCACCATGGATGAGCACCTGGCATCACTACTCGGCATCGACCCGGACGACCCGGATGTCCAGCGCGCTCATGAGGACGCGGAAGCCCTGATGCAGCTCATCCAGACGCTCGTGGCGCACCGGAAGTCCGCGAAGCTCACGCAGAAGGCAGTCGCTGCCGAGATGGAGACGACGCAGTCGGCGGTGTCGGAGTTCGAACGGCTGGGCGGAGACCCACGCCTGTCGACGATCATGAGATACGCGCGGGCCGTTGGCTTGAAGATCTACGTCAAGGCGCACACCGACCACGAGGTCGCCCGGCCGTCGAGCAGTTGGACACAGGTCGCGGAGACCGAAGAGCGCGTCCCGAACTCGTCCGGCCGACGGAAGGCCGCATGACAGGCGACGCCGCCAGGGAGATCACTTCCGTCGATGAGCTCCTCACCGTGGCGCATCTGAACCACATCCAGTACTTCGAGGTCAGCGGGCGCCGGTTCGACGGCTTTGAGCAGCCCAACGACGACGACCTCCCTGGCGAAGGGGTCGCACAGGTCCGCCTGATGCAACTCTTCGACGGTGAGGCCATCGCCGCGCGGGCACGCGCCGAGGTCCATGCGGAGGAAGGGCTGCTGATCGCGGACGTTGCCGCGTTCTTCCAGATCGCCGAGAAGGTCGATCTTTCACCGGAACTCGTCAGTGCCTTCGCCAAGCGTGTGGCTTCTCCCATCATCCGCCCGTACCTTCGGGAGGCCATCCACAGCACTGCCGCCAAGCTCGGTATGGCAGGCGTGCCGCTCCTCGCACCGCTCGACCACGCTGGCGAGGAAATCCTGAGCCCGGACTCGCCGGCCTGACGGAAGCGGCACGACTGCGTCCCTGCCCAATGCCCGAACAGCTGAGTGCCCGTGCCTTCCGACCGGTCGGAAGGCACGGGCATTCTGCTGCGTGAAGGCGGTCAGGCCTTGGTGAGGGGGACTGCGGCTTCGGGGGTGAGGACGCGGGAGGTGAGGGTTTCCGTCAGGTACAGGTCGATGTTGCGGTCGTCGTGGGAGAGGTAGCCGACGCTGACGTCCTGGCCGAGGTGGAGTTCGAAGTCGCCGCCTCGGGTGGAGAGGAGGAGGGCGCCTTCGAGGGCAGGGGCCCAGATGAGTTCGCCGTCGAGGAGGCGGGCGATGTGGCTGGCGACGGGGTAGCCGTGGTCCGAGGTCTCGTTGACGGCGGTGTAGGCGTCGGCGCCGAGGAGGAGGGCGTAGGGGCCGCCCACTCCGGCCAGGCGGAGGGTGGTGAGGGCGCGGCTCACGGCCTCCGGGTATTCGCGGACGTCGGCGGGGAGCGGGACGGCGGGGTTGGTGGCGGCCGTGCGGATGCCCTCGATGGCGGCGGCGGGGTAGCCGTCGAAGACGGCGCGGTCCTCGGTGAGGGCGAGGGTGCGGGCGGCCGCCTTGACCGGGCCCCAGTCACTGTCCCGGGAGCCGCGTTCGACGTCGTCCACGGCGGAGCGGTCGACCGAGAAGGGCACCCGGAGTTCGACGAGCGGCCGCACCTCGCGGGCGTGGGCCTGGACGCCCGGGTTGGGCGGCTCGATCGCGGTGAGGTGGCCGGTGCCGACCGCGGCGAGGGTGGTGCCGTCGGGGCCGCTCAGGTCGACGACGCGGCGGCCCGCCAGGTGGAGCTTGAAGGTCTGCCGGGCCTCCTCCTCGATCTCCGCCCAGGCCGCGGCGGAGACGGGGGCGAGTTCGCGGTGCAGGTTGTTCATGGCGCGGGGATGCCTTTCAGGCTGCCGATGGCGAGGGAGCCGTCGGAGGAGGGGGCGGCGACGGAGGCTGGAACGCGGGCGGTGGCGGCGGAGGCCACGGAGACGGCGGCCGGCCCGGGCGGCGGGTCGTCCAGGAAGTCGGCGGTCGGGACGTGGAACAGGGTTCCGGTGGCCGCCACGGAGAAGTCGAGCAGGCGGTCGTGGGCGCCCGGCGGGCGGCCGACGAACATGTTCTCCAGCATCTCCTCGGTCACCGCCGGCGTGCGCGAGTAGCCGATGAAGTACGTCCCGAACTCCCCTCCCCCGCCGAACGAGCCGAACGCCATGTTGAAGCGCATGATCTGCCGCTGCTCGCCGTCCGGGCCGGTGACGGTGGTCAGCGCGACGTGCGAGTCGGCGGGTTTGACGTCGTCGGCGAGCTCGATGTCGCTGAGCTTGGTACGGCCGACCGCGCGCTCCTGCGCCTCGACCGGGAGGCGGTTCCAGGCGTCCAGGTCGTGCAGGTACTTCTGGACGATCACATAGCTGCCGCCCGCGAACTCCGGATCCTCGTCGCCGATCAGGACGGCGGCCTCCGCCGCCCCGCCCTCCGGGTTCTCGGTGCCGTCGACGAAGCCCAGCAGGTCGCGGTCGTCGAAGTAGCGGAACCCGTGGACGGAGTCGACCACGGTGGCGGCCCCCGCGAGGCGCCCGGTGAGCCGGCCGGCGAGTTCGAAGCAGAGGTCCATCCGGTCGGCGCGGAGGTGGAACAGCAGGTCACCGGGGGTGGCCGGGGCACGGTGGCGGGCGCCGGCGACCTCCCGGAAGGGGTGCAGCTCGGCCGGGCGCGGGCCGTCGAAGAGCCGGTCCCAGGCGTCCGAGCCGATGCCGGTGACGCAGCTGAGACCGGCGTCGGGGGCGCGGAAGCCGACCGCGCGGCGCAGGCCCGCGAGGTCGGGCAGCAGGGACCGGACGGCGGGTTCGCCGCCGGGGTCGATGGTGAGGACGAGGAAGATCGCGGCGGTGGTGAGCGGGGTGAGGACGGGCTGCGGCATCGGCGGACTCCGGTCTCCGGGGTCTGATCATCCGTACGATTACACCCCAGAGCAGACATTTCGGCGCGGTCGGCAGGCCGAGGAGGGGAACGGGGACGGCCCCTCACCGGAAGGCTCCGGTGAGGGGCTTGACGGGCCGGGAAGGACGGGAAGCCGCGTGGGGAAGGCACGCGGTGGCCGGGACGATCAGGCCGGGGTGCGGTCGCGGCGCACGCCGAGGGCGGTGACGACGGCGCCGAGGGCGACCGCCGCGACCGGGACCACCAGGGCCGCCCGGAAGCCGTCCGGCCCGGAGCGCCCGGCACCGGTGGCGGCCACGTGCACGGCGGTGACCGCGGAGAGGCCGAGCGCCGCGCCGAACTGGAAGGCCGTGTTGAGCAGCCCGCCCGCCAGCCCCTGCTCCTCCTCGGCGACGCCGGCGGTGGCGGCGATGGTCAGCGGCCCGTACGCGAGGGCGAAGGCCAGACCGGTGAGGATCATGGTCGGGAACATCATCGGATAGCTCCAGTCGGGGCCGACCGGCAGGAACAGCGCGTAGGACACCGTCGCCAGGCAGAAGCCGCCGAGGATCACCCGGACGAGGCCGAACCGCTCCACCAGCCGGGGCGTGAGGGTCGGCGCGAGCACCGCGTCCACCCCGACGGCGAGCAGCGCCAGGCCGGTCTGCAGCGGGGTCCAGCCGCGCAGGTCCTGCAGGTAGAGGGTGACGGTGAACTGGAAGCCGAAGAAGGAGCCGGCGAACAGCAGCGCGCCGAGGTTGGCGCGCAGCAGCGGGCCGGAGCGCAGCAGGCCGAGGCGGACCAGCGGGGCGGCGGAGCGCCGTTCGACGGCGGCGAAGACGGCCAGCAGGGCCAGGCCGCCGGCCAGTTCGGCGAGGGTCAGGCCGGTGGCGGCGTCCGGTTCGCCGATCCGCACCACCGTGTGGACCAGCAGCAGCATGGCCCCGGTGACGGTGGCCGCGCCGGCCAGGTCGAAGCGCTCGCCGGGGCGGCGGGCGGGCGCCTGGTCGCGCGGGAGCAGCGGCACGGCGGTGATCAGCAGGGCGCCGGCGAGCAGGACCGGGGCGAAGAAGACCCAGCGCCAGCTGATCGCGGTGAGCAGGCCGCCGGCCACCAGGCCGAGCGAGAAGCCGGCGGCGGCGGTGCCCGCGTAGAGCAGCAGGGCGCGGTTGCGGCGGGGGCCCTCGGCGAAGGCGGTGGTGATGACCGCCAGCCCGGCGGGGGTCATGAAGGCGGCCGCGAGGCCGGTGGCGAAGCGGGCCAGGATGAGCACCCAGGGGGCGCTGGCGAGGCCGCCGAGGCCGGAGAAGAGGACGAAGACGGTGAGCCAGAACAGGAACATCCGGCGCCGTCCGAGCAGGTCGGCGGTGCGGCCACCGAGCAGCATGAAGCCGCCGTAGCCGAGCACGTAGGCGCTCAGCACCCAGCTGAGCGAGCCGGTGTCCATGCCGAGGTCGGCACGGATCGAGGGGAGCGCCACATTGAGCATGGCGACGTCGATGCCCTCCAGGAAGATCGCACCGCACAGGACGAGGAGGACGGCGGTCTCCCGGCCGGTGAGGCGGGCGGACTCCGGCGAGGGCGGAGGTGAGGACGGCGAGGGCGGGGCGGCGGGGGTGCGGGCGGGCGTGCCGGTTTCGGGCACGGCTGAGGACGCGGACACGGAGGTCTCCTGGGAGTGCGCGGGGAGGCGGGGACACCGGACGGGGCGGTTCCCCTTCGGCCGGTCGGTTCCCTCTTGTAACCACCGGCCATCCTGAGGCAGCATCAGGAGCCATGGAAGAAGGCACTTTGAAGTCACCGACGCACTGTGCGGATACCGGGGGCGACTACGACGTGTTCCAGTGGGACACCCGGGAGGACTGCGAGGTGCGGCAGATCCTCGACCGGATCGCCGACAAGTGGTCGCTGCTGGTGATCGCGCTGCTGGACCGCGGCTCGCTGCGCTTCACCGAGCTGCGGCGCGAGATCGACGGGGTCAGCCAGCGGATGCTGACCGTCACGCTGCGGCAGCTGGAACGGGACGGCCTGGTCGAGCGCACGGTGCACCCGGTGGTGCCGCCCCGGGTGGACTACGCGCTGACGCCGCTGGGGCGGACGCTGCACGAGACCGTCCGCTCGCTGATCGCCTGGACCGAGACGCACCAGCAGGAGATCGCGGCGGCCCGCGCGTCGTACGACGCCCGGGTGGGCTGAACGCACGACGAGGTGCATGACGAGGGGCGGGCCCGCCCCTCGTCATGCACCCCCCCCCGAGTACACCCCCCCCCGCACTAAGGAAAAAAT
>NZ_JBEXJT010000081.1:0-17124 GCF_040609255.1 Kitasatospora sp. NPDC004723 | reverse complement strand
GCGCCCGCCCGTCCCCGGGGGGCCCCCCGGCGGCTGCGGTGCGGCGCGCGCTGCAACCGCCCCGCTCCCCCCCGGGTTCCCCCGGCGCGCCGAGGGCCCCCCGCCGGCGGGGGCGCGGCCCCGACGGGCGGTCAGCGAGCCGGACGGTCACCCGGCCGGGCTGATCCGGCGGCCGTCGCGGGTGCCGTACAGGGTGAGCGCCTCGACCGGGCAGTAGTCGACGGCGTCGGTCAGCTCCGGGGTGAGCGGTTCCCCGGCGGCGCCGGTCGGCTGCTCGCGCAACGGCCGCGCGAGGCCGTCGGCGCCGAGCGCCAGCGAGCCGGGGGCGGTCATCGCGCACATGCCCGAGCCGATGCACCGGTCGCGGTCGACCTGGACGATCACCTCCGGCCCGGTCCCGGCCGTGCCGCGGCCGGTCACCAGGCGACCTGCAGCCGCTGCGGGCTGCGGGTCAGCAGGCCGCGCCGCCAGTCGATGGCCTCCTGCGGCGCGGCCAGCCGCAGCGCGGGCAGCCGCCGGGCCAGCCGGTGCAGGGCGAGCTCCAGCTCCATCCGGGCCAGCCAGGCGCCCAGGCAGTGGTGCGGTCCGGCGCCGAAGGTGTACATCGGCGCGGCGAGCGGGGAGAACAGCTCGGTCAGCAGGTCCCCGGTGAACACCCCGGGGTCGGTGTTGGCGGCGTTGACGTCGGCGGCGACCACGCTGCCGGCGGGGATCCGCACCCCGCCGATCTCGACGTCCTCCGCCGCCCGCCGCAGCAGACCGGGCAGCACGTCGGCGTCGCCCAGCGGGACGACCCGCAGCAGCTGTTCGGTGGCGGCGGCTGCGCTCTGCTCGTCGGAGGCGAGCTGCTCCCAGGCGTCGCGGCCCTCGCCGAGGAGGTAGACGAGGGCGTTGCCGAGCGAGGTCATGGTGGTCTCGTGCCCGGCCACGACCAGGCCGATGACGAGCGTGACGATCTGCTCCTCGGTGATCCCGGGGGTGTCGGCGGCGGCCGTCAGCAGGCCGCTGACCAGGTCGTCGCCGGGCGCGGCGCGGCGCTCGGCGACGACCTCGGCGCCGAATGCGGCGAACTCGTCCATGGCGGTGCGGATGGCCTGCGCCGTGAAGGCGGTGGTGGCCAGGGCGTGGTCGCTCCAGTGCTCCAGGCGCTTGCTGTCGAGGAGGTCCAGGCCCATCAGCCGGCTGATCACGGCCACCGGCAGCGGACGGGTGTAGCCGGAGACGATGTCGGCGGGCGAGCCCCCGTCGATCAGCTCGTCGATCAGGCCCTCGACCACCGAGGCCACCCAGGGGCGCCAGCGGGCGATGGCGCGCGGGGTGAACGCCCGCTGCACGGTGCGGCGCAGCCGCTGGTGCTCGACGCCGTCGATGTTGAGCAGCCCGTTCGGGTCGTCGAGCAGGTTGGGGGTGAGGGTGAGCGGCGGGGCGTCCGGCGTGTGGAGCGGGGCGCGGCCCAGGCGCGGGTCGGTGAGCACCTGCCGGACGTCGCTGTGCCGGCTGACCAGCCAGACCGGGGTGCCGGTGGGCAGGGCGGCCAGTCGGGGCGGGCCGGGCGCGGTCAGGCGCAGGCAGTGCAGCGGCGGCAGCACGGCCGGGGCCGGGCCGGGGGGAGTGGCGGTACCGGTTCCGGCACCGGTGGCACTGTTGTCGGCGGACATCCGTACTCCAGTCTCCAGGGCGGTGGCCGCCGCGGACGGCGGCCGGCGGGGGGTGGATCCGGGCGGTGCGCGGGGGACGGGCGGGCCGGCCGACAGGTGTGCCGGGTGTGCCGGGTTCGCTACGACCGTACGTGGGCGACGGTCCGTCGTCAGCGGGGTTTCCGGCCAACGCCGGGGAACCGTGGGCATGGTGAGGACGCGGCGACGGCCCGGGGGCGCCCGGCGGTGACCGCGCGCCCGGTGGTGCGCCCCGGGGTGGGCCACCGCGGTGAGCCGGATCACCCGGGACGCTCCCCGACCCGCCGCCGGACCGGGCGCTACGCTTCGTGGGCGAGTCGTCCGACTCGTGTCGACCGACCGTGTCGACGCAGGTCACGCCGGTGCAGAGCGGCACCGGCCGACGGAGGTGGAACCGGATGGGCCAGCAGGTCAAGGCAGTCGTCGCGCGCGCCAAGGGTGCGCCCGTGGAGGTGACGACGATCGTCGTGCCCGACCCCGGGCCGGGCGAGGCGGTGGTGCGGATCCAGGCCTGCGGCGTGTGCCACACCGATCTGCACTACCGCGAGGGCGGGATCAACGACGAGTTCCCGTTCCTGCTCGGCCACGAGGCCGCGGGCATCGTGGAGACGGTCGGCGAGGGCGTCACCGAGGTCGCGCCCGGCGACTTCGTCGTCCTCAACTGGCGCGCCGTCTGCGGCCAGTGCCGCGCCTGCAAGCGGGGCCGGTCCCAGTACTGCTTCAACACCCACAACGCCAAGCAGCGGATGACGCTGCTCGACGGCACCGAGCTGTCCCCGGCGCTGGGCATCGGCGCGTTCGCCGAGAAGACCCTGGTCGCCGCCGGCCAGTGCACCAAGGTCGACCCGGCCGCCGACCCGGCGGTCGCCGGGCTGCTCGGCTGCGGCGTGATGGCGGGCATCGGCGCCGCGATCAACACCGGCAACGTCGGCCGCGGCGACACGGTCGCGGTGATCGGCTGCGGCGGTGTCGGCGGCGCGGCCGTGCTGGGCTCGCGGCTGGCCGGCGCGTCGAAGATCATCGCCGTGGACATCGACGACCGCAAGCTCGCCACCGCCGAGAAGCTCGGCGCCACCCACACCGTCAACTCGAAGAGCACCGACCCGGTCGAGGCGATCCGCGAGCTGACCGGCGGCCACGGCGCGGACGTGGTCGTCGAGGCGGTCGGCCGCCCGGAGACCTACCAGCAGGCCTTCTACGCCCGCGACCTGGCCGGCACCGTCGTCCTGGTCGGCGTCCCGACGCCGGAGATGAAGCTGGAGCTCCCGCTGCTCGACGTGTTCGGGCGCGGCGGCGCGCTGAAGTCCTCCTGGTACGGCGACTGCCTGCCCTCCCGGGACTTCCCGATGCTGATCGACCTCTACCTCCAGGGCCGTCTGGACCTCGGCGCCTTCGTCAGCGAGACCATCGGGCTCGACGCGGTGGAGCAGGCGTTCGAGCGCATGCACCAGGGCGACGTGCTCCGTTCGGTGGTGGTCCTGTGAGCGACACGACCGCCCGCGTCGACCGGCTCGTCACCGCCGGCACCTTCGAACTCGACGGCGGCAGCTGGGAGGTGGAGAACAACGTCTGGATCGTCGGCGACGACACCGAGGCCGTGGTGATCGACGCGGCCCACGACGCCGCCGCGATCGAGCGGGCGCTGGCCGGGCGCCGGCTGCTCGCCATCGTCTCCACCCACGCGCACAACGACCACATCGACGCCGCCCCGGAGCTCGCGGCGCGCACCGGCGCGCCGATCCTGCTCCACCCGGACGACCTGCCGCTGTGGAAGCTCACCCACCCGGAGCGCCTCCCCGACGGGGAACTCGCCGACGGGCAGCGGATCGAGGTGGCCGGCACCGGGCTGACCGTGCTGCACACCCCCGGCCACGCCCCCGGCGCGGTCTGCCTGTACGCGCCGGACCTCGGCACGGTGTTCACCGGCGACACCCTCTTCCACGGCGGCCCGGGCGCCACCGGCCGCTCGTTCTCGCACTTCCCGACGATCATCGACTCCATCCGCGACCGGCTGCTCACGCTGCCCGCGGACACGGTGGTCCGTACCGGCCACGGCGACCCGACCACCATCGGCGCCGAGGCCCCGTCCCTCCAGGACTGGATCACCCGCGGCCACTGAGCGCGCGGTGGCACCCGAGGCCCGGGCCCGGCGGTCCTCCGCCGGGCCCGGGCACGTACGATCGCGGGCATGGCCCATGACCCGCGTGCGCTCGACGACGCCTTCCTCGCCTTCTGGCGGGAGCGGCACATCTCCACCCTGACCACCCACCGCCCGGACGGGTCGCCGCACGTGGTGCCGGTGGGCGTGACGTTCGATCCCGGGACCGGCGTCGCGCGGGTGATCAGCAGCCGCACCAGCCGCAAGGTGCGCAACGTGCTGGCGGCCGGGGAGGCCGGGCAGCGGGTGGCGGTCTGCCAGGTGGACCGGGCGCGCTGGTCGACGCTGGAGGGCGTGGCCGTGGTGCGCGACGCGCCGCAGGAGGTGGCCGAGGCGGAGCGCCGGTACGCCGAGCGCTACCGCGAGCCGCGGGTGAACCCGGACCGGGTGGTCATCGAGATCACCGTGGACCGGGTGCTCGGGCGCGCGTAGCGACAACTGCCGCTCCGTTTATCCGACGTTGATCGTCAGGCCCTACCGTCGGGGCATGAACGAGGGAACGACGGTGGACCGGGGCGTGCGGGCCCCGGCCGAGGGCGGCCGGATGACGGCCGAGGACGCGGACCGCTTCCGGGTGCTGCTGGCCCGGCTGGAGGACTCGCTGGCGGCGGACCGCCGCACCGGGGTGGTTCCGGCGGCGAGAACGGCGCCGGGCCGCGATGGATGAGCACCGCCCGGCCGCGCGCGTCGCGGTGCTGCCGCTGTGGCAGCGCGGCGCGCGGACGGGCGGCGACCGTGGGCTACTTGGTGAAGCGCACCTCGGGGAAGGCGCGCGAGGGCCGGTCGAGCAGCGGGGCCGGCCGGCCGAGCAGGTGCCGGTCGAAGAACGCGCCCAGGTAGGCGCGGGTGGCGGCGAGCGCGCGGTTCCCGTTGATGGTGCCGAAGCTCTCCCGGTAGGTGTCCGGCGGCAGTTGGTCACGCAGGCCGAGGTTGTCGACCAGCCAGTGCTCGTCGGAGAACGACAGGTGCCCGGCGGTGGGCATCTCCACCCAGTAGCGGGGGCCGGTGAACCGCTTCCAGTTGTCCTCCCAGTTCTGGGTGGCCTCCGGTGAGGCGCCGACCCCGGCGCTGAACAGCAGGGCCGGGCGCCCGGTGTCGTCCCCCGCCGGGATCCAGATGCTGCCGTCCAGGTTGGCGGCGGCCTTGATCCGCGGGTCCTCGCGCATCGCCTCCAGGGCGGCCGCCCCGCCGAGCGAGTGCCCGGCGGCGCCGACCCGCGAGGCGTCGATGCTCAGGCCGCGGACCGGGCCGCCGTGCCCCGGCGCGGTCAGCCTGTCGAGCACGAAGCGCAGGTCGGCGGCCCGGGCGCGGGAGGACTTCGCACCGAACTCCGGGTCCTTCCCCTCCAGTCCGCAGGCCAGGCAGGACTCGATGCGGCCGTCGGGGAACTCCACCGAGGTCTCGTAGGTGGAGTCGACGGCGGCCACCGCGTAACCCCGGGCGGCGAACTCCTCGCCGAGGGCGGTGAGCGTGCTGCGGCTCATCCCGAAGCCGGGGGAGAGCAGGATCAGCGGGTGCCGTCCGGCGGCCGGCCGGGCGTCGGCCACGGCGTTGGTCCGGATCGTGGCGGGCTCGTCCAGGTCGTACAGGGCGCGGGACAACTTCGGTGATATGTAGGGCGCGTGGGCGCCGCGGGGCGAGTCCGCCGGGTACCAGAAGGTGGCCATCAGCTCGCGCGTCGGCGCGTCGGCGCGCCACGGGTCGGGGCGGCTCGCGTCGACCAGGCGGACGGACGTCGTCCCGACCGGCCGGTGCGCGGTCGGGGCGGGCACCAGCGGCCTCGCGGAGTGGGCGGTGCCGCCGGCTGCGGCGGCGGCCACGTTCAGGGGTGCGGCCGGGGCCGCGCCGGCCAGCGCGGTGGCCGGTCCGGCCAACGCGAGGACCAGGGTGGTGGACATGATCGTCAGGGCGGCGGAACGCCACCGTCGGTTCTTCGACATGACGCCACGTTAGGTTCGCCCGGGCCATCGGCACGTCGCTCCTCCGGTGGAGCGACGGTACGCCGCGAGGGGGAGCCGGACCGGTCCCGGGCACGCCGTCCGGCGCGGTCCGGCTCCCCCTGGGGGCGTGCCCCAGCGGCGGTGCTCAGCAGTCGCAGCCGCAGTCGCAGCCGTCACAGCCGTCGCAACAGCCGCCGCAGCAGCTCGCGTTCTCCCCGCAGCACTGGCACCCGTCGCAGCAGCACTCGCCGATGTCGCAGCAGTCGTGCCGGGCGCAGAAGCCCTCGCGGGGCTCGCCGGAGAACGGGTCGTTGTGGTTGCAGCAGAGCAGCTGGCAGGTGCAGCCCATCAGTGCCCACGCGGCGCAACCGGCTAGCAGGTTGCGGCCGTTGGGCGGCGGCGCGCCGGGCGGGGTGAAGCCGGGGCCCTGCGGGACCCACGGCGGGACCGGTGCTCCGGGGTCCTGCGGCGGGGCCTGGTCCGGGTCCTGCCGCGGCGGCGCCTGGTAGGGGTTGGCGGCGAGCGGGGTGCCGTCGCCGTCCTCGGCCCTGACCCGGCAGGCGGTGTGACCGGCCCGGCCGAAGACCCGCTCGACGGCACGCTCGGTCTCGTGCGCGAGCAGCACGTGCACCAGGGTGCGGTCGGCCAGTTCGACGTCCCGCAGGGCGAGCCGGATGCCGTGCACGGCGTCCCGGCAGAGCCGCTCGGCCTCGGCGCGGTCGGTGCCGGTGGCGGTCAGCGGGTTCCAGGCGCCGCTCGTGGCGTCGGCCTCCTGGTCCTCGGCGGCGTCCAGCAGGTGCGCGAGCCGCCCGAACAGCCGCCCCGCCTCGGCCAGCGGCGCCGCGTTCCCGGGCCGGCCGGCCAGCGCGGCGGTGTGCGCGAAGGCGGCGGCGGTGGCGGTCTCGGTGGGCTCGGTGACCAGCAGCACCGAGCCGCCGACCGGCAGCGCGCGCTCCAGCCCGCCCTGCCGGGCGGCCGCGTCGAGCAGGACGGCGGTGTCGAAGCCGACCACCGAGGCGCTGCCCGCGCTCTTGCGGTCCCAGCGCCGGGTGACCGCCCGGGCACCCGCCGCCACGGACCGCCGGGCGAAGACGCCGTCCCGGTCCTCCACGTGGTCGCGGATCTTCGCCGAGGCGAGGGCCAGCGAGACGGCGGCGGCCAGCCGGGCGCCCTCGCCCCGTGCGACGGAGGCGGTGCGCATACCGCGCAGCGGGCACGGCCCGGCGGTGCGCCGCCCGGCGCCGTCCCCGGCGGCGGCCTGGGCCTCGACCAGCACCGAGATGATCAGCCCGTCGTAATTGGTGGCGGTCCGGGCCAACTGCCCATGGTCGTCCCGCAGGGCCAGGCAGAGTCCGCAGAGGTGGGCCATCCAGCTGGCCTGCAACCGCTCGGACAGGCGGTGACGGCAGGGTCTGATGATGCCGAACATGTGGTTCCCCCGTGTTTCGCGTGGGCCGTTCGGCCCGTGATCGCGCACATCATATGATCGCCCGTTCGGTGGCCCGGAACCCCCGACGGACCGGCCGAAGCCTTTCCCGGATCCGGGATAGCATCACGGATATGGGAATCGACACGGCCGCCGACGAGCGGTTGGCGGAGCGGCTCGCCGAGTTGCGGGTCGAACGCGGATGGACGCTGGAGGAGTTGGCGCGGCGCGCGGACGTCAGCCGCTCGACGCTCTCGCGGGTGGAACGGGCCGAGGTGAGCCCGACGGCGGCGCTGCTCGGGCGGCTCTGCGCCGTGTACGGGCGGAGCATGTCCCGGCTGCTCGCCGAGGTGGAGGCGGCGCCCGCGCGGCTGGTGCGGGCGGCCGACCAGCGGGTCTGGCGGGACGAGGCGACCGGGTTCGTCCGGCGTTCCGTCTCGCCGCCGCACGGCTCGCTGCGGGCCGAGGTGATCGAGGGGCGGCTCCCGGCCGGCGGCGACATCGCCTACGACAAGCCCTGCGACACCGGCCGGGAGCACCACCTCTGGCTGCTGGAGGGCCGCTTGGCGCTCACCGTCGACGGCGCCGAGGAACTGCTGGAGGCCGGCGACTGCCTGCGCTTCGTCCCCGAGACCACCCGCTTCCGCTGCCCCGGCCCGGACGGCGCCCGCTACGCGCTGGTGGTGGTCGAGCCATGAGCGGCCTGGACACGAGCGGGCCGGGCGCGAGCGGGCCGGGCACGCGCGGGACCGCCGCGATACCCGGGTTGCCGCCGGCCAAGGAGAAGTTCGACGCGGCCGGGCGGCGGGTCCTGCTGGTCTGCGTCGCCGGCGGGTTCACCACCCTCATCGACCAGTCGGTGCTCAACACCTCGATCCCCGCGCTGCGCGAGTCGCTGCACGCCCAGCCCGCCCACCTGCAGTGGATCGTGGCCGGCTACTCGCTCGCCTTCGGCCTGGCCCTGATCCCCGGCGGGCGGCTCGGCGACGTCCGCGGCCGCAAGTGGTTCTTCGTCGGCGGACTCGCCCTGTTCACCCTGGTCAGCCTGCTCTCCGCGACCGCCACCGAGCCATGGGTGCTGGTCGCCTCCCGGCTGCTCCAGGGGGCCGGCGCCGGACTGGTGAACTCCCAGATGATCGGCACCATCCAGGACGTCTTCCGCGGCCAGCTGCGGGCCAGGGCGCTCGGGATGTACGCGGTCACCGGCGGCCTCGCCTTCGCCCTCGGCCCGCCGGTCGGCGGCGCGGTGCTCGCCGCCGTCGGGCCGGAGCACGGCTGGCGGCTGAGCTTCCTGCTCAACGTCCCGTTCGGACTCGCCACCGTGGTGCTGGCGGCCCGGCACCTGCCGCGTCCGCGCCCCAGCACCCGCGGCGCCGACCTCGACCTGGTCGGGCTGCTGCTGGTCGGCGCGCTGACCCTGGCGCTGATGCTGCCGTTCGTCCAGCCGCCCGGCTGGGCGGGCTGGCTCGGCTTCGCCGCCGCCGCGGTCCTGCTGCTGGCCGCGCTGGCCCGGTGGCAGCGCCGCTTCGCCCGGTCCGGCGGCCAACCGCTGATCCACCCCGCGCTGACCCGCTCGGCGCCGTACGCGCTGGGGACGGCGGTGGCGATGACCCAGTTCGGGTCCTCGCTGGCGGCCGGGCTGGTGCTGACCATGTTCCTGCAGGACGGGCTCGGCCTGTCGCCGCTCGGCGCGGCCCTGGTGGCGCTGCCCTCGGCGGTCGCGATGGGCTTCGCCTCGGCGTTCGCCTGGCGGGTGGTGCAGCGCTTCGGCCGGCGGACCGTCACGGCGAGTGTGGCCGGCTCGGCGCTGGTGATGCTGGCCGGCGGTCTGGTCGCGCTGCGGGCGCCGGCCGGTGTGCTGCCCTGGCTGCTCGCGCTGCTGCAACTGCTGGGCGGCGCCTCGGCCGGGCTGATGGGGGCGCCCAACCAGGCGTTCGTGCTGCGGCACGCGCCGGCCGAGGCGGCCGGGGTGAGCGGGGCGATCCTGCAGATGGCGCAGCGGATCGCGGCGGCGGTCAGCGTCTCGGCGCTCTCCGGCGTCTATCTGCGGGCGACCGCCGGAGGCGGCGGGCACCGGGCGGCGTACGCGTGGGCGAGCGGTGTCTGTGCGGCGCTCGCCGCGCTGGCGGTGCTGGCCTCGGTGCTGGCCGGCCGGGCGACGGCGCGCGAGGAGAAGGCCCGTGCGGAGGCGGCCGGTGAGGAGGCGGCCCGCGCCGGCGTACCCGCGCGGACGCCGGAGGCGGCACGGGAGGGGACGCGGGCGTCCGGCTGAGCGGGGCCCGCGGGCCGGGCCCGGACGCACCGGGCCCGGCCCCGCCGGTCAGATGCCGTGCTCGGCCGGGAGCCGGCCCGACCGGATCGCCGCCACCAGATCGGCGTGGTCGGCCTCGGTGCGGTCCGCGTAGGCGACCGCGAACGCCGCCACCGCCTCGTCCAGCACCTCGGTCTTGCCGCAGTAGCCGCTGATCACCCCCGGGTCGGCGGTGTGCGCGTGCGCGCGGGCGAGCAGGGCGCCGGTGATCCGGGCGTAGTCGTCGAGCTGGGCGGGCAGCAGCGCCGCCGGGTCCACGCTGCCCTTGCGATTGCGGAACTGCCGCACCTGGTAGGGGAGTCCGTCCACCGTCGTCCAGCCGAGCAGCGGGTCGCTGACCACCTGCATCCGCTTCTGGCCGAGCACCACCCGGCGGCCCTCGTGGCTGTCCGGCGCGGTCACCGGGTACCCGGCCCGGGTCAGGTGGGGCAGCAGCACCGAGGGCCGGGCCTCCTTGACCTGGAGCACCAGCGGCTGCTCGCGGTGGTCGGTCAGCAGCACCACGTACGAGCGGGTGCCGACGCTGCCGGTGCCCACCACGCGGAACGCCACGTCCTGCACCCGGTGCCGGGTCAGCAGCGGGTGCAGCTCGGCCGGCACCGTGCGCACGTACGGGCCGAGCGCGGTGGCGACCGCCGTGGCCGTGCCGTCGGCCACCTCGCTGAGCACCGGCGGCGCGGCGGTGAACCGCCAACCGCCCTCCTCCGAGCGGACGGTGGACTTCGCGGCGAAGCGCGCGCCGGTGTTGCGCAGCGCCTTGGCCGCCACCCGGTCCAGCACCTCGGCCAGGTCGTGGGCCTCGGCGAAGGAGACCAGCTGCTCGTCGGCGACGGCGTTCCAGGCGTCCAGCGCCGACAGCTTGGCCAGCGTGCGCATGGTGCGGCGGTACGCCCCGGCGGCGTCGAAGGCGGCCTGGCGGGCGGTGGCCTCGTCCGCGCCGACCTCCCGGCCGGCCAGCACCAGGCTCGCGGCGAGGCGCTTGAGGTCCCACTCCCACGGGCCGGGCACGGTCTCGTCGAAGTCGTTGATGTCCATCACCAGCCGGCCGCGGGCATCGCCGTACAGGCCGAAGTTGGCGGCGTGCGCGTCGCCGCACAGCTGGGCGACGGTGCCGCTGGTCGGCGTGGTGGCGAGGTCGGCGGCCATCAGACCGGCCGAGCCGCGCAGGAAGGCGAACGGGGTGGCGGACATCCGGCCCAGCCGGATCGGCACCAGGTCGGTGAGGCGGCCCGCGTTGGAGGCCTCGATCGCCTCGACGGCGGTCGGCCGGTCGGCGGCCGCGGCGAACGCGGCGTGCTGCTCACGCGGGCTGCCGTTGCGCAGGGCCTTGCCGCGCGCCCGCGCCCCGCCGTCCCGGCCCGGCGCGAAACCCTCGACGGTGAACCGCCGCCCGGCCCCCCGCTGGGCCCCCACCCCGTCCGCCGGTATCCCGGACCCGATCACCGTCTCGGTCAGCTGCGTCACTGCGCCCCGCCCTGTTCTGAGTCGTTCCCGCCCGCGACCTGCACGGACCCGGCCCCGTACGGGCCGGCCAGCAGGCTACCGGGCCGCCTGCGCGGCCTTTCGGCAGGGAGGGACGCGAGAGGAGCGGCAACGGTTCCGAGCGTGCCGCGGCGGTTCGGGGCGCGGTGGTGAACGATCTCCGGCGGTGGTGGGCGGGTTAGGGTTCGGTGGTGGACGATCTTCGGGGGCGGTGGGCGGTTCGCGGTGCGGCCGTGGTGGCGGCCGGGCTGACGGCGGCGGCGGGGCTCGGGGTGCGGGCGGTGGGCGGCGGGGACGCCGCCAAGTACGCGGGCGACGCCCTCTACACGGTGCTGCTGTACACCCTCGTGGTGCTGCTCGCACCGCGGTTGCGGCCGTGGCCGGCGGCGGCCTGGGCCGCCGGGCTGAGCTGGGCCGTCGAACTGTTCCAGCTCACCGGTGTGCCCGACGACCTCGCCCGGCGCAGCACCCTCGCCCGGCTGGTGCTCGGCTCCACCTTCAACCCGCCGGACCTGCTCTGCTACCTCGTCGGCGCGGCGCTGGCCGCCCTCGCGCACCTGGGCGTGAGGGCGGCGCGCCGACAGGCGGCCTGACGGCTCGTCAGAGCGGCATCAGCTCGGGCCGCTTGGCCTCGACGTGGTCGCCGGAGGACTCGCCGCGCAGCCGGCGGCCGACCCACGGCAGCAGGAACTCGCGCGCCCACTGGAGGTTCTCCCGGCGCAACTCGGCGGAGGAGACCGCCGGGGCGGACGGCCACGGGGCCTCCGGGTCCTGCTCGGTGCGCAGGCCCAGCGAGCGGGCGGCCAGCAGGGCGACCCGCTGGTGGCCCTCGGGGGACAGGTGCAGTCGGTCCTCGCTCCAGGCCCGGCGGTCCTGGACGGCCCGCAGCGACCAGAGGTCGGCCACCTTGCAGCCGTGCCGGTCGGCGACCGCCCGCATGTGCCCGTTGTAGGTCGCGATCTTGCCGCGCAGGTGCTTGAACAGCGGCACGCCACGGGTGTCGAAGCCGGTGCAGATCAGCACCGTGCCCGCCGAGTCGGCGAGTTGGGCGACGGCGGCCTCGAAGCGCTCGGCGACCTCGTCGGGGTCGCTGCCGGGACGCAGGATGTCGTTGCCGCCGGCGCAGAAGGTGACCAGGTCCGGCTGGATGCGGCGGACCTCGGGCACCTGCTCGGCCACGATCTGGTCCAGCAGCCGGCCGCGCACCGCGAGATTCGCGTACGTGAAGCCGCCCGGCGGCCGGCCCGCGGCGAGCAGCGCCGCCAGCCGGTCGGCCCAGCCGGCGAAGGCACCGTCGGCGGCGGGGTCGTTCAGCCCTTCGGTGAAGCTGTCCCCGAGGGCGACGTACGAATCGAGGTCAAGAGTCTCCTGGAGGTTCGGCATGAAAGAGATAGTTCACTGTCTGAAGTGACCTACGCCACCGTAGGTGGCCGGTGGCGGTACGTGAGATCGGCCACGTGCCGTGGTGCGCGCCCTCGTGCGCCCGGTGCGCGCGGACGGGCGCGCCGGGTGCGCGGGGGGACTGCGCCGCCGGATCGGCCTGCCCGGGTGTGCGAACGGTCCGTTCGGGGCAGCCGCCCTCTGAGCCGACGGGCGCCGGCGGTGGATGCCACCGGCCCCGTCCCCGGTCACGCCCCCAGTCCCGTCCGAGTCCTGTCCCGAGTCACGCCCCCGATGGCGGAGGTCGCCGCATGCCCACCCGATTCCCGGAGCGCACCGCGAAGCCGCGGCGCTATCTCATGTGCCGTCCGACGTACTTCACCGTCGAGTACACGATCAACCCGTGGATGGACCCCGCGCAGCCGACCGACACCTCGCTCGCCGTCCGCCAGTGGGAGCGGCTGCGCGCGCTGTACGAGGAGCTCGGCCACACCGTGGAGCTGATCGAGCCGGTGCCCGGCCTGCCGGACATGGTCTACACGGCCAACGGTGCGACCGTGCTCGACGGCCGGGTGCTGGTCGCGACCTTCCGGCACGCGCAGCGCGCCGCCGAGTCGGCGGCCCACGCGTCCTGGTTCCGGGCCGGCGGCTACCGCGAGGTGCGGCAGGCGGAGTACGTCAACGAGGGCGAGGGGGACCACCTGCTGGTCGGCCGCCGGGTGCTGGCGGGCTCGGGCTTCCGCACCGACCCGGCCGCGCACGCCGAGGTGCGGGAGGTGTTCGGCCGGCAGGTGCTCGGCCTGGAGCTGGTGGACCCGCGCTTCTACCACCTGGACACCGCGCTGGCCGTGCTCGCCGACGACCAGATCATGTACTACCCGGCGGCGTTCACCCCGGACAGCCAGGCGCTGCTGCGCAGCCTCTACCCGGACGCCGTGCTGGCCGAGCGGGAGGACGCCGAGGTCTTCGGCCTGAACGCGGTCTCCGACGGCCGCCGGGTGCTGCTCCCCGAGGCGGCGAAGTCCCTGGCCGCCCGGGTGGCCGGGGCCGGCTTCGAACCGGTGCCGGTCGACCTCTCCGAGCTCTTCAAGGGCGGCGGCGGCCCCAAGTGCTGCACCCTGGAGCTCCGCCCGTCCTGACACCGGGCCGCCGGGCCCGTACAGTGGCCGGTCGGACACGAACGGCATCCGGGTCCGGGGCGGACGGTTCACGGGGGGCGGTACATGGGCGGTCGGCAGCGGAGCGGCGACGGGTCGCCGCAGGCGGCGTGGGACGAACGGGAGCGGGTGGCCGGGCTGCGGGACCACCCGCGCCCGGGACGCCGGCCGCCCGGGACGCCGCCCGTCCTGCTGCCCCTGGTCCGCGCGGCCCGGCGCAGCACGCTGTCCCGGTTCCACCCGTTCCACAGCCACGCCATGCTGCGCTTCGCCACTGCTCCGGTGCACCTGCCGGGTGAACGGAGGATCCTGCCGGTGTGGATCGGCGTGCTCCCGCGGGGGTCCTACGAGGTGGCGGCCCTGGCGACCGGCGAGCGCCGCTACGAGGTCCTGCTGGAGACGGCCGACCCGGTCGCGGCGGTCGCCGGGGCCGAGCGGGCGCTGAGCGCGTTCTGACGCTCAGCCGCCGTCCGTCACCAGGACGACCTCCAGGGTGCGGGGGCCGTGCACGCCCTCGACGCGGCTGAGTTCGATGTCGCTGGTGGCCGAGGGGCCGGAGATCCAGGTCTGCGGGCGGGTGGGGTCGAGGCGGGGGAGGGCCAGCGGGACGGAGGCGACCACCTGCTCGGGGGCCAGGACCACGCAGACGTGGTGGTCGGGGACGAGCGTGAGCAGTCGGCGTCCCTGGGCCGGGCCGGCGTCCAGCACCAGGGTGCCGGTCTCGGCGATCGCCAGGGCGCAGCCGGTGAGCACGCTGTCGACCGTGTCCAGCCGGGCGGCGGTCAGCGGGCCGTCCGGGCCGTCGTCCGGGAGCGGGCGGGCGCGGGTGACGGCGAGCCAGGCGGGCGGCAGGCCGGGCGGGACGGCCACGGTGCGGGTGCCGCGCGCCTCGAAGAGGGCGGCGAGCAGCAGCGGCAGCCGCTCCGGGGTGCAGCGGTGGACCAGGGCGCGGTAGTCGGCGAGGTGGTGCTGCAGCAGGTCGAGCAGCGCGTCGGGGTCGTCGGCGGGGACGTGGCTGCGCAGGTAGTCGCGCGGCACGGGCGCCTGCTCCGGCGTACTGGCGCGCACCGCGGCGCGGATCCGGGCGAGCACCAGGGCGCGCGAGCCGGCGTCCGGTGGCTGAGGGGTGCTCATGTCCGGTTCCTCCGCCACCAGTCGCGGAACGGTTCGGGCGGGACGGCCGGCAGCTCCCGGGTGTCGGTCCAGGCCCGGCCGGGGCCGGGGAGCCGGCGCGGGTGGAGCCGGCGGGTGCGGGCGGCGGCCCGTTCGGCTGCCCGCAGCAGGGCGGGGCGGTCGAGCACATAGGTGGCGGCGGCCATGGCGGCGCGCTCCAGCCGGTGGCCGCGCTGCCCGGCGACCCGTTCGCGCAGGTGGACCAGGACCTCGGGGATGTCGATGGCCACCGGGCAGACCTCGTAGCAGGCCCCGCAGAGCGACGAGGCGAACGGCAGCGAGGCGTCCAGCGGATCCCGGGTGCCGCGCAGCTGGGGGGTGAGGACGGCGCCGATCGGCCCCGGGTAGACCGAGCCGTAGGCGTGTCCGCCGGCGCGCTCGTAGACCGGGCAGACGTTGAGGCAGGCCGAGCAGCGGATGCAGCGCAGCGTCTGGCGGCCGACCTCGTCGGCGAGCGCGTCGGTGCGCCCGTTGTCGAGCAGGACGAGGTGGAACTCCTCGGGCCCGTCGCCGTCCGGGCCGTCGGCGTGGGTGCCGGTCCAGAGCGAGGTGTAGGGGTTCATCCGCTCGGCGGTGCTGGAGCGGGGCAGCAGTTGCAGGAAGATCTCCAGGTCCTGCCAGGTGGGCAGGACCTTCTCGATGCTGACCACCGAGATCAGGGTGCGCGGAAGGGTCAGGCACATCCGCCCGTTGCCCTCCGACTCGACGACCACCAGGGTGCCGGTCTCGGCGATCATGAAGTTGGCGCCGGAGACGGCGACCTCGGCCCGCAGGAACTTCTCCCGCAGGTGCAGCCGGGCGGCCTCGGCGAGTTCGGCGGGCGCGTCGGTGAGCCCGTCGGGGGCCGGCCGGCCCCAGTCGGCCATCCGCCGGGCGAACACCTCCCGGATCTCGCCGCGGTTGCGGTGGATCGCCGGGACGAGCAGGTGCGAGGGCCGGTCGTCGCCCAACTGGACGATCAGCTCGGCGAGATCGGTCTCGTAGGCGCGGATGCCGGCCTCGGCCAGCGCCTCGTTGAGCCCGATCTCCTGGGTGGCCATGGACTTGACCTTGACCACCTCCCGCGCGCCGGCCGCCCGGACCAGGGCGGTGACGATCCGGTTGGCCTCGGCGGCGTCGGCGGCCCAGTGCACGGTGCCGCCGGCGGCGGTCACCTTCTCCTCCAACCGGACCAGGTGCCGGTCGAGTTCGCGCAGGGTGCGGTCCTTGACGGCTTTGGCGGCGGCCCGCAGCTCGGCCCAGTCGGCGAGTTCGGCGACGGCGCGGGCCCGCTTCTCCCGGATGGTCCGGGTGGCGTGCCGCAGGTTGCCGCGCAGCCGTTCGTCCCGCACGGCCCGCTCGGCCGCCTGCGGGAAGGTGACCTGCGGGGAGACGCCCGGCGGGAAGCCGGGCATGCCGAGGAAGGTTCCGCTCACGGCGCCGCCCGCCAGGGGTCGGCCTCGGTGCTGGCGAGGATCTCGGCGAGGTGCAGCGGGCGCAGCCGCGCGCCCTGCCGGGCCAGTGTGCCGCCGAGGTGCAGCAGACAGGAGTTGTCGCCGCCGCACAGCACTTCGGCGCCGGTGGCCAGGGCGTTGGCGGTCTTGTCGGCGGCCATCGCGGCCGAGACCGCCGGGTTCTTCACGGCGAAGGTGCCGCCGAAGCCGCAGCACTCCTCGGCGCCGGGCAGCTCGACCAGCTCCAGGTCCCGGACGGCGCGCAGCAGCCGCAGCGGGCGGTCGCCGAGGCCGAGCAGCCGCAGGCCGTGGCAGGAGGGGTGGTAGGTCACGGTGTGCGGGAACCACGCGCCGACGTCCTCGACGCCCAGCACGTCGGTGAGGAACTCGGTCAGCTCGTGCACCCGGGGCGTCAGCCCGGCGACGTCCGCGGCGAGTGCGCCGCCGGCCCGGGCGGCGATCCGCGGGTGGGCGTCGCGCACCATGGCCACGCAGGAGCCGGAGGGCGCCACCACGTGGTCGTACCCGGCGAAGGCCCGCACGGTGCGGCGGACCAGCGGTTCGCAGGCCTTGACGTAGCCGCTGTTGTACTGCGGCTGGCCGCAGCAGCTCTGCGCGGGCGGGAAGTCGACCTCGACGCCGAGGCGTTCCAGCAGCCGGACGGTGGCGATCGCGGTGGAGGGCAGCAGCGCGTCGTTGACGCAGGTGGCGAACAACGCGACGCGCAACGGTCCTCCCGTGCTGGTGGGGCTCTGCCGGTGCCGGTCCGGGCCGACCTGCCGGTGATCGTACCGAGCCGCCGGCCGGGGCGGCGGGGCACCACGCCGGGCGCGCCGCCCCGGACGGGGCCGGGGCGGCGCGGGGCCCGTGGGCCCGCTTGTCGGGGGGGCGGTCCACCGTGTTGAGGCGTGATGGGATTTGCTGCGTGGCGGGCCGAAGAGGTCGTTTGGTATTTTAGCTGGCGGGGCTCCGGGCGTGAGGAGATGGC
>NZ_JBEXJT010000080.1:0-18652 GCF_040609255.1 Kitasatospora sp. NPDC004723 | reverse complement strand
CAGGGGGGACCCTGTGGGAGAGTAGGACGCCGCCGAACAATTCTTCTGAGAAGCCCCTGCCGGGGATACCGGCAGGGGCTTTTCGCATTTCCGGGCCGAAATGCGGCCAGGCGGAGCAAGCGGGTGGGTACGGTGCCGGCCGACGCCGCCGCGGGCCCCGGCGGCCCATCAATATGGCGCTAAAACTCCCAGCTCAGCGGCCAGATCGCTGGCAAACCGGCGCCTGCGCCGTAGTCTCGAAGGCGAAGGGAACTGGTGTCCGGGATGGCCGCCAGGCACGGCCGGATCAAGAATGGTGCACATGGGACGCGGCAGGCTGCGGGTCTACCTCGGGGCGGCACCCGGGGTCGGTAAGACGTACGCCATGCTCGCGGAGGCACACCGGCGGTCCGAGCGGGGAACGGACGTCGTGGTGGCGTTCGTCGAGGATCACGGGCGTCGGCACACGGCCGAGCAGGTCACGGGTCTCGAAGTGGTGCCGCGACAGGAGCTGACGCACCGCGGGGCCGTGTTCACGGAGATGAACCTGGACGCGGTCCTGACGCGCCGGCCGCAGGTGGCGCTGGTGGACGAGCTGGCGCACACCAACGTGCCGGGGTGCCGCAACGAGAAGCGGTGGCAGGACGTCGAGGAGCTGCTCGCGGCCGGGATCGACGTCATCTCGACGGTGAACATCCAGCACCTGGAGTCGCTCGGCGACGTGGTCGAGGGCATCACGGGGATACGGCAGCGGGAGACGGTGCCGGACGAAGTGGTCCGCCGGGCCGACCAGATCGAACTCGTCGACATGTCGCCGCAGGCGCTGCGGCGCCGGCTGGCGCACGGCAACGTGTACGCGCCGGAGAAGATCGACGCGGCGCTCGCCAACTACTTCCGGCCGGGGAACCTGACGGCGCTGCGCGAGCTGGCGCTGCTGTGGACGGCCGACCGGGTCGACGAGTACCTGCAGAAGTACCGGGCCGAGCAGGGCATCAAGGGGACCTGGCAGGCGCGCGAGCGGATCGTGGTCGGTCTGACGGGCGGGCCGGAGGGCGCGACGCTGATCCGCCGGGCGGCCCGGATAGCCGCCCGCGGCTCGGGCGGTGAGCTGCTGGCGGTGCACATCTCCCGGTCGGACGGGCTGGCCGGCCCGGGCTCGGGGTCGTCGCAGACGCTGATCGAGCAACGGGCGCTGGTGGAGAGCCTGGGTGGGTCGTACCACGCGGTGCTGGGCGACGACCCGGCCGCGGGGCTGCTGGACTTCGCACGGGGTGTGAACGCGACGCAGATCGTGCTCGGGACCAGTCGGCGGCCGGCCTGGCAGTACGTCTACCGCCCGGGCGTGAGCGGCACGGTGACCCGGGAGTCGGGCGACATCGACGTGCACATCGTCACGCACGAGCACGCCGCGAAGGGACGTGGGCGGGTTCCGACCCGCAAGGTGACCGATCTGGGCCGGACCCGGACGATCGCGGGCTGGCTGATCGGGGTGGCCGGGCCGCCGCTGCTGGCGCTGGTGCTCATCAATGTGCACGGTCTGGGTCTGACCACGGACATGCTGCTGTTCCTGTCGCTGACGGTGTGCGCGGCCCTGGTGGGCGGGCTCTTCCCGGCGATCGCCTCGGCGCTGGTCGGGTCCTCGGCGCTCAACTACTACTTCGCGCCGCCGATCCACACGTTCACGATCTCCGAGCCGCAGAACATCATGGCGGTGGCGATATTCACCGCCGTCGGCATGGCCGTGGCGTCGGTCGTCGACCTGGCGGCCCGGCGCACCCACCAGGCGGCCCGCAGCCAGGCCGAGGCGCAGTCGCTGAGCGCGCTGGCCGGCACGGTGCTGCGCGGGGCGCCGAACGGTGAGGGGGTGCTGACGGCCTTGCTGGAGCAGGTCCGGGAGACCTTCCAGCAGGAGTCGGTGGCGCTGCTGGAGCGGCCCGACCGGGTCGGCGTGTGGCAGGCGGTGGCGACGGCGGGCCCGCGTCCGCCGGAGCGGCCGGAGACGGCCGATGTGGACGTGCCGATCGGGGAGACGCTGGCGCTGGTGCTGCGCGGCCGGGTGCTGCCGGCCGAGGACCGCCGGCTGCTCGGGGCGTTCGCCGCGCAGGCCGCCGTGGTGCTGGAGCGCCGGCGACTGGCGGGGGAGGCGGCGGCCGCCCGGCGGGAGGCCGAGGGGAACCGGATCCGCACCGCTCTGCTGGCGGCCGTCTCGCACGATCTGCGCACGCCGCTCGCCGGGATCAAGGCCTCGGTGAGCTCGCTCCGTGCGGCGGACGTGGAGTGGGACGAGGAGGACGAGGCGGAGCTGCTGGCGGGGATCGAGGCGGGTGCCGACCGGCTCGACCATCTGATCAACAACCTGCTCGACATGAGCCGTTTGCAGACCGGAACGGTCACGCCGCTGATCCAGGAGACCGACCTGGACGAGGTGGTGCCGTTCGCGCTGGGCGGGGTGTCGCCGGAGACGGTCCGGCTGGACGTGCCGGAGACCCTGCCGATGATCCTGGCCGACGGCGGACTGCTGGAGCGGTCGCTGGCCAATCTGATCGAGAACGCCGTCAAGTACAGCCCGGACGGGGTGAAGGTGCTGGTCAAGGCCGATGCGCTGGAGCCGGCGGGCGGGCCGGGCCGGGTGGAGCTGCGGATCGTGGACCGGGGGCCGGGGGTGCCGGAGGACGCCAAGGAGCGGATCTTCGCGCCGTTCCAGCGCTACGGGGACGCGCCGCGCGGTGCCGGGGTGGGGCTCGGGCTCGCGGTGGCGCGCGGCTTCGTCGAGGCGATGGACGGCACGGTGTCCGCCGAGGACACCCCGGGCGGCGGACTGACCATGGTGGTCACCCTGCCCACGGCCGGACGCGTCCCGGAGCCGGGCGTTCCGGAGCCGGGCGGACCCGAGCCCGAGCGACCGGGACCGGACGCGCCCGGGCCCGACGTACCGGAGCTCGCCCCGCCACCCACCTGATCGGTGACACCCCCCGACGACCGTTGAACGACCACTTCCGATCCGACCGACAGCCCCGAAAGGCGGAGCCCGTATGACCCGGGTCCTCGTCGTGGACGACGAACCGCAGATCGTCCGCGCGCTGGTGATCAACCTCAAGGCCCGCAAGTACGAGGTCGACGCGGCGCATGACGGCGCGAGCGCCCTGGAGCTCGCCGCCGCCCGCCACCCCGACGTCGTCGTCCTCGACCTCGGTCTGCCCGACATGGACGGGGTCGAGGTGATCAAGGGCCTGCGCGGGTGGACCAGGGTGCCGATCATCGTGCTCTCCGCCCGGCACGCCTCCGACGAGAAGGTCGAGGCGCTGGACGCCGGGGCCGACGACTACGTCACCAAGCCCTTCGGCATGGACGAGCTGCTGGCCCGGATGCGCGCCGCCGTCCGCCGGGCCGAGCCGGTCGCGGGGGAGGACGGTTCGGTGGTGGTCACCGACAGCTTCACCGTGGACCTGGCGGCGAAGAAGGTGAACCGGGACGGCGCCGACATCCGGCTTACCCCGACCGAGTGGCATTTGCTGGAGGTCCTGGTGCGCAACGCGGGCCGGCTGGTCAGCCAGACCCAGTTGCTCCAGGAGGTCTGGGGCCCGGCTTACCGGACCGAGACGAACTATCTGCGGGTCTACCTCGCCCAGCTGCGGCGCAAGCTCGAACGCGACCCCTCGCACCCGCGGCACTTCATCACCGAGCCCGGCATGGGCTACCGCTTCGAGGGGTGAGCGGACGGTACCGGTCCGGCGTGCCGGCAGCCCTCGCGGCGCGCTCGCGCGGAGTCCCCGGCCGGCTTGCGGCCTGCCGCCGGGGCCCCCGGAACCGGTACCCTTCCGGCATGAGTGGTGACAACAGCAGCGAGCCGCCGCAGGGGCGCTTCCGCCGCATGCTCAGCCGGCTGACCTCCTCCACCGAGGAGTTGGAGGCCGAGGAGCTGCGCCAGGAGAGCGCCGCGGAGTCGGGCTGCACGCCGATCGCCAGCTGCGGGGACCGGCAACTGGTCACCGTGGCCGGCACCCTGCGCACCGTGACGCTCCGCCCGCGGGCTGGCGTACCGGCCCTGGAGGCGGAACTCTTCGACGGCACCGAGGCACTGGACGTGGTCTGGCTCGGGCGCCGCTCCATCGCGGGCATCGAGCCCGGGCGCCGTCTGGTGGCCAGCGGCCGGATCGGCCACGCCCGTGGCCGCCGGGTGCTGTTCAACCCCCGCTACGAGCTGCGTCCGGTCGGACACGGGAGCGAATGAGCGTGAGCAACCAGCCCGGCGGCGAGCCCGCCGCCCAGCTCGGCCTGGTGGAGATCGCCGGTGACGAGGAGGCGGCCCGGCAGGCGCAGGCCTCCCGGGAGGCCGCCGACACCGTGATGAAGGCGTTCGGCGGGGTCCGCGGCATGGTCGACATGACCCTGCCCGGCCTGGTCTTCATCGTCACCTACAACATCACCCATAAGGTGCCGGCGGCGGCCTGGGCCGCGCTGGGCCTGAGCGCGCTGTTCGTGGTGGCGCGGCTGCTGAAGCGGGAGACCGTCCAGCACGCCTTCAGCGGGGTGTTCGGCGTCGCCATCGGCGCCTGGATCTCGATGAAGACCGGCAAGGCGGAGAACTTCTACCTGCCGGGCCTGCTCTGGAACGTCGGCTACTGCGTGGGCCTGGCCGTCTCGGCGCTGGTCCGCTGGCCGCTGATCGGCATCATGCTCGGCCCGGTGACCGGCGAGATGTTCACCTGGCGCAAGCAGAACCCGGGCCGGCTGGCCGCGTACACCAAGGCCACCTGGGCGTGGGTGCTGATCATGGGCATCAAGCCGATGATCCTCTTCCCGCTGTACTTCACCCACAACGTCAACCTGCTGGGCTGGCTCAAGGTCGCCCTGGGCATCCCGCCGCTGCTGCTGGCGATGTACGTGACCTGGCAGATCCTGCTGAAGGCGCCGCCGCCGATCAAGGCGCAGCTGGACGACGAGCCGGCGCCGGACGAGCACGCCGCCGACGGGTCGGCCGCCGGCCGGTAGCCGACCGCCGGCCGGCAGCAGGACCGGCGAACAGCCGAGGGCCCGCACTCCGAGCGAGTGCGGGCCCTCGACGCTTTCTCGGCTACTGGGCGCCGGCCGAGCTGGAGAGCAGGTCCTCCAGCTCCTCCTCGCGCTCCTGGGCGGCCACGAAGAGCAGCTCGTCGCCGCCCTCCAGGGTGTCGTCCTTGCCGGGCACCAGGACGCGGCCCTCGCGCAGGATGGTCACCAGCGCGGTGTCCGGCGGCCACGGCACGTCGCCGACCCGGGTGCCGACCAGCTCGGTGTCCTCGGCGAGGGTCAGCTCGACGAGGTTGGCGTTGCCCTGGCTGAAGCGCATCAGCCGGACCAGGTCGCCGACGCTGACCGCCTCCTCGACCAGGGCGGACATCAGGCGCGGGGTGGAGACGGCCACGTCCACGCCCCAGGACTCGTTGAAGAGCCACTCGTTCTTCGGGTTGTTCACCCGGGCGACCACCCGCGGCACGCCGTACTCGGTCTTCGCGAGCAGCGAGACGACCAGGTTGACCTTGTCGTCACCGGTCGCGGCGATCACCACGTGGCAGCGCTGCAGGGCCGCCTCGTCCAGGGAGGTGATCTCGCAGGCGTCGGCGAGCAGCCACTCCGCCATGGGCACCCGCTCCACGGAGATGGAGTTGGGGTTCTTGTCGATCAGCAGGACCTCGTGGCCGTTCTCCAGCAGCTCGCCCGCGATCGAGCGGCCGACGGCGCCGGCTCCGGCAATGGCGACTCGCATCAGTGACCTTCCTTCCGCGGGCCCTGCGCGAACGCGGCCTCGACCGCCGTCAGGTCGGCCCGGCGCAGCGTGACGTGCACCAGGTCGCCCTCCTGCACCACCATCTGGGGCGAGGGCAGCACGCCCTCGCCGAGCCGGGTGACGAACGACACCCGGGCGCCGGACGCCTCCTCCAGCTCGCTCAGCCGGTGGCCGACCCAGTCGGGGTCGTAGGCGACCTCGGCGAGCTGGACGGCGCCGCTCGGGTCCTGCCACAGCGGCTCGGCGCCGCTCGGCAGCAGGCGGCGCAGCATCTGGTCGGCCGTCCAGCGCACGGTGGCGACGGTGGGGATGCCCAGGCGCTGGTAGACCTCGGCGCGCCGGGGGTCGTAGATCCGGGCGGCGACGTTCTCCACGCCGAAGTTCTCCCGGGCCACCCGGGCGGCGATGATGTTGGAGTTGTCACCACTGGAGACGGCGGCGAAGGCGCCCGCCTCCTCGATGCCCGCCTCCCTGAGGGTGTCCTGGTCGAAGCCGACGCCGGTCACCCGGCGGCCGTTGAACCCGGCGCCCAGCCGGCGGAAGGCCGTCGGGTCCTGGTCGACGACGGCCACCGAGTGGCCCTGTTTCTCCAGTGCTCGGGCGAGGGCGGAGCCCACCCGGCCGCAGCCCATGATGACGATGTGCACCGGCGCTACCTCACCCGTCCTGTTGGGGCCATGACCTGCGCAAACACCGTTCGATCTCCGTTTCCCCGCCCCGGTGTCCGGGGTGGGCGTCCTCGTGGGGCTCGGCACGACAACCACAGTGTTGCCCGCCTGCTCGTATCCGACACGCTAGCCGGTCGGCCGAACACAGTCGCGACGAAGGGGGGCCTCAACGGGGGGCGTCCGTGGGACGTCGCTTCGTACTGCCCCTACGATTCCTTACCGTGCCTATGCCGACTGACCTACCGAAACGCATCCTCATCGGGCGTGCGTTGCGCAGCGACAAGCTGGGGGAGACGCTGCTCCCCAAGCGCATCGCGCTGCCCGTCTTCGCCTCGGACGCGCTCTCCTCGGTCGCGTACGCGCCCGAGGAGATCCTGCTGACCCTTTCCCTGGCGGGTGCCTCTGCGATCCACTTCTCGTGGCAGATCGGCGTCGTGGTCGCCATCGTGATGCTCGCGGTGGTGGCCTCGTACCGGCAGAACGTGCACGCCTACCCGAGCGGCGGCGGCGACTACGAGGTCGCCACCGTGAACCACGGCCCGAACTCCGGCCTGGTGGTCGCGAGCGCGCTGATGGTCGACTACATCCTCACCGTGGCGGTCTCGACCACCTCGGGCGTGGCCAACGTGGTGTCGGCGGTGCCGGCGCTGCGCGGGCACGAGCTGACCCTGTCGGTCGTCGTGGTCATCCTGCTGATGGGGATGAATCTGCGCGGCGTGCGGGAGTCCGGTACGGCCTTCGCCGTCCCGACGTACGCCTTCATGGTCGGCGTGCTCGGCATGGTGGTGTACGGCGTGATCCGGCACTTCGGAATGGGGCAGGACATGCCCTCCGAGAGTTCCGGCTTCCACCTGGCGGCGACCCCGGGGAACGAGTCCCTGGCTGGCTTCGCCATGGTGTTCCTGCTGCTCAAGGCGTTCTCCTCGGGCTGTGCGGCGCTGACCGGCGTGGAGGCGATCTCCAACGGCGTGCCGGCGTTCCGCAAGCCGAAGAGCAGGAACGCGGCGACCACGCTGCTGATGATGGCGAGCATCGCCGTCGTGATGTTCATGGGCATCATCTGGCTGGCCCGGCTGACCGGTGTGCAGATGGCCGAGGACCCCGCGCAGCAGCTGGTCGGGGTGCCCGGCGACTACCACCAGAAGACCGCGCTGGCCCAGATCAGCGAGGCGGTGTTCTCGAACTTCACGCCGGGCTTCTACTTCGTCGCCGCCGTCACCGGGCTGATCCTGGTGCTGGCCGCCAACACCGCGTTCAACGGCTTCCCGGTGCTGGGCTCGATCCTGGCCCAGGACCGCTACCTGCCGCGCCAGCTGCACACCCGCGGCGACCGGCTGGCCTTCTCCAACGGCATCATCCTGCTGGCGCTGGCCGCGATCCTGTTCATCATCGCCTTCAACGCGGACCCGACCCGGCTGATCCAGCTGTACATCGTCGGCGTCTTCGTGTCGTTCAACATGAGCCAGTCCGGCATGATCCGGCACTGGACCAGGAACCTGCGCACCGAGACCGACCCGGCCAAGCGCCGCCACATGCAGCGCAGCCGGGCGATCAACACCTTCGGCCTGGTGATGACCATGGCGGTGCTGATCGTCGTGCTCGCCACCAAGATCAGCCACGCCTGGATCGCCATCGCGGCGATGGTGGTGCTGTTCGTGATGATGAAGGCGATCCGCCGCCACTACGACCGGGTCTCCGAGGAGCTGGTCGCCGCCGAGGCGCCGGACGACGTGGTGCTGCCCACCCGGGTGCACGCGATCGTGCTGGTCTCCAAGCTGCACAAGCCGGCGCTGCGGGCACTGGCGTACGCGCGGCTCGCGCGGGCGCACACCCTGGAGGCGGTGACCGTGAACGTCGACCCGGCGGACACCGCGGCGCTGCGCCAGGAGTGGGACGAGCGCGGGATCGAGGTGCCGCTCAAGGTGCTGGACTCGCCGTACCGGGAGATCACCGGGCCGGTGCTGGACTACGTGAAGAACCTGCGCCGCAGCAGCCCGCGCGAGGTGGTGTCGGTCTACATCCCCGAGTACGTCGTCGGCCACTGGTACGAGCACCTGCTGCACAACCAGAGCGCGCTGCGGCTCAAGGGCCGGCTGCTGTTCAAACCGGGGGTGATGGTGACCTCGGTGCCGTGGCAGCTGGAGTCCTCGGAGCGGCGCAAGCCGCAGAAGGCCTGGTCGGCGCCGGGTTCCGTCCGGCGTGGTGAGCCCCGGGCGCCCAAGGCCGTAAAGTCGGAAGTCTCGGCGAAGCCCGCCGGCCCGGCCGACCGCAGCACGAAGGACTCCTCCCAGTGACCCGCAACACCCCCTCTCGTTCCCATGGTTCCTCCGGCAAGGGCGCCCGCAAGGGCGGCGCCTCCGGCCGGCCCGGGCAGGTCGCCCGGCCGCGCTGGGGCAAGCCGTCCCGGCCGGAGGCGACCGACCGCGACGGGTTCACCGCGCGGACGGCGCCGCTCGCGCCGGAGGAGCCCGCACCGCAGCGTGCGGAGGAGCCTTCGCGCCAGGAGCGCAGTGAGCGCAGTGAGCGCGGCGAGCGTGCCGCGCGCCCGGAACGGGCTTCGCGCCCGGAGCGTGAGGCGCGCGGTGAGGCGCGCGAGGGCGGGGAAGGGCAGTCGAAGGGCGGTGCGCAGCGCCCGCGCAAGCAGGCCGTGCGTCCCCCGCGGGCGCTGCGCACCGCCGGCGCGCCCAAGGCGTCCCAGGCCCCCAAGGCCCCCAGGGCGCCGAAGGCTCCCACCGGCGACCCGCTGGTCGGCGAGCGCTACGAGGTCGAGGTCGGCTCCGTCGCGCACGGCGGCGGTCACTGCGTGGCCCGGCACGAGGGCCGGGTGCTGTTCGTCCGGCACGCGCTGCCCGGCGAGAAGGTGATCGCGCAGGTCACCGAGGGCACCACCACCTCGCGCTTCCTGCGGGCCGACGCGGTGGAGGTCCTGGAGCCCGCCAAGGACCGGATCGCCCCGCCGTGCCCGTTCTCCGGGCCCGGCAAGTGCGGCGGCTGCGACTGGCAGCACGTCACGCCCGGTGGCCAGCGCAAGCTCAAGGTGCAGGTGCTGACCGAGCAGCTGGCCAAGCTGGCCGGCCTGACCCCGGCCGAGGCCGGCTGGGACGGCAGCGTCGAGCCGGTCGGCGGCAAGCTGCCGGCCGGCCAGGTGCCGGCCTGGCGCACCCGTGTGCAGTATGCCGTCGACCCGCGGAGCGGCAAGGTGGGGCTGCGCAAGCACCGCTCGCACGAGATCCAGCCGGTCGACCGCTGCCTGATCGCCGCCGAGGGTGTCACCGAGCTGGGCGTGGAGGCCCGCGACTGGCCGGGCGTCGTCTCGGTCGAGGCGATCGCCGCCTCCGGCTCCTCGGACCGTCAGGTGGTGCTCACCCCGGCGCCGGGCGCGCAGCTGCCGCTGGTCGAGCTGGACCGTCCGGTCTCCATCGCCCGCATCGACGAGCAGGGCGACCCCCACAAGGTGCACGGCCGCGGCTTCGTGCGCGAGCGCGCCGCCGGGCGGACCTGGCGGGTCAGCAACGGCGGCTTCTGGCAGATCCACCCGGAGGCGCCGGACACCCTGGTCGACGCCGTGCTCGACGGCCTGGACCCGCAGTGGGGCGAGAACGCGCTCGACCTGTACTGCGGGGTGGGCCTGTTCGCGGGCGCCCTGGCCGACCGGGTCGGCGAGGACGGCGCGGTGCTCGGCATCGAGTCCGGCAAGCAGGCGGTGGCCGACGCCCGGCACAACCTGGCCGCGCTGGAGAACGTCCGGATCGAGTGCGACCGGGTGGAGTCCCTGCTGCCGCGCACCGGGATCACCGCGACCGACCTCATCGTGCTCGACCCGCCGCGCGCGGGCGCCGGGCGGGAGACCGTCGCCCACCTGGCCGGGCTCGGCGCCCGCCGGATCGCGTACGTGGCCTGCGACCCGGCGGCCCTCGCCCGGGACCTGGCGTTCTTCCGCGCGGGCGGCTACCGCCCGGTCTCGCTGCGGGCCTTCGACCTGTTCCCGATGACGCACCACTTCGAGTGCGTGGCGATCCTGGAGCCCGTCGGGGGCGAGTGACCCTCGGACGCGACGACGACGGAGGCGGTACCCGGGTTTTCCGGGTACCGCCTCCGTCGTCGTCCTCTGCTCTCTCCTTCTGTCCTCTTCTGTCTCTCTTCCGTCCTCTTCTGCCTTCGTCGGTGCCGTGGGCGGCTCAGGGCAGGTGGTGTTCCTCTTCCTGGGCGTCGTGCGGCAGGGCGATGCCGTGCTGGGCGGCGAGCCGGATCAGTGAGGCGATCCGGCCCTGGTACGCCTGGACGCCGTCGGCGTCCCCTTCGGCCCGGGCGGTCGCGAGTTCCTTGCGGGCCTGGGTGAGCTGCTCGCGCAGCTCCTGGTCGAACATGGCTGTCATGTGCCGGCCTCCACACCGGTCGGTGCCGCTCCAGGGAATGCTCGGGGCACTTCAGAATCTACGAAGGTGAAGAACTCTTCAAGTCTCCCTCTCCGCCGGTGCCGAGCGCGTCGAGCGGGCGTGCGAGGAGCCGCGCGCGCCCTTGTTGTGCTAGCACTTCAGCGCTAGCTTGAATTTCATGGGTAAGAAGCAGCTGAACGTCCGGGTGGACGCCACCACCGCGGAGATGGCCCGGGAACGGGCGGAGCAGCAGGGGATCAGCATGAACCAGTACATCGAGCGCCTGGTCCAGCAGGACATGGGCGAGGCCGGGCGGGTGTTCGTCGACGCGGCGGCGCAGTTCATGAAGGAGTACGAGACGGCGTTCCTCGCCGAGTTCGGCGAGCAGCGGGGCGGCGCCGACCTGCAGGACGTGCGCCGTTGAAACTGGAGGTCGACCTCTCGTGGCTGCTCATGACCGCCGAGCAGTACACGCCCGGTGACCCGCAGGTCACCGACTACGGATCGCTGCTCGCCGCCGTCGCGCGGCACCAGGCCGAGATCTTCGACATCGCCGTCTACCCCGAACCGCAGGACCGCGCCGCCGCCCTCATGCACCAGCTGATCCGGGTGCCGGCGCTGGAGAAGACCAACGAGCTGTTCGCCACCGCCGTCGCCTACGCCTACCTGGTGGCCAGCGGCTGCTCGGTGGCGACCACGGCCCGGGAGGTGCGCAGCCTCGCCCGGGCCATCCGCGAGGGGCGGCTGACCGTCTCCGGGGTGGCGGACCGGCTGGCCGCCTGGGTGGTGGACGAGGCCGAGGACGAGGAGGTCAGCGGCGAGGACGACGACGACTCGGAGTGAGGGGAAGCGGGATCAGGCCCGGGAGGGCGGGCTCAGCTGGTCCCGGCCGTCGGCTCGGTCCGCTCGGCCGGTTCGGCCGGCTCGGCGATCAGCGCGGTCGCGAACGGGCGGAAGCCCGCGCGGCGGTAGATCCGGGCCACGTCCTCGTCGGCCGCGGACAGGAACACCGTCCGCACCCCGGTGGCCCGGGCGTGCTCGACCAGCGCCGCGGTGACCGCCAGCCCCAGCCCGCGCCGGCGCGCCGAGGGCAGCGTGCCCACGCCGGCCACCTCGGTGACCGCGCCGACCGGGTTGTGCTGACCCGCGCAGAGCGGAGTGCCGCCCTCGAAGGCCGCCGCCAGCACGGTGTGCCCGGAGGCGATCCGCTCGGCGGTCCGCGCGGCGGTGCCGTCGGACCCCAACACCTGGGCCTTCGCGGCGAGTTCCGCCGTTCCGGTGTCGCCCACGCCGGTGCCCGGCTCGTCGAACGCCAGGTGCGGGACGGCCACCGCGTGCGCGAGCGCCGGGTCGTCGGCGGTCAGCACCCGCACCGCCACGCCGTCCGCCGCGGGGCCCGGCACGCCCGGGGCGTCCTGCGGGCCCAGCACCAGGAGCGGGTGCTCGTGCACTGCCAGCCCCGCCTCCTCCACCGCCGCGCGCAGCAGCGGGTCGTGCTCGGCCACCCACTCGAACGCCTCGGGCAGGCCCAGCTCGCGCTGGCGGGCCAGTACCCGGCGGACGTCCTCGGCGGTGGCCGCCGGACCCTGGTGGCCCAGCGTCGGCCGGGCGTAGTACGGCCAGCCGGCGCCCTCGCGGACGAAGAGGCTGAGCGGCCCGAAGTCCTCCACGCGTGCGGCGGCGCGTGGAACCGCGTCGTAGTAGCGCTCGATCTCGTCGAGCAGGACCCGGTCGGGCCGGGCGGCGGAGGCAGCGGAGGCGGAGGCGGCGGTTTCAAGATCGTTGAAGGTCACGCCGTGCATCCAAGCAGGCCTGCCCCGTTCATGCCAGGGATTTGCGGGCCCCGGCCCCGGCCCCGGCGCGGACCGCGGACCCCGCGAGGGCGCCCGGAGCCCCGGAAGGCCGCCGGGCCCGGGCATTTCGCCGCGATTGTTGCCCAACGCTTACAGGCCGGGCGATCTTGTGTGCGGACCCCATGACATCCTGGGGCTTTTACAGCTCTGCCGGACGGGGACGGCGGACGTCCGCGCTGGGCGAAGCGAGGGGGATGACTGGCTCATGAGGCTCTGCTTTCTGGTGGAGGAGCACTACCGGCACGACGGCATGCCGCTCGACGTCGTACGGCAACTCACCGCGTGGGGGCACCGGGTGGACGTGCTGCGCCCCGGCGACTCGCTGATGGCGATCTCCGAGGCGGTCCGCGCCGGGAGCCACGACGCCTGGGTGCTCAAGACCGTCTCCGGCGGGCCCGGCCTCACCCTGCTGGAGGCCGCCGCCGCGGTCGGTCTCACCACCGTCAACGACGTCCGCTCGATCCGCGGCGTCCGCGACAAGGCACTCGCCTCCGTCATCGCCCGCACCCGCGGACTGCCCGTCCCCGTCACCTACGCGGCCGCCCGCTGGGAACGGCTCGCCGAGATCCCCGCGGCCGAGTACCCGCTGGTCGTCAAGCCCGCCGACGGCAGCTCCGGGCGGGCCGTGCGGCTCGTCCGCGACCCCGGGCACCTCGCCGGAATCGGCCCCGTGCTGGCGGGCGAGGGCCTGCTCATCGCCCAGCCCTACGTGCCCAACTCCGGTACCGACCTCAAGGTGTACTGCGTCGACGGCGAGCTGTACGCCACCGAGCGGTGCTCGCCCCTCAACCCCGACCAGGGGGTGCGGGAGCGGCAGGTGCCGCTGCCGGCCGAGGTGGCGCGGATCGCCGCGCAGGTCGGCGAGGTGTTCGGGCTCGACCTGTACGGCGTCGACGTGCTGCTCGGGCCGGACGGGCCGGTGGTCGTCGACATCAACGACTTCCCGAGCTTCCGGCAGGTGCCGGACGCGGTCGCGCGGGTCGCGCGGGCGGTCCTGCGGCTGGCCCGCACCGGCACGGCGGTCACGGCGCCCGCGGTGGCGCTGGACGCCTCCGGGTTGGACGCCCCCGTGGGCGCGGTCGGGCTCGGCGCGCGGGCCGTGCGGATGCCCGCGCAGGGCGGCGGGGCCGCCGTCGGGGTGGCCGGCATGGGCGGCGTGGGCGTCGGCGGCCCGCTGTGAGGATCGGCCTGATCGCCTCCGCCCCGGACCACCCGCTGCTCGCCGCGGCCGGTGCGCTGCTGACCGCGGCCGGCCACCGGGTCGAGGCGCTCGACCCGGCGGGTCGTGCGGGCGAAGGACCGCTCGCCGACGCCTACCTGCTCAAGGCCCGCACCCCGGCGGCCCTCGCGCTCGCCCGGTCGCTGGAGGAGCGCGGCGCGCCCGTCGTCAACTCGGCCGCCGCCACCGAGTTCTGCCAGGACCGCACCGCCATGGCCGAACTCGCCCGGCGGGCCGGAGTGCCCTTCGCACCCACCCGCACCGCCGACCGCCCGGCCGTGCTGCTCGCGGCGGCCGAGGCGGGCGAACTCGCGTTCCCGCTGGTCCTCAAGAGCCGGCACAGCCGCCGCCACGACCTCGTCGCCAGGGTCGACGACCTCGCCCGGCTGCGCGCGCTCGCCGAGGAGTGGGCCGACGAGCCCGTCGTCGCCCAGCCCTACCTGCCGAGCACCGGCTGGGACCAGAAGCTCTGGGTCGTCGCCGGGCAGCTGTTCTGCACCCGCCGGCGCTCCGAACTCGCCGACCCCGACCACACCGGGCTGCCGCACGGCGTGGGCGGACCGGGACCGGCGGGCGGGTCGGGGCCGGGAGGCGGATCCGGGCCGGGAGGCGGATCCGGGCCGGTGGACGGCTTCGGGCCGGACGAGCTGCCCGCCGAGCGCGCCGGGCTCGCCCTGCGGGTCGGCGAGGTGTTCGGCCTCGACGTCTACGGCGTCGACCTGCTGGACGGGCCGGACGAACCGGTCGTCGTCGACGTCAACGCCTTCCCGGGCATCCGGGGCCAGGCCGGTGCGCCCGAGGCACTGGCCGCGCTCGCCCTGCGGGCCGCCGCCGCGGGCACCCGGGAGCGGCCGTCCGTCCCCGGCCCGCGGGCCGGCGCCCCGGCGGATGCGGGACCGCCCGCCGCGGCTCGTTAGGCTGGCACCCCCGGCCGGAGCCCGCGACCGGGTCGCGAGAGAAGACGGACCCTTGCTGCAGGACATCGAGCCCTACCTGGCCTGCCCGCACTGCGCGCAGCCGCTCACCCTCGACGGGCGCACCCTGCGCTGCCCCGCCGGACACAGCCACGACGTCGCCAAGCAGGGCTACGTCAGCCTGCTCGCCGGCGACGCCCACACCGGCACCGGTGACACCGCCGACATGGTCGCCGCCCGCAGCGACTTCCTCGCCGCCGGCCACTACCGGCCGATCGCCGACGCCCTCGCCGAGGCAGCCGTGGCCGCCGACCCCGAAGGACTCGTCGTCGACCTCGGCGCCGGCACCGGCCACTACCTCGCCCACGTCCTCGACGCCCTCCCCGGCCGGCCCGGCGCCGCCCTCGACATCTCCAAGTACGCGCTGCGCCGCGCCGCCAGGGCCCACCCCCGGATCGGCGCCGTGGTCTGCGACGCGTGGCGCCCGCTGCCGCTGCTGGACGCCGGCGCCGGGCTCGTCCTCAATGTGTTCGCCCCGCGCAACGGCCCCGAGCTGCGCCGCGTGCTGCGGCCCGGCGGCACCCTGCTGCTCGTCGCTCCGACCTCGCGCCACCTGCGCGAACTCGTCGCCGCCCTGGGGCTGCTGTCGGTCGACGAGGAGAAGCAGCGGCGCATCGACGAGAAGCTCGGCCCCTACCTGACGCCGGTCGGGCAGCGCGAGGTGGAGTTCACGCTGCGGCTGTCCGCCGAGGAGGTGCGGACCGTGGTCGGCATGGGGCCGAGCGCCTGGCACACCGACCCGGCCCGGCTGGCGGAGCGGCTCGCCGCGCTGCCGGACCCGGTCGAGGTGACGGCCTCCGTCACCGTCGCCGCCTACCGGCGCTGATCCGGTGGTGCGCGGTACCGGGCGGCGCTGAACCGGCTCCGCGCGCCGCCCGTCGGCCCTGCGCGGCGGCGGACGGCGCGAGCCCGGCCACGCGCGCCGGGGGCACCCCGAAGGGATGAATCTGCCGGGCAGGCACGTTTCTGCCTCCCGACCGGCCGCTAACGTCCGACGGGTGAACCGCGACGCCACCCGGCCCGCCGTGCCGGCCCACCCGCAGCAGCGCAGCCCGGACCCGGGCGAGCCGACCGTCCGGCGCCCGATCGTCGAGGAGATCCGGCTCACCTCCTTCAAGTCCTACCGGCGCGCGACCCTCCCACTCGCGCCCCTCACCGTGCTGCACGGTCCCGCCGGCGTCGGCAAGTCCAACGCGCTCGACGGCCTCGCCGTCCTCTCCCGGCTCGCCCTCGGCGAGGAGATCGGCGCCTCCCTCGACGGGCGGCCCGGCACCACCGGCCCGCTCGCCACCCGGCTGCGCGGCGGCCTCGACGGCTGTGTGCCGCACGGCCGCAACGCCCTCATCCTCGGCTGCACCGTCCGCTCCCCGGACGGGCCGATCGGCCTCGAAGTCGTCGTCCGCACCGACGGGCCGGTCCGCATCGCCCGCGAACAGCTCACCCTCGACGGGCAGACCCTCGTCGAGACCGGCGAACAGGACCTGCGCAAGTGCCGCGTCAACGTCAGCTGGCACAACGACACCCGGCAGGGTGACATCCGGGCCCCATTCCCCAGCGGGACGTTGATCACCGCCCAGATCCCGCTGCGGGTCGCCGGCTCCTCGCCCGGCGAACGCAAGGTCCTCGCCGCCGCCGAACAGGTGCTCACCGCGCTGCGCGAGGTGTTCCCCGTCCACCCGGTACCGGCCCTCATGCGAGGCTGGGCCCGCCCCGACCCGCAGGCCCGGCTGGTCAGCACCGCCGCCAACATCTCCGCCCTGATCGCCCGGCTCGGCAACGAGTGCCCCCGCCGCTACGGGCAGCTGCTGCGCGTCGTCCAGTCCGCCGCACCGCACCCGCTGCTCGGCCTCGACCTCGCCCACCGCGGCAGCGGCGCGGACCGGCGGGTGCTGGCGGTGTTCGACGAGGGACTGCTCGGGCGCACCGGAGCCGACCAGGCCTCCGACGGGATGCTGCGGCACCTGGCGTTCGCCGCGGTGCTGCTCACCGGCGCGGGGGTGCTGGACCTCGACGTGGCGGTCGAGGTGCCGTGGGCGCAGCGGCAGCTGACCGTGCTCGCCGACGACCTCGGGGCGGGGCTCGGGACCGACCAGAGCGCGTCGCTGCTGCGGCTCGCCCGGGACATGGCCGGGCGCAACCAGCTGCGGGTGCTCGCCACGCTCCAGGAGCCGGCCGCGGCGCGGGACGCGCTCGGCGGGGTGGGCGAACTGCCGCCCGGGGTGGCGGTGGTGGAGTGCCGGCGCGATCCCGGCTCGGGGCTGACGGTGCTGCGGGCGGAGACGGCGCGGGTGCCGGGGCAGGCGGTGCGGGGCGGTGCGGCGGCCTCACCCGTGCTTCCGTCGGCGCGTACGGCACCGGGTTCGGCGGCCCGTGGGGTGGCGGGTCCGGCGGTGGGTCCGGCGGCGGGCGATGAGGTAAACCTGGACGGGTGACCGAACGAGAGACCGATACCCCCGGGCCCACGCTGGAAGGGCTGCGTCAGCGGCTGGTGGAGTTCGCCGCGGCGCGCCGCTGGGAGCCCTTCCACACGCCCAAGAACCTCACCGCGGCGCTGACCGTGGAGGCCGGCGAGCTGCTGGAGATCTTCCAGTGGCTCACGCCCGAGCAGGCGTCCGCGGTGATGGCCGACCCGGATCGCGCCCACCGGGTGCGCGACGAGGTGGCCGACGTGCTCGCCTACCTCCTCCAGTTCTGCACGGTGGTCGGGGTCGATCCGCTGACGGCCCTGGCGGAGAAGATCGAGCGCAACGAACTGCGCTTCCCGGCCCCCGGCGCCCTCGCCGAGGAGGCCGACGTCAACCCGGAGGATGCCTCCTAGGCCTTGTGGGGGACGGGAGTTGTCCACAGCCCCCGGGTTGTCCACAGGTTTCCGATGTCCGCGTGCAGACCCTTCCGTCCCGGCGCACTCTCTCACCGTGACCGCACGGCAGAGCGCCGCGCGGGTGACGGAAGGAGCGTCCGGCATGGAGGCGCTGCGACTGATCAAGACCGCCCGGCACGCCCTGGCGGAGACCAGGAACATCCCGGACGTGCTGGCCGAGGCCCGGCAGGCGGCTCTGCTCGCCGAAGCGGTGGGCACCCGGCTCGGGGGCTCCGAGTACGGCGAACTCTCGGGCCTCGGGCAGCTGTTGGCCGAGACGGCGCTGCACGCGGCGTGCTGCCTGGACCATGCGACGGGGGACGTGGCGGGGGCGTCGGCCTTCGGTCCCGGCAGCCGGGCCCGAAGGCTCAGTGAGCTGGGCGAGCTGGGGCCGATGCTGGACGAGCTCGGCGGACTCCTGCGGGACATCGGGGAGACGCTGGTGGTGCTGGCCTGCGGGGCGGACACCGAGAGCCTCTACTGGGCGTGCATCGACGGTGTGGACGCGGGAGCGGAGTGCACCCGGCTGGTCGCCCAACTGCGCGACGCCGTCAGGACGATCGCGGGCGAGCGACCCGAGGAGGACGAGCTCGCGGAACGTTTACTGCTGCTCCAACTCGACCCGCCTGGCCGACAGGAGGAGGTGGTCCCGGCACCGGTGGCGTAGCCCCGAAGGCGGCGTGCGTGGCGCAGTGAGCGGTCGGCCGGACGCGGCCCCCGCCACTGCACCCACCGGGCCTCCCCCTCACCGGCCTGCCTCCGCCGGGGCCCACCTGGCCCCGGCGGGGGACAACGGGAGGGCGAAACAACGGAATAACGGCAGTGGGCGGGTTGGTGGGCGGGTGTGCGGGAGCGGGAGCGGGAAGGGCGGAGGGAGGGGCGAGCGGATCCGCGCGGTGGACGGCGTGTTCCTGGTGGAGAGCCCGGACGGCGGACCGACCACGGTGACCGTCGAG
>NZ_JBEXJT010000079.1:0-22421 GCF_040609255.1 Kitasatospora sp. NPDC004723 | reverse complement strand
CGTCGGCGATGACGTCCGGCGGCCAGCCGGCGGAGCGGAGGTTGGCGCGCAGTTCGGCGCGGAAGGTGGAGCAGTCGGGCGGGTTGAGGGCACGCATGGGAGACCTCCATGGGGAGAGGCAGGGAGGGAGGGGAGGAGAGAATGTCGACGGATGCGTCGCCGTGAACGAGGCCAGCCTGGACCTGGCTGCTCTGCGGTGCGAAATGGGCAGCATGCGCCTACTGCCCCAGAGAACAGGCGTTACTGACGATCCGTCTGATCGCTGTGGCATCGACCATAGCGCACGGAAGTATCTAATTTTTACGCTCGCGGGACATTCACCCTAGAGTGGTAACGGGGGCCGGAACGTCCCTCTCCGGTGGACCACCGCGTGGCCAGCGCGGCACACTTGGCCCGACCACGCCCTGGAAGGAAGCTATGCCTCCACGCCCGAACCCAACCATCCGCCAACGCAGGCTTGGAACGGAGCTGCGTCGGATGCGTGAGCAGGCAGGCCTTGGAGGATCCCAGCTCGGCCGTGCCGTCGGAATGAGTCCCGCCCAGGTGACTCAGATGGAGTCAGGGCGGATCGGTATCAGCGTCGAGTGCCTCCGCACCATCGCTGCGGCTTGCAACTGTGCCAATCGACCGTTGGTTGACGCGCTTGCCGACATCATCGGCGACCGGGGCAAGGGGTGGTGGGAGGCCTACCGGGAGGTGCTGACAACAGACTTCCTCGAAGTGGCCGAGGTTGAGTCACATGCGCAGGAAATCGCCATCTGCACCACGACGTACATCCCTGGGCTTCTGCAGACCGGTGCCTATGCGTCTGCGGTCTTCACTCGGCTCTACCCGCCACTGTCCCGAACCGAGATCGATGTCAGGACGGCCTTTCGTATCCAGCGGCAGCAGATCGTTCGCTCCGGCAGAACGTCTCTCCGCACGTACATCCATGAAGCGGCTCTTCGCATGCAGTTCGGAGGGCCGATAGTCCTCGCCCAGCAGCTTGAGGCGTTGATCGAGGACTCCACTCGGCCAGGAATCTCCGTAAGGGTGGTTCCGTTCGCGCTTGATACCTTCCCGGGCTCCGGCGAGAACCTAACCTTCGCCATGGGGATGGTTCCTGAGCTGGACACCGTGCAGATGGATGTCTCACAGGGCACCCTCTTCTTCGACTCTCCGGCAGATCTGGCCAAGCAACGGGTCATCTTCGATCGCCTGGACTCCACTGCGCTCTCCGAGGACGGATCGCGCGACTTCATCCGTTCCATCAAGAAGGAAATAGAGGCCAGTTATGCCTAAAGTCATATGGCAGAAGTCAAGCCACAGCGCGGCGAACAACGAGTGCGTCGAGGTGCGTGCAGGGGCCGGAGTGGTCGAAGTGCGTGAATCCGATGACCCCGTCACGATCCTCTGCACAACTCAGGCAGCCTTCGCCGACCTTCTCGTCAGCATCAAGGCCGGTGAACTCGACGATCGTGTCTGACCCGGGTGGCCCTCGCTCGACCGGAGCGAGGGCCACCCCGCACAGTGGTTGGTGGGGTGGCGGGGTTCGAGCAGGTCTCGAAGCCCGTCACCGGCAACGGAGCGGGAAGTCGGTTGACCCGACTTCCCGCTCCGTTGCTTTCCTCGTGGCGTGCGTGTGGGTCAGTTGTGGGCGTGGAGGTCGGCGTTGAGGCCGCCCCAGGAGCCGGTGCGGGCGATGACCTCGACGGCGCCGGTCTGGGAGTTGCGGCGGAAGAGGAGGTTGTCCTGGCCGGACAGCTCGACGGCCTTGGCCACGGTGCCGTCCGGGGTGGTGACCCGGGTGCCGGCGGTGACGTAGAGGCCGGCCTCGACGACGCAGTCGTTGCCGAGGGAGATGCCGATGCCCGCGTTGGCGCCGAGCAGGCAGCGCTCACCGACGGAGACGACCTGCTTGCCGCCGCCCGACAGGGTGCCCATGATCGAGGCGCCGCCGCCGATGTCGCTGTGGTCGCCGACCAGGACGCCCGCGCTGATCCGGCCCTCGACCATCGAGGTGCCGAGGGTGCCGGCGTTGAAGTTGACGAAGCCCTCGTGCATCACGGTGGTCCCCACGGCGAGGTGCGCGCCGAGGCGGACGCGGTCCGCGTGGGCGATGCGCACGCCGGACGGCGCGACGTAGTCGGTCATCCGCGGGAACTTGTCGATGCCGTAGACGGCGAGCTGCCCGCCCTGGGCGCGCACGGCCAGCCGGGCCTGCTCGACCTTGTCCACCGGAACCGGGCCGATGCTGGTCCACGCCACGTTGGCCAGCAGGCCGAAGATGCCGTCGAGGCTCAGGCCGTGCGGCCGCACCAGGCGGTGGCTGAGCAGGTGCAGACGCAGGTAGGCGTCGTGCGCGTCGAGCGGCTTCTCGTCCAGCGAGGCGATGGTGGTGCGCACGGCGACCACCTCGACGCCGCGGCGGGCGTCGGCGCGCAGCGCCTCGGCGGCGCCCGCGCCCAGCTCGGCCTCGGCCTGCTCGGCGGTCAGGAGGACGGTCCCGGCCGGGCCGGCCTCGGCGGTCAGCGCGGGGGCCGGGTACCAGGTGTCGAGGACGGTGCCGTCCGCGGCGATGGTGGCCAGGCCTGCGGCAACGGCGCCGCTCACGGGGGTGGTGGATTCTGCAGTCACATCGTGCACGTTAACGAATCCGGGCCGCCGTTGCCGAACACGCTCACCGTCCGGACCGGCCCCGTCGGCCGCGGGCGGCGACAAAATGCGGTGCCGGTGGAGCCGCTCCTCGGCAATACTCCGACGGGTGTTCATGTCGATCTCCACCACAGGTACCGCCGAGAGCCCGGCCACTGACCTGGGCTTTCTGCTGCACAAGCACCCCGCCAAGGTCCAGCGGTTCGCCACGGCGCACGGCGAGGCGCACGTCTTCTACCCGGAGGCGGGCGACGAGGCCTGCACGGCCGCGCTGCTGCTCGACGTCGACCCGATCGCGCTGGTCCGCAAGGGCCGGGGCAAGGGACGCGCCGGCTCGCCGGACTTCGCGCTCGCCCAGTACGTCAACGACCGCCCGTACGCGGCCTCCTCGCTGCTCGCGGTGGCGCTGCGGACGGTGTTCCGGACGGCGATGCAGGGTGTCTGCGAGGCCCGCCCCGGGCTGGCCGACCGGCCTCGCCCGCTGCGGATCGTGTTGCCGGCCGTGCCGGTCGGCGGTGCCGACAGCACGCGCGAGGGCTCCGCCGTCGCGATGGCGGTCCGCCTCTTCGAGCCGCTGGGCTGGCAGGTGGAGGCGTCGGCGATCCCGCTGGACGCGGCCTTCCCCGAGTGGGGCGACTCGCGCTACGTCCGGCTGGAGCTGTCGGCGGAGCGGGCCCGGCTGGCGGACGCGCTCCAGCAGCTGTACGTGCTGCTGCCGGCGATGGACGGTGCCAAGCACTACTGGGTCGCCCCGGACGAGGTCGACAAGCTGCTCGCCGCCGGGGAGGGCTGGCTGGCCGGTCACCCGGAGCGGGACCTGATCACCCGACGCTACCTGTCGCGGCGCTGGTCGCTGACCCGGCGGGCGATGGAGCGCCTGGAGCTGGCCCGGCTGGCGGAGGCCGACGACCGCGAGGCCGAGGAGGTCGACAACGCGGTCGAAGACGCTTCGGAGGAAGCCGAGCAGGAGCAGGAGCAGGAGCAGGAGCAGGAGCAGAACGAGCAGGAGCAGAGCGAGCCGCGCCCGCCCTCGCTGGCCGAGCAGCGCCGTACGGCGATCCTGGCCGCGCTGCGCGAGGTCGGCGCGGCCCGGGTGGCCGACCTCGGCTGCGGGCAGGGCGAGCTGATCGGCGCGCTGCTGAAGGACGCGGGCTTCACCGAGGTGCTGGGCGTGGACGTGTCGGTGCGGGCGCTGTCCACGGCGGCCCGCCGGCTGCGGCTGGACCGGATGCCGGAGCGTCAGGCGAAGCGGGTGCGGCTGGTCCAGGGCGCGCTGACCTACACGGACGAGCGGCTGAAGGGCTTCGACGCGGCCGTGCTCTGCGAGGTGATCGAGCACCTGGATCTGCCGCGGCTGCCCGCCCTGGAGTACGCCGTGTTCGGCGCGGCCCGGCCGCCCGCGGTGGTCGTGACGACGCCGAACGCCGGGTACAACGTCCGGTGGGAGAGCCTGCCGGCCGGCCGCCTCCGGCACGCCGACCACCGCTTCGAGTGGGACCGCGCCGAGTTCCGCGCCTGGGCCGAACGGGTCGCCGCCGCGTACGGCTACACGGTGGACATCCGCCCGGTCGGCCCGCAGGACGACGAGGTGGGCGCCCCGACCCAGCTCGCCCTGTTCCGCCTCGGTGACCGGGCGAGCGAAGGCGAGAAGACGGCCACCGCGGCCACCACGGACAGCACGACGCCCGAAGGGGGCGAGACCCGATGACCGACGAGACCGACGCGACCCAGCCCGCCGACGCCGCAGCGACCGAATCGGCCGCGCCGACCGCGCCGACCGCGCCGACCGAACCGACGGCACCGGCCGCGCCGACCGAACCGACGGCACCGGCCGCGCCGCCCGCTCCCCGCCGCCTGCCGGTGACGGACGTCTCCCTGGTCGTGCTGATCGGCACCAGCGGCGCCGGCAAGTCCAGCTTCGCCCGCAAGCACTTCCTGCCCACCCAGGTCGTCTCCTCGGACTTCTGCCGCGGCCTGGTGGCCGACGACGAGAACGACCAGTCCGCCTCCGCCGAGGCCTTCGACGTGCTCCACTACATCGTCGGCAAGCGCCTCGCCGCCGGCCGGCTGACCGTCGTGGACGCCACCAACGTCCAGCCGGAGGCCCGCCGGCAGCTGGTCCGGATCGCCCGCGAGCACGACGTGCTGCCGATCGCCATCGTGCTGGACGTCCCGCCGGGCGTCTGCGCCGAGCGCAACCGCTCCCGCCCGGACCGTCAGCTGCCCGCCCACGTGGTGCCGCGCCAGCACCGCGAGCTGCGCCGCTCCCTGCGCGGCCTGGAGCGCGAGGGCTTCCGCAAGGTGCACATCCTGCGCGGCGCGGCCGAGGTCGAGACCGCCGAGATCGTGCCGGAGAAGCGCTTCAACGACCTGCGCCACCTCACCGGCCCGTTCGACATCGTCGGCGACATCCACGGCTGCCGCGCGGAGCTGGAGACCCTGCTCACCCGCCTCGGCTGGACGCTGGTGCGCGACGACGCCGGGCGACCGGTGGACGCGGTGCACCCGGACGGGCGGACGGCCGTCTTCGTCGGCGACCTGGTGGACCGCGGGCCGGACACGCCGGGCGTGCTGCGCCTGGTGATGGGCATGGTGGCGGCGGGACACGCGATCTGCGTGCCGGGCAACCACGAGAACAAGCTCGGCCGCGCGATGAGCGGTCGCAAGGTCACCGTCTCGCACGGCCTCCAGGAGTCGCTGGACCAGCTGGCGGGCGAGTCCGAGGAGTTCCGGGCCGAGGTCCGGGCGTTCATCCGCGACCTGGTCAGCCACTACCTGCTGGACGGCGGCGCCCTCGTGGTCTGCCACGCCGGCCTGCCGGAGAAGTACCACGGCCGGGCCTCCGGCCGGGTGCGCTCGCACGCCCTGTACGGGGACACCACCGGCGAGACCGACGAGTACGGCCTGCCGGTGCGCTACCCGTGGGCGGAGGAGTACCGGGGCCGGGCGCTGGTGGTCTACGGCCACACACCGGTTCCGACGGCGAGCTTCCTCAACAACACCATCTGCCTGGACACCGGCTGCGTCTTCGGCGGCAGCCTGACCGCGCTGCGCTACCCGGAGCGGGAGCTGGTCACTGTCGAGGCCGAGCGGGAGTGGTACGCGCCGGTGCGGCCGATGCACACGGACGCGCCGGGCGCCCGCGAGGGCCGTCCGCTCGACCTCGCCGACGTGGCGGGCCGCCGGGTGGTGGAGACCTCGCTGCACGGCCGGGTCGCGGTCCGGGAGGAGAACGCGGCGGCGGCCCTGGAGGTGATGAGCCGGTTCGCGATCGACCCCCGGCTGCTCGCCTACCTGCCGCCGACCATGGCGCCGAGCGCGACCTCGGGCCGGCCCGGCTACCTGGAGCACCCCGACGAGGCCTTCGCCGCCTACCGGGCGGACGGCGTCGAGCGGGTGGTCTGCGAGGAGAAGCACATGGGCTCCCGCGCGGTGGTACTGGTGGCGCGGGACGGCGCGGGGCTGGAGAAGCGGTTCGGGTCGGCCGTCCCGGGCGCGATCTGGACCCGCACCGGCCGGGCCTTCCTCGGGGACGAGGCGCTCACCGCCGCGGTACTGGACCGGCTGCGGGCGGCGGCCGAGCGGTCCGGGCTGTTCGAGGAGCTGCGCACCGACTGGCTGCTGCTGGACGCCGAGCTGATGCCGTGGTCGCTGAAGGCCGTCGAGCTGCTGCGCCGTCAGTACGCGGCGGTCGGCGCCGCGGCGGGCGCGGCGCTGCCGGAGGTGCTGGCCGCGCTGGAGCGGGCGGGCGGGCGCGGGCTGGACGTGGCCGAGCTGACCGGGCGCCAGCGGCGGCGCGCCGCCGACGCGCAGGCGTTCACCGAGGCGTACCGGCGGTACTGCTGGCCGACCGAGGGGCTGGCCGGGATCCGGCTGGCGCCGTTCCAGGTGCTGGCCGCCGAGGGGGTGAACCTCGCGGTGCGTCCGCACGACGAGCACCTCGCCTGGATCGACCGGCTGGTCGAGGCGGACGAGGCGCAGGTGGCCGACGCCGCGAACACGGTGGACGCGGCGCACACGGCGGACTCGGCCGACGCGGCGGACCGCCCGATCACCCCGCTGCTGCACCGCACCGGCCGCCTGGTGGTGGACACCGCCGACGAGGCCTCGCTCGCCGCCGGCGTCGCCTGGTGGGAGCAGCTGACCGCGGCGGGCGGCGAGGGCATGGTGGTCAAGCCGCTGGCCTCGCTGGTGCGCGGCCGGGCGGGGGAGGGCCGGCCGGGCGGGCTGGTCCAGCCCGGGGTGAAGGTGCGCGGACGCGAGTACCTGCGGATCATCTACGGTCCGGACTACACCGAGCACCTGGACCGGCTGCGCCAGCGCTTCCTCGGGCACAAGCGCTCGCTGGCGCTGCGCGAGTACGCGCTCGGGCTGGAGGCGCTGGACCGGCTGGCGGCGGGTGAGCCGCTCTGGCGGGTGCACGAGCCGGTCTTCGCCGTCCTCGCCCTGGAGTCGGAGCCGGTGGATCCGCGGCTGTAGCGGTACGGGCGGGCGGACAGGCGGACAGGCGGACAGGCGGACAGGCGGACAGGAGGGCGGGCGGAAGGAAGCGGAAGTCGTACGATCGGCAGTCTTGCATAGAAATTCTGAGCATCGTATAGACTTGCTACTTTCCGCCCGTCCGCCCGCCCGAGACCGTCACCGTTACTGTCACCGTCACACCCAGGAGCCCGGCATGGCCTTCAACCTCCGGAACAGGCACTTCCTCAAGGAGCTCGACTTCACGGCCCAGGAGTTCCGCTTCCTGGTGGACCTCGCCGCCTCGCTCAAGGCGGCGAAGTACGCGGGCACCGAGCAGCCCCGGCTGCGCGGCAGGAACATTGCGCTGATCTTCGAGAAGACCTCCACCCGGACGCGCTGCGCCTTCGAGGTCGCCGCCCACGACCAGGGCGCCTCCACCACCTACCTGGACCCGGCCGGCTCGCAGATCGGCCACAAGGAGTCCATCAAGGACACCGCACGGGTGCTCGGCCGGATGTTCGACGGCATCGAGTACCGCGGGCACGGCCAGTCGGTGGTCGAGGAACTGGCCGCCTACGCCGGGGTGCCGGTCTGGAACGGCCTCACCGACGAGTGGCACCCCACCCAGATGCTGGCGGACGTGCTCACCATGGCCGAGCACACCACCAAGCCGCTCACCGAGGTGGCGCTCGCCTACCTCGGGGACGCCCGCTCCAACATGGGCAACTCGCTGCTGGTCACCGGCGCGCTGCTCGGCATGGACATCCGGATCGTCGCCCCGCGCGCCCTGTGGCCGGACGAGGAGGTGCGCAAGGCCGCGCAGGCGCTCGCCGAGACCAGCGGCGCCCGGATCACCCTCACCGAGGACGTCGCCGAGGGCGTGGCCCGGGCCGACTTCCTCTACACCGACGTCTGGGTCTCGATGGGCGAGCCCAAGGAGGTCTGGGCCGAGCGGATCGCGCTGCTCAAGCCGTACCAGGTGTCGATGGAGACGGTGCGCGCCACCGGCAACCCGCAGGTGAAGTTCCTGCACTGCCTGCCGGCCTTCCACGACCTGGGCACGGTGGTCGGCCGGCAGCTGTTCGAGGAGACCGGCATGGCCGAGCTGGAGTGCACCGACGAGCTGTTCGAGTCGGCGCACTCCGTGGTCTTCGACCAGGCCGAGAACCGGCTGCACACCATCAAGGCCGTCCTGGTCGCCACGCTCGGCGACTGACGCCGGCGGCCGGCGCGCTACCGCTTCTCGCGCAGGTTCACGCAGGCGACCCGGTCGGCCGCGCCGTGCGCCCCGGCCGGGTCGCCCGCGTGCAGCACCAGCGAGCGCGCCCCGTCCGGCCGGGGCCGCCAGGCCACCGCGGCGGCGGCGGTGCCCGCGCCCCGCGCGTCGGTGCGCAGGGTGAGCCACAGCTCGTTGCGGTCATTGGCGTACGCGGGGTCGGTGGACGGGCTGACCGGGTCCACCGCGTCCTGGTAGTGCGGGCCGGACGCGGCCGGGTCGGCCCCGCACGCGGCGGTGTGCAGGTGCACCGGGAACACGTGGTCGGCGGCGACCCCGGTCACGCTCACGGTCAGGACCGTCCGCCCGGGCAGCGAGCGGTCCGTCACCACCCGGACGTGCGAGCCGTAGGGCACCAGGTCCGGCGCATGGCTGATCGCGGTCGGCGGGACGAACGCGGTGGCGGGGTCGAAGTCGGCCTCGGTGACCGTGGCCGGCAGCGCGACCGGCGCCAGCAGGGCGAACGGGAGCAGCGCGGCGGCGAACGGGGCGGCGGCGAGCGGAGCGGGCATCGGCGAACCTCTTCGAGTGGGGGGGCAGGAGGCCGGACGCCCCGTTCAACGCCGCACGCCGCCCCCGGACACGCTCCGGCTACCCGTCCGCCCGCCGGATCCCCCGGATCTCGCAGCGCGGCCCGCTGGCCCGCATCAGCCGCAGGTCGGCCGTGACCAGCGGCGCCCCGAACCGCTCCGCCACCGCCACGTACGCGGCGTCGTCCGGGGTGAGGTTGTCCTTCAGCTCCCAGATCCGCCCGAGCAGCGGCTCGACCGGGACCTTCCGGATCGCCAGCCCCGGCAGTGCGGCGGCGAGCTCGCCGACCCGTTCGGCGGTGAGTTCGCGCGCCAGGTAGAGGCCGCGCAGCGACTGCATCACCTCGATGACGACGTGCTCGGGTGCCACCCACTCGCCGCCCGCGGCCAGCTCGGCCCGGGCCGCGTCCCCGCGCTCGCCCTCGTCGGCCAGCGCCAGTACCAGCGCGGACGCGTCCACCACGATCATCGGTCGGCCCCCGTATCCGTTCCCGGCCTCTCACGTGCGGCTCACCGTACCGGTGTCGGCACGCCGGTCGGGGCGGAGGGTGCGCCGGCCGGGGCGGAGGGGGTCCCGGGTTCCGGGTCCTCGTTGTAGTACGGCTGGACGGCCTGTTCGGCCTGCTGCGCCGTCTCGGGGGCGATCCACTCCTGGAAGCGGGGGTCCATCGCGATGGCCTTGACCTGGTCGAGGGTGAGCGGCAGCCCGCTGCGGATCTGCTCGGGGGTGTCCGCGCCGGCCACCATCGCCGTGTTGTTGACGTTGACCAGGACCTGGGTGCCGTCCGGGCGCAGCAGGTCGGCGGTGCGGAAGAGCCGCTCGCCCTGGGCCAGCTCGGTGATCAGCAGACGGCTGCCGTCCGGGAGCGCGGCGTCGGAGCAGTACCGGTACTGGTTGGTCGCGTTGGCCTTGGCGCAGGAGTAGCGGTTGTCGAAGAAGGTGGTGAGCAGGTCCTGGTCGGAGCCCGGCTGAAAGGTGGCGAGGGCACCGATGCTGCCGTTGTCGGAGTCCGGTTGGGAGGGGAGGACGCTGATGCGGCTCTTGTCGGAGTCCGGTTGGGGGGTGAGGCGGACGCGGAGGCTGCCGTAGCCGCCGGCCATGGTGACGGTGACGGTGGCCGGGCCGTTCCCGTCGTCGTAGAGGACGGAGCCGCTGCTGTCCACGCTGGGCCGGTCCGGTTCGCTCAGGAACATGTGGTCGGCGTAGCGGATCGTCGACGTGATGACCGCGGAGCGGCCGGAGTAGCCGGAGGTGGTGGCGCCGGGCGGCAGGGTCTGCAGCAGGGTGTGGACGGTGGCGCGGCCGGTCATGGCGACCTTGTCCGCGTTGGCCCCGGTGCCGGGACGCTGCTGCTCGGGGCCCGACGTGGGCTTCGGCAGCGGGGCCGGGAACGCGCCGCCCGCCGCGGGCGCGACGCCGGGCCTGTCACCGGAGTGCAGGCCGAGCGTGCCGCCGACCGTCAGCACGGCGACGGTGGCGGCCGCGCCGGCCATGGTGGCCCGGCGGCGGCGCCGGATGCGGCGGCCGCGCTCGGCGGCGCCGGCGACCAGCGGTCCGAGGTCGGCGCCGACGCCGCCCATCGCCCGCTCGAAGGTGTCGGAGAGTCCCTGGGTGTCCCGGGGGCTGTTCGGTGTGTCCATTGCTGGTTCCTCGGTTTCGTCGGGATGAGCCGGACAGACGGGATGGGCCGGATGAGCCGGACGGGCGGAATGATTCGGATGAATCGGGTGCGGTGGACGGTGCGGGGGCCTCAGGAGACGGTGAGCTGCTCGGCGGCCTGCGGCCCGAGCACGGCGCGCAGCCGCCCGAGGGCGCGCAGCGCCTGGCTGCGCACCGCCCCGGCGCTGACGCCGAGTTCGGCGGCGGTCTCCTCGACGCTGCGGTCCTCCCAGTAGCGCAGCACCAGGACGGCCCGGTCCCGGCGCGACAGCTCGGCGAGCGCGGCGAGCAGGGTGACCCGCAGCGCCGGGTCGCCGGCCGCGGGCGCCAGGCCGCCGGGCGGCTCCGGCAGGTCGCCGATGGCGGGCCGTTCGCCGCTGCGCCGCAGCCGTCGGTGGGAGAGGTGGGTGCGGACGAGCACGCCGCGGGCGTAGGCCTCCGGGCTCTCGGCGCGGCGCACCTTGGGCCAGGCGGCGTAGAGCTTGGCGAGGGTGGTCTGGGTGAGGTCCTCGGCGAGGTGCCAGTCCCCGCAGAGCAGCAGCGCGGTGCGGAAGAGGTGCTGTCCGCGGGCCAGGGCGAAGGCCTCGAACTCGGCGTTCTCCCCGGTCCGTCGTGTCCTGCCGATCACGCTGTCCCCTGCCCCTCGCGCCTCGTGGACGGCGGCCGCGCGTCCCCTGTGCCCGGATAGACGCGTGAGCCCGGCGGGCGCGTTACGGGAGGGTCCGGCGGGGGTTCGGGGAGGATGCACCCGGTGGGGGCAGGCTGGAGGTGGTGCCGACGTGGCGGACGCCGCAGCATGCACTATGGTTTATCTCGACATCGAGATAACTCAGCCTTACGATATATCTCGACATCAAGATACTTGCCGAGAGGCGCTCACCGGCGGTGCGGGGAGGGTCCACCCAAGTAAGGGTGACCTTACCAGCGTGGCGGCCGGATACCGCACGAAGCACCTAGAAGGAGTCAGTCGTGTCCGCGAACAGCTTCGACGCCCGCAGCTCGCTGCAGGTGGGCGACGAGTCGTACGAGATCTTCAAGCTCTCCGCCGTCGAGGGGTCCGAGCGGCTGCCCTACAGCCTCAAGGTGCTGCTGGAGAACCTGCTCCGCACCGAGGACGGCGCCAACATCACCGCCGACCACATCCGTGCCCTCGGCGACTGGGACGCCGACGCCCAGCCGAGCCAGGAGATCCAGTTCACCCCGGCCCGCGTGATCATGCAGGACTTCACCGGTGTGCCGTGCGTGGTCGACCTCGCCACCATGCGTGAGGCCGTCAAGGAGCTGGGCGGCGACCCGGCCAAGATCAACCCGCTGGCCCCGGCCGAGCTGGTCATCGACCACTCCGTCATCGCCGACAAGTTCGGCACCCCGGACGCCTTCGTCCAGAACGTCGAGATCGAGTACGGCCGCAACAAGGAGCGCTACCAGTTCCTGCGCTGGGGCCAGACCGCGTTCGACGAGTTCAAGGTCGTCCCGCCGGGCACCGGCATCGTCCACCAGGTGAACATCGAGCACCTGGCCCGCACCGTCATGGTCCGCGGCGGCCAGGCGTACCCGGACACCTGCGTCGGCACCGACTCGCACACCACCATGGTCAACGGCCTGGGCGTGCTGGGCTGGGGCGTCGGCGGCATCGAGGCCGAGGCCGCCATGCTCGGCCAGCCGGTCTCCATGCTGATCCCGCGCGTCGTCGGCTTCAAGCTGACCGGCGAGCTGCCGGCCGGCACCACCGCCACCGACCTGGTGCTCACCATCACCGAGATGCTGCGCAAGCACGGTGTGGTCGGCAAGTTCGTCGAGTTCTACGGCGACGGCATCGGCGCCATCCCGCTGGCCAACCGCGCCACCATCGGCAACATGTCGCCGGAGTTCGGCTCGACCTGTGCGATCTTCCCGATCGACGCCGAGACCATCAACTACCTGAAGCTCACCGGCCGCGACGCGCAGCAGCTCGCCCTGGTCGAGGCGTACGCCAAGGAGCAGGGCCTCTGGCACAACCCGGCGCACGAGCCGGTCTACTCCGAGTACCTGGAGCTGGACGTCTCCACCGTCGTCCCGTCGATCTCCGGCCCGAAGCGCCCGCAGGACCGCGTGATCCTGGCCGAGGCCTCCGAGCGCTTCGCCGAGGCGCTGCCGACCTACTCGGCCGAGGCCTCCAAGCCGACCGCGGTCAACGTGCCCGACGGCTCGACCTACCAGATCGACAACGGCGCGGTCGTGATCGCCTCGATCACCTCCTGCACCAACACCTCCAACCCCTCCGTCATGCTGGGCGCCGCCCTGCTGGCGAAGAAGGCCGTGGAGAAGGGCCTGACGGTCAAGCCCTGGGTCAAGACCACCCTGGCGCCCGGCTCCAAGGTCGTCATGGACTACTACGAGAAGGCCGGCCTGCTCCCGTACATGGAGAAGCTGGGCTTCAACCTGGTCGGCTACGGCTGCGTCACCTGCATCGGCAACTCGGGCCCGCTGCCCGAGGAGGTCTCGGCCGCGGTCAACGAGGCCGACCTGGCGGTCGTCTCGGTGCTCTCCGGCAACCGCAACTTCGAGGGCCGGATCAACCCGGACGTCAAGATGAACTACCTGGCCTCCCCGCCGCTGGTGGTCGCCTACGCCCTCGCCGGCAACATGAACGTCGACCTCACCAAGGACGCCCTGGGCCAGGACGCCGACGGCAACGACGTCTTCCTCGCCGACATCTGGCCGTCCGAGCAGGAGGTCGCGGACACCGTCGCCGCCTCCATCGACCAGGACATGTTCGACAAGGGCTACCAGGACGTCTTCGCCGGCGACCACCGCTGGCAGTCGCTCCCGGTCCCGACCGGCAACACCTTCGAGTGGGACGCCGAGTCCACCTACGTCCGCAAGCCCCCGTACTTCGAGGGCATGGCCAAGACCCCGAGCCCGGTGACCGACATCGCCGGCGCCCGCGTCCTGGCCAAGCTGGGCGACTCGGTCACCACCGACCACATCTCCCCGGCCGGCAACATCAAGCCGGGCACCCCGGCGGCGCAGTACCTGACCGCCAACGGTGTCGAGAAGCGCGACTTCAACTCCTACGGCTCGCGCCGTGGCAACCACGAGGTCATGATCCGCGGCACCTTCGCCAACATCCGCCTGCGCAACCAGATCGCGCCGGGCACCGAGGGCGGCTACACCCGCGACTTCACCCAGGCCGACGGCCCGGTGTCGTTCATCTACGACGCCTCGCAGAACTACCAGGCCGCCGGCACCCCGCTGGTCGTCCTGGCCGGCAAGGAGTACGGCTCCGGCTCGTCCCGCGACTGGGCCGCCAAGGGCACCGCGCTGCTCGGCGTCAAGGCCGTCATCGCCGAGTCCTACGAGCGCATCCACCGCTCGAACCTGATCGGCATGGGCGTCCTGCCGCTGCAGTTCCCGGAGGGCCAGAACGCCGACTCCCTCGGCCTGACCGGCGAGGAGACCTTCTCCATCACCGGCGTGACCGAGCTCAACGAGGGCCGCACCCCGGCGACCGTCAAGGTCGTCGCGGTCGGCGCGGACGGGACCGGCAGGGAGTTCGACGCGGTCGTGCGCATCGACACCCCCGGTGAGGCGGACTACTACCGCAACGGCGGCATCCTGCAGTACGTGCTGCGCAGCCTGATCAACGGCTGAGCACCGCGCTGAGCGCCGAGGAGGCCGGACCGCACCCGCGGTCCGGCCTCCTTCGCTTTGCCCGGACGCCTCCTCGGCTTTGCCGGCCTTTTGCATAGTGCGCCGACCGGGCCGCGCCTCTTGTGCGGTGTGCCCGCGATGGACTAAACCTCTGTTCCAGCTTGGTCCAGACCAATTGACGCTGCTTCAGAGAATAGGTCCGGTATGCCCATTCGCCGCCCCGCCCTGCTCGCCGCCACCACCGTCGCCGCGCTGCTCGCCTCCACCGTCGCCACCGCCACGGCCCATGCCGCCCCCGGCGCCCAGGGCCCCAAGCTCAAGGGCCAGCGGGTCGGCTACTTCACCTCGTGGGGCGCCGACAGCTCCGCCAAGCGCGTCCAGGAGTCCGGCCAGGCCGGCCGGCTCACCGTGATCAACTACGCCTTCGGCAACGCCTCCGCCGAGGGCACCTGCTTCCAGAGCAACGAGCCCGGCCAGGGCGACGCCTACAACGACTACCAGCGCGCCTTCTCCGCCGCCGACTCGGTGGACGGCGTCGCCGACGCCCCGGGCCAGGCGCTCAAGGGCCACTTCAACCAGCTGCGCAAGCTCAAGGCGCAGAACCCGCAGCTCAAGGTCGTCATCTCGCTGGGCGGCTGGAGCTGGTCCAAGTACTTCTCGGACGCCGCCGCCACCGACGAGGCCCGCAAGAAGTTCGTCTCCTCCTGCATCGCCCTCTACCTGAAGGGCGACGTGCCGCAGCTGGCCGGATCCCCGGAGGGCGGCGCCGGCGCCGCCGCGGGCGTCTTCGACGGCATCGACGTCGACTGGGAGTACCCGGGCGGCGGCGGTGACGAGGGCAACGTGGTCCGCCCCGAGGACGGCCGCAACTTCACCCTGCTGATGGCCGAGTTCCGCAAGCAGCTGGACGGCCTGGCCGCCGAGCGCGCCGCGGGCGCCAAGGGCAAGGCCAAGAAGCCCGAGCACTACCTGCTGACCGCCGCCGTCGCCGCCAACGAGACCGTCGCCGACCGGCTGGAGCTGCCCGAGCTGGCGGACTCCGTCGACTGGCTCAACCTGATGACCTACGACCTGCACGGACCGTGGGAGGGCAAGGGCCCGGCCAACCACCAGGCCCCGCTCTACTCCGACCCCACCGACCCGGACGCCCGCCAGCGCAGCGCCGACAAGGCCGTCGACCACTACGCCCAGCGCGGCCTGCCCTCCCAGCAGACCGTCCTCGGCGCGCCGTTCTACGGCCACGGCTGGACCGGCGTGCCGGCCGGCAACCGGGGCGGCCTGTACCAGAAGGCCACCGGCACCGTGGCGGACCGCTCCTACAAGGAGATCAACGCGCTGCCCGGCACCACCTACGTGGACCGCGACCACGGCGCGTCCTGGAAGTACGACGGCACCACTTTCTACAGCTTCGACTCGGCCGAGGTGCTCACCGAGAAGGGCCGCTACGCCCGCTGGAACGACCTGGCCGGTGTGATGGTCTGGTCGCTGGACGGCGACGACGCGCAGGGCAGCGGGATCGCCGCCCTGGACAAGGGCCTGCGCGGCAAGTGAGCCGGCCCTGACCCGGACGTGAGCCCGACCCGGACATGAGAACGGGAGGGCCCGCCGCGATGCTCGTCGCGGCGGGCCCTCCCGTCCGTCCGCTCAGGCGCGGTCGCAGGCCTGCGCCCGCAGCGCGCGGGCCAGGTCGTCCCGGCGCTCCAGCACCAGCCGGCGCAGCGCGGGTGCCGCGGCCGGGTGCCCGGTCAGCCAGGCGTCCGCCTCGGCCAGCGTGGCCTCGTCCACCTGCGCCTGCGGGAAGAAGCCGCCGACGATGCGCATCGCGATCTCGATGGTCCGCTCGGCCCAGACCCGCTCCAGCAGCTTGAAGTAGGGCGCGGCGTAGAGCGCTGTCAGGTCGCGGTGCGCGGGCACCGCGAAGCCGGCGATGTTGGCCTCGACCAGCGCGTTGGGCAGCTCGTCGGAGTCGATCACGGCCGACCAGGCGGCGGCCTTGGCCTCCGGGGTGGGCCGGGCGGCCAGGCACTGGGTGTGCTGGCGGCGTCCGCTCGCGGTGTTGTCGGCGGTGAGCTCCCCGGCCAGCTCCTCCTCGGTGGCCTGGCCGGCCGCGGCCAGCGCCAGCCAGAGCGCCCAGCGCAGCTCCTGGTCGACCTCCAGGCCGTCGATCCGGGCGGTGCCGGCCAGCAGGCCGCGGACCAGGCCGAGGTGCTCGGAGCCGTTGGCGGTCTGTGCCAGGAAGCGGGCCCAGGCCAGCTGGTGGTCGCTGCCGGGGGCGGCGGCGCGCAGCTCGTGCAGCGCTCCGTCGGCGAGCAGCCGGCCGCCCTCGCCGCGCCAGGCCGGGTCGGCGTAGAGGTCGACGGCGCCCTTGGCCTGGGTGTGCAGCGACTGCAGGACGCCGATGTTGGCCTCCCGGCCGGCGAACCGCAGCACCAGCGCGACGTAGTCGCGGGCCGGCATCAGGGCGTCCCGGGTGAGGTTCCAGACGGCGGACCAGGCCAGCGCGCGGGCCAGGTCGTCCTTGATGTCGCCGAGGCCGGCGCGCAGGGTCTCCAGCGACTCCTCGTCGAAGCGGATCTTGCAGTACGTCAGGTCGTCGTCGTTGAGCAGGACGAGTGCGGGGCGCGGGCGGCCGACCGCCTCGGCGACGGTGGTGCGGGCGCCGGTGATGTCCAGTTCGAAGCGGCCGGTGCGCACCAGCGCGCCGTCGTCGTCCCGGTCGTAGAGGCCGACCGCGATCCGGTGCGGGCGCAGCACGCCGCCGTCCTGGAGGACGGCGAGCTCGGTGATCCGGCCCTCGGCGTCGGCGGTCAGCTGCGGGGTGAGGGTGTTGACGCCGGCGGTCTGCAGCCAGGCGGCGGCCCAGGACTTGAGGTCGCGGCCGCTGGTCTCCTCCAGGACGTCCAGCAGGTCGGCGAGTTCGGTGTTGCCGAAGGCGTGCCGCTGGAAGTAGCGGCGGGCGCCCTCGAAGAAGGCCTCCGCCCCGACGTAGGCCACCAGCTGCTTGAGCACCGAGGCGCCCTTGGCGTAGGTGATGCCGTCGAAGTTGAGCTTGGCGTCCTCCAGGTCCCGGATGTCCGCGGTGATCGGGTGGGTGGTGGGGAACTGGTCCTGCCGGTAGGCCCAGGCCTTGCGCTGGTTGGCGAAGGTGACCCAGGCGGAGCGGTAGCGGGTGCCGGCGCCGACCAGGCCGTAGGAGCCCATGAAGTCGGCGAAGGACTCCTTCAGCCACAGGTCGTCCCACCAGCGCATGGTGACCAGGTCGCCGAACCACATGTGCGCCATCTCGTGCAGGACGACGTTGGCGCGGGCCTCGTAGGCGGCGTCGGTGACCTTCGAGCGGAAGATGAACTCCTCACGGAAGGTGACGCAGCCGGGGTTCTCCATGGCGCCGATGTTGTACTCGGGGACGAACGCCTGGTCGTACTTGCCGAAGGGGTACGGGTAGCCGAACCGCTCGTGGAAGAAGTCGAGTCCGAGCTTGGTGACACCGAGGATCTCGTCGGCGTCGAAGTACGGGGCGAGCGACCTGCGGCACATCGCGGAGAGCGGGATGTCGAGCACGGTGCCGTCGTCGAGGGTACGGCTGTAGTGGTCGCGGGCGACGTGGTACGGGCCGGCGACGACGGCGGTGAGGTAGGTGGAGATCGGCTTGGTCGGCGCGAACTCCCAGGTGCGGGCGCCGTCCTCGGCGGTGACGGTCTCGGGGGTGACGGTCTCGGCGGTGACGCTCACGTGCGGGGCGTTGGACCACACGTCCCAGGCGGCCGGCGCGGTGACGGTGAAGGTGAACGGGGCCTTCAGGTCGGGCTGTTCGAAGGTGGCGAAGACCCGGCGGGCGTCGGCCGGCTCGTAGTGGGTGTAGAGGTAGGTCTCGCCGTCGACCGGGTCGGTGAAGCGGTGCAGGCCCTCGCCGGTGCGGCTGTAGGCGCAGTCGGCCTCGACGGTGAGCACGTTCTCGGCGGCGAGGCCGTCGACGTGCACCCGGGCGCCGTCGTAGGCGGCGGCCGGGTCCAGGGCGCGGCCGTTGAGGGTGACGGCGCGTACGGCCGGGGCGAGCAGGTCGACGAAGGTCGACGCGCCCGGTTCGGCGCAGCGGAAGGCGATGGTCGTGGTGGAGCGGAAGGTGGCGGCCGCGGGGTCGGGGGCCGAGGTCACGTCCAGCCGGACGTGGTAGCCGTCCACGCTGAGGGTGCTGGCCCGCTGCTGGGCTTCGTCGCGGCTCAGGTTCTTGCCCGGCACGGCGGTACTCCTTTGTCCGGCTCGCACGGTCGTGCGGTCTTCGCTGGTGCGGTGGTGCGGCGCGCTGTGGTGCTGCGGGGGCATCCTTTCACGCCCCCCGCGCCGGTACCATTGCACAACTCGGGCGGGCGGGCCGGAATCAGTGGCGGGGGCCGGGCGTTGGCGCTCTGGGGGGCGCGGTCCGCCACGGCCGCACGGTCTCCGACGCGCACTTCTCCGATCCTCTTCCCGGACGACTTCGAAGGACGACAGCCGTGACGAACTCCGCTGGTGCCGCCGGCGCCGCCGAGCGCAAGACCGCCGACTTCTGGTTCGACCCGGCCTGTCCGTGGGCCTGGATGACGTCCCGCTGGCTGATCGAGGTCCAGCAGCTGCGCCCGGTGGACGTGAACTGGCACGTGATGAGCCTGTCGGTGCTGAACGAGGGCCGGGACCTCCCGCCGCAGTACCGGGACCTGCTGGACAACGCCTGGGGCGCGGTGCGGGTGTGCATCGCGGCCGCGAAGCAGCACGGCGACCAGGTGCTGGGCCGGCTCTACACCGAGCTGGGCACCCGTTTCCACAACCAGGGCCTGCCGCAGAACCGGGAGACGATCGAGGCGGCGCTGGCCGCGGCCGGGCTGCCGGTGGAGCTGGCGGAGGCGGCCGGCACCGACGCGTACGACGAGGCGCTGCGCCTGTCGCACAAGGAGGGCATCACCCTGGTCGGCGAGGACGTCGGCACCCCGGTGATCGCGGTCGAGGGCGCGGACGGCGAGCGGGTCGCGTTCTTCGGCCCGGTGGTGACGCCGATCCCGCGCGGCGAGGCCGCGGCGCGGCTGTGGGACGGCACCCTGCTGGTCGCCTCCACGCCGGGCTTCTACGAGATCAAGCGGACCCGTACCGCGAGCCCGTCCTTCGAGTAGGTCGTCGAGCGGTCGCTCGCGCGGGAGGGGCCCGGTACCACGCGGCCACGCGGTACCGGGCCCCTCCCGCGCGTCGCGCCCCGGGTCAGCCGCGGACGGCGTCCCGGCGCTGCTTGAGCAGGCCGGCGGCGGTGAGCAGGACGACCAGCACGCCGGCCGCGTACAGCTGCTGCCGGTTGCCCTCGGTGGTGGTCATCAGGGCGAGGATGCCGGCGACGGCGGCCATCGCGACCCAGGTCAGGTAGGGGAAGCCCCACATCCGCACGGTGAGCAGCTCGGGCGCCTCGCGCTCCAGCCGGCGGCGCATCCGCAGCTGGACGACGCAGATGAACAGCCAGACGACCAGGATGGCGACGCCGGTGGTGTTCATCAGCCAGGTGAAGACGGTGGCGGGCCAGAACTTGGCGGCCAGGACGGCGGCGAAGCCGAACAGGCAGGAGGCCAGCACCGCCCGCCGGGGCACCCCGCCGCCGACCTTGGCGAGGGCGCGCGGGCCCTGGCCGCGGCCGACCAGCGAGTAGGCCATCCGGGAGGCGCCGTAGATGTTGGCGTTCATCGCGGACAGCAGCGCGATCAGCACCACGAACTGCATGATCGTCCCGGCGCCGGGCACCCCGAGGTGGCGCAGCACGGTGACGTAGGGGCCGTCGGCGACGACCGCCGGGTCCTTCCAGGAGACCAGGGTGACGACCAGTGCCATCGAGCCGATGTAGAAGATCGCGATCCGCCAGACGGCGGTGCGCACGGCCCTGGCGACGTTGCGCCGGGGGTCCTCGGACTCGGCGGCGGCGATGGTGACGGTCTCCAGGCCGCCGTAGGCGAAGACGGAGGCGAGCAGGCCGACGATCAGTCCGCTGACGCCGGTGGGCAGGAAGCCGCCCTGGCCGGTGAGGTTGGCGGTGCCGGGGGCGCCGGGGCCGAGCACGCCGGCGATGCCGAGCCCGCCCAGCACCAGGAAGGCGATGATCGCGGCGACCTTGACGGCGGCGAACCAGAACTCGAACTCGCCGAAGTTCTTCACCGCGGTGAGGTTGCTGGCGCAGAAGAACACCATGAACAGGGCGACCCAGACCCAGGCGGAGACGCCGGGGATCCAGCCGTTGACGATCTTGCCGGCGGCGGTGGCCTCGGCGGCGACGCCGCAGCAGAGCATCACCCAGTACATCCAGCCGGCGGTGATCCCGGCCCAGGGGCCGATCTCCTTCTCGGCGTGCACCGAGAAGGAGCCGGAGGCCGGGCGGGCCGCCGACATCTCGCCGAGCATCCGCATGATCAGCATGACCAGCAGGCCGGAGAGCACGAAGGCCAGGATGATGGCGGGCCCGGCCGCCGCGATGCCCGCGCCGGAGCCGACGAACAGGCCGGCGCCGATGACGCCGCCGAGCGCGATCATCGAGAGGTGGCGCTGCTTGAGTCCGTGCGAGAGCTGCTGCCCGCCGGCCGGGGGAGTGGGCTCGGTTGCGGTGGTCCCGGGCGCGGGGGGCGCGGAGGTGGGGGCCATGGGAGGTGGATCCAGACTGTTCGACATGCGGTGCGAGCTGTCCAATATCCGGTGACACGACTGGGCATGCCAAGAATGTCCGGTTCGGGACCAGCATGCGGACCCCATCGTGACATTCGGACCCCGAATGCTCACGCTCCGTCGCCCCGGTGGGTCGGGACCCGACAAGGAGTCCGGCCGGGGGTTTGTCCGGATCCCTGACGGTGTTCGGCGTGATCGCCGCGTAGGTTCAGAGTGATCACTCACTTGATCCGCTGATCCTTCGATCGTCCGGATCCCCACCGTGCCGAGGAGAAGCCCGATGGCCACCGCCAGCACCCCCGTTCCGAGCCGCGCCGTCCTCGCCGACCTGCTGCCCGCCGCCGGCAGCCGCCTCGGCGGCCAGGCGCGCGACCTCGCCCTGGTCGCCGGCGGCGCCGCGCTCACCGGCCTGGCCGCCCAGCTGTCGGTGAACGTCCCCGGCTCTCCGGTGCCGGTCACCGGCCAGACCTTCGCCGCCCTGCTGGTCGGCACCGCGCTCGGCAGCCGCCGGGGCGTCGCCTCGCTCGGCCTCTACCTGCTGGCCGGCATGGCGGGCGTGCCGTGGTTCGCCGAGGGCTCCTCCGGCTGGTCGATGCCCTCCCTCGGCTACGCGATCGGCTTCGTGCTGGCCGCCGGCCTGGTCGGCGCGCTGGCCCGGCGCGGCGCCGACCGCTCGCCGGTGCGCACCGCCGCCGCGATGGTCCTCGGCAGCCTCGCCATCTACGCCGTCGGCGTGCCCTACCTGGCCTTCGCCCTCGACGTCCCGATGGCCCGCGCCGCCGAGCTCGGCCTCTACCCGTACCTGGTCGGCGACGCCCTGAAGGCCGCCCTCGCCGCCGGCGCCCTCCCGCTCGCCTGGAAGCTCCTCGGCCGCCGCTGAGGACCTCCCCCCGCTCCCTTCGCGGCGCTCCGGCCCGGTCCCGACCTGCCGAAGGCGTCGCCCCCTGCGGAGCCCGGGTCCACGCGCATGCCACACTCATGGGCATGCGCGTGTACCTGGGCTCCGACCATGCCGGATACGAACTGAAGAACCACCTCGTGGAGTGGCTCAAGGAGGCCGGCCACGAGCCGGTCGACTGCGGGCCGCACATCTACGACGCCCTCGACGACTATCCGCCGTTCTGCCTGCGGGCCGCCGAGCGCACCGCCTCCGACCCGCAGTCGCTGGGCATCGTGATCGGCGGTTCGGGCAACGGCGAGGCGATCGCCGCCAACAAGGTCAAGGGCGTCCGCGCCGCGCTGGCCTGGAGCGAGCAGACCGCCGCGCTCGGCCGCGAGCACAACAATGCCAACGTGATCTCCATCGGCGGCCGGATGCACACCGAGGAGGAGGCCACGAAGTTCGTGGAGGTCTTCCTCAACACCCCGTACAGCGGCGACGAGCGGCACACCCGCCGGATCGACATGCTCAGCGTGTACGAGACCACCGGCGAGCTCCCGCCGATCCCGGCCCACCACCCGCAGCAGGAGGGCTGACCCTCCCGCCCGTCCCGGCTCCTCCCGGCGGCCGGCCGCGCCCCCCCCGCCCCGGCGGCCGCCCCCGTACCCCGGCCCCCCCCCG
>NZ_JBEXJT010000078.1:0-22514 GCF_040609255.1 Kitasatospora sp. NPDC004723 | reverse complement strand
CAGACCGTCGTCATGGTCACCCACGACCCCGTCGCCGCCTCCTACGCCGACCGCGTCGTCTTCCTCGCCGACGGCCGCATCGTCGACGAACTGGCGAACCCCACCGCCGACACCGTCCTGGACCGCATGCGCCGCTTCGACGCCAAGGGCCGCACCAGCTGACGCCACGCGTCCGCCATCCGACCCTCCGCACACTCCAGGACACCCCATGTACCGCACCGCACTGCGCAATGTGCTGGCCCACAAGGGCCGACTGCTGATGACGGCGCTCGCCGTGCTCCTCGGCATCGCCTTCGTCGCCGGCACCCTCGTCTTCACCGACACCTTCGGCAACGCCATGCGCTCCCAGAGCGCCAAGAGCTACTCGGACATCGCGGTCACCGTCAGCGACCACGTCGCGATCAACAAGAGCTACGCCGGCAACGCCAAGGCCTCCGGCGAGCCCTCCCTCACCGAGGACACCCGCAAGGCGATCGCCGCGCTGCCCGGCGCCGCCGAGGCCCGCGGCGTGGTCAGCGGCTTCGCCGGGATCGCCGACCGCAAGGGCGCGCTGATCGGCAACGGCTTCTCCACCACCGGCACCAACTACGTCCCGGGCGCCGACGGCACCGACCCGCGCTTCCCGCTGGTCGACGGCCGGGGCCCGCGTTCCTCCGGCGAGGTGGCCCTGGACGCCAAGACCGCCGAGAAGGGCGGCTTCAAGGTCGGCGACACCGTCCGCATCGCCGTCAACGGCCCGGTCATGGAACTGAAGCTCACCGGCACCGTGACCACCAACGACCCGCGCGTCATATCCGGCGGCTCGCTCGCCGCCTTCGACACCGCCACCGCGCAGCAGCTCTACCTGGCCCCGGGCCGGTTCGCCGAGATCGACGTCAAGGGCAAGCCGGGCGCGGACGACACCGCGCTGCTCGCCGCCGTCAAGCAGGCCCTGCCCGCCTCCGAGGACGTCGAGGCCCGCACCGGCCGCGAGCTGGCCGACGAGCAGGACCGGATGATCGAGGCCGGTACCAAGGGCGTGTCCACCGCGCTGCTGATGTTCGCCGCGATCGCGCTGTTCGTCGGCATCTTCATCATCGCCAACACCTTCACCATGCTGATCGCCCAGCGCACCAAGGAGCTCGCGCTGCTGCGCGCCGTCGGCGCCACCCGCAAGCAGATCACCCTCTCGGTGCTGGTCGAGGCCCTGCTGGTCGGCCTGAGCGCCTCGGTCGGCGGTCTGCTGGCCGGCATCGGCATCGCCGCCGGGCTGCAGTCCCTGGTCGCCTCGCTGAACGACACCATGCCCACCGGGCCGCTGGTGATCGCCCCGTCCACGGTGATCGTCTCGCTGCTCGTCGGCACCCTGGTCACGGTGCTGGCCGCCCTGCTGCCGTCGGTGCGCGCCTCCCGGATCGCCCCGGTCGCCGCGATGAGCTCGGCCGAGCAGCCGGCCACTCAGAAGTCCCTGCTGGTGCGGAACATCATCGGCCTGTTCTTCACCGCGATCGGCGTCGCCGGGCTGCTCGGCGGCGCGGCCGCCAAGTCGGTCAACGTGGTGGGCCTCGGCTCAGGCGCGCTGATGATCGGTGTCTTCGTGCTCACCCCGCTGCTGTCCCGGCCGGTGATCGCGCTGTTCGCCCCGGTGCTGCGCAAGCTGTTCGGCACGCCCGGCAAGCTGGCCCGCGAGAACGCCGTGCGCAACCCGCGCCGCACCGCCGCCACCGCCTCCGCCCTCACCATCGGCGTCACCCTGATCACCGCGCTGACCGTGGTCGGCGCCTCGGTGAACAAGGCCATCGACGAGGCCACCGCGAGCGACCTCCGGGCCGACTACGCGGTCGCCATGGACAACTTCACCGCTCTCTCCCCCGAGGTCGCCGGCCAGATCGCCAAGGCCCCCGGGGTCACCGCGACCAGCGTGGTGCGCCAGGTCCAGGTGAAGGCCGTCGCCGACGACGAAACCTCCCTCCTCACCGCCGTGAACGCCTCGACCTTCGACCAGCTGGTCGACCTCAAGGTCACCGAAGGCGCGGCCGACGCCCTCAAGCAGGGCAAGCTGATCTCCACCACCGGCTACGCCGAGCGCAACGACCTCACGGTCGGCTCGACCCTGGACATCCGCTACCCCGACGGCACCCGCGCCACCCTGACCGTCGGCGCTCTGATGGAGAGCAACAGCCTGGTCTCCGGACTGGTCGCCCCGGACCAGCTGGTCGGCCCGCACGCCGCCACCGGCTCCGGCCTGGAGAAGGTCCTGGTCAAGGGCGCCGACGGTGCGACCCCCGAGCTGAAGCAGACGCTGCGCGACGCCACCGGCGGCAACCCGCTGATCACCGTCAAGGGCGAGAAGGACATCAAGGCCGAGACCAGCCGGATGGTGACCTCCGTGCTGAACATCATGTACGGACTGCTGGGCATGTCCGTGGTGGTCGCGATCCTGGGCGTCATCAACACCATGGCGATGTCGGTCTTCGAGCGCCGCCGGGAGATCGGCCTGCTGCGGGCCGTCGGCCTGGACCGGCGCGGCATCGGCCGGATGATCCGGCTGGAGTCGCTGATGATCGCGCTGTTCGGCGGCGTGGTGGGCGTGCTCCTGGGCATCGTCACCGCGTGGGCCGGCACCCGGACCCTGGCGGACACGTTCAAGAACATCACCATGGTGGTGCCGCCGGGGAAGATCGCCTTCTTCCTGGCCGCCGCCGCGGTGATCGGCCTGCTGGCCGCGCTCTGGCCGGCCCGCCGGGCCGCCCGGATGGACATCCTGGGCGCGATCAAGAGCCAGTAGCGCCCGCCCCGCCCCCGTCACACCGCACCGCCCGCCGGGATCGCTCCCGGCGGGCGGTGCTGCCGTTCCAGGCCGTGGACGAACGTTTCCTCAGCAGCCGTTGAGGATCGAGGAGAGGGCGCTCTTCTCCGCGCTGTCGACGGAGAGGCCGTAGTAGTACTTCACCTGCACCCAGGCGCGGGCGTAGGTGCAGCGGTACGAGGCCTGCGGCAGCCAGTTGGCCGGGTCCTGGTCGCCCTTGGAGCGGTTGGAGCTCGCGGAGACGGCGACCAGCTGCGGGCGGGTCAGGTCGTTGGCGAAGGCCTGGCGCTGAGCGGTGGTCCAGGCCCAGGCGCCGGAGCGCCAGGCCTCGGCGAGCGGCACCAGGTGGTCGATGTCGAAGCTCGACGCGCCGGTGGTGGTCACGTTGTCGTAGACCGAGACCCAGCTGCCGCTGACGGCGGCGCAGTTGGCGTCGGTGACGACGTTGCTGCCGTCGCGCTTGAGGACCGTCTCGCGGGTGTTGCAGGTGCCGGAGATGGTGATCCAGTGCGGGAAGAGCGCCCGGTCGTAGGTGGTGGTGTGGGACTCGGCGGCCACCGCGATCGCGGCGAGGTAACCGCGGGCGGTGGCGGCGGAGATCGGCGTCGGCAGGGCGGCCTGGGCGGTGCCCGCGCCGGTCAGCAGGGTGGTGAGGGCGAGCAGCAGGGCGCCGAAGGCGGCGGCCAGGGCACGGCGGGGCGCGGCTATCGCGGACATGCGGGGACTCCTGGGTCGAGGAGGGCAGGGGAAAGCCCCCGGGCGGGAACCGGCCCGGGCTGCCCACCAGGATGGGGGCGCAAGGGTTTACGCGGGTAGATCCAGGAGGTGAACTTTTTGACCGGCTGTCAGGTACAGCGGCTGCCGACACGCCGGGAATGCCGAACGCCCCGTCCGGCGGGTGGCCGGACGGGGCGTTCTGGGGTCCTGCGCGGGTGCGCCGATGGCGCGAACCGTTCGCTCAGGCGGCCGACTCGGCGGCACCCGGCTTCGGGGCGACCGGCTTGGCCGAGCCGCCGCCGAAGACCCCGAAGAAGAAGGCCAGCGTCGGCACCAGGTAGGCGAGCCAGACCACCAGCTGGAGGACCGTCGGGTCCGGCTGGAAGTTGAAGACGCCCTTGAGCAGAGTGCCGTACCAGCTGTCCTTGGGGATGGTGGAGGAGATGTCGAAGGCGAGGTTGTGCAGACCGCCGAGCCAGCCGGCCTCCTGGAGGTCGTGCACGCCGTAGGCGAGCACGCCGGCGGCGACCACGACCAGCATGGCGCCGGTCCAGGTGAAGAACTTGGCCAGGTTGATCTTCAGCGCGCCCCGGTAGAACAGCCAGCCCAGCACCACCGAGGTCAGCAGACCGAGCGCCGCACCGATGATCGGGTTGTAGCCGTCCGAGGTGGCCTGCACCGCGGTCCAGATGAACAGCGCGGTCTCCAGGCCCTCCCGGCCCACCGCCAGGAAGGCGGTGACCACCAGGGCGCCGGTGCCCATCGCGAGGGCGGCGTCCAGCTTGCCGTGCAGCTCGGTCTTCAGGTGCCGGGCGGTGCGGCGCATCCAGAACACCATCCAGGTGACCAGACCGACGGCGATGACCGACAGCGTGCCGCCGAGCGCCTCCTGGGCCTCGAAGCTGAGCTGGGTGGAGCCGAACTGCAGCACGGCGCCGAAGGCCAGGCTGAGCCCGACCGCCACGCCGATGCCGGCCCAGACCGGGGGCAGCCGGTCCTTGCGGCCGGTCTTGACCAGATAGGCGATGAGGATGCAGACGACCAGGCTGGCTTCGAGTCCTTCGCGCAGGCCGATCAGGTAGTTGGCGAACACGCTGGCTCCCTGGGAGGTGAAGAGGGTGATACGGGCGAGACGGGTGGGGGGTCGGCTCCGGGCCTCAGCCGAAGAGGGCCTGGCCCCACCACTCGCCGGGCTTTCGGACGCCCGCGGGGCAGGCGAAGTGGGCCGAACCGACGTGCTGGATGTACTCGTTCAGCGCGTCGGAGGCCGCCAGCCGCTGCTGGAGCGGGACGAACGCCTTGCGGGTGTCCCGCTGGTAGGCCAGGAAGAACAGGCCCGCGTCCAGCCGGCCGAGGCCGTCGGTGCCGTCGGTGAAGGAGAAGCCGCGGCGCAGGATCATCAGGCCGTTGTTGGAGTCCGGGTGGGCCAGCCGGACGTGCGCGTCCTGCGGCATGGCCTTGAGGTCCGGGGCGTCGTGCTCCTTGGCCCGCCCGTACGGAGCGCCCTCGCCCTTGGTGCGGCCGAAGACGTCCTCCTGCTCCTTGAGCGGGGCGCGGTCCCAGGTCTCGATGTGCATCCGGATCCGGCGGGCGACCAGGTAGGAACCGCCGGTCATCCACTCCGGGCCCTCGCCGGGGGCGGCCCAGACGTGGTCGGCCAGCTTGGCGGTGTCGGTGCCGGCGATGTTGTGGGTGCCGTCCTTGAACCCCATCATGTTGCGCGGGGTCTGGGCGTCCGGGGTGGTCGAGGAGGTCTTGCCGAACCCCAGCTGCGACCAGCGGATGTTGACGGTGCCCATGCCGATCCGGGCCAGGTTGCGGATCGCGTGCACGGCGACCTGGGGGTCGTCGGCGCAGGCCTGGACGCACAGGTCGCCGCCGCTGCGCTGCGGGTCGAGGTTGTCGCCCTTGAACTTGGGCAGGTCGATCAGGGCCTCGGGCCGCTTGGCCTGGAGGCCGAAGCGGTCCACGCCGTCCTTCTCGAACAGGCTCGGGCCGAAGCCGATGGTGAGGGTCAGCCGGGAGGCCGGCAGGCCCAGGGCCTCGCCGGTGTCGTCCGGCGGCGCCTCCGGCAGGCCGCTGGCCGCGCCGCTGCCGACCTCGCGGCCACCGGTCATCGCCGCGGCGGCCTTGGTCCACTCCTTCAGCATCTTGACCAGCGACTCGCGGGTGGCGGTCGCGGAGACGTCGAAGGCGGCGAAGTGCAGCCGGTCCTGGACGGGGGTGGCGATGCCGGACTGGTGGTCGCCGTAGAAGGGGATGTCGGCGGTGGCCGCGGCCGGGGCGGCCGGGCTGTCGTCGTCCTGGCGGGTCGCGGCGGCCACCGAGCCGACGCCGGCCGCGCCCAGCGCGACGCCGGCGCCGGCCCAGCCGATCACGGCGCGGCGGCTCACCGCGGTGCGGCTCGCGGGGGCGGTGGCGGCGGCGGTGGCGTCGTTGCCGGACGGCGTCCCGTTCTGCTGCTGGTTCTCGGCGTCCATCGGCGGGCGGGCCCTTCTCTGTGCTGGACTCACGGATGCCGTGGCGGCCAAGGGGGCCGCCACGGCGGAGTGCGGGGGTGGTGCGCGGTGCGGTGCCCGGCGCGCGCCGCTGGCGGGCGCCGGGCGGCGGGTACTACTTCACGACCACCGCGGCAGCCAGCTTCGACAGCGGCTCGGCCAGCGCGTTGACGGCGTCGGAGAAGGTCTTGCGCTCGGTGTCGGTGACCTTGTCGTACGAGGTGTAGGTGCCGTCGGGCTGCTTGAACTTGGCGAGCAGGGTCTCGATGGCGGCGAACTCGGAGTCCAGCGTCTTGGCGAGCTCGGCGTCCTTCTCGGCGGCGACCGGCTTCAGCAGCTCGTACGCCTTCTTGGCGCCCTCGACGTTGGCGACGAAGTCGGCCAGGTCGGTGTGGCTGTAGCGGTCCTCCTCGCCGGTGACCTTGTTGGTGGCGACCTCGTCCAGCAGCTCCTTGGCGCCGTTGGCCATGCTGGTCGCGGTGATCTCCGCCTCCGGGATCTTCTTCTGCCAGTCCTTCAGGTCGGCGACCAGCTGGTCGGCGAGCTTCTTCTCGGCGTCACCGATGGTGCCGTCGGCCCACAGCGACTTCTCCAGCTTGTGCCAGCCGGTCCACTCCTGGCCCGGCTCCAGCTTGTCCTCGCGGGTGTCGGTCTTCGGGTCGACGTCACCGAAGCTCTCGGCGACCGGCTCGGTGCGCTCCCAGCCGGTCCGCGAGGGCGCGTAGAGGGACTTGGCCTTGGCCAGGTCGCCGGCGTTGATCGCGGCGGCGAAGGCCTCGACGGCCGGGATGGTGGCGTCCGCCTGCTCCTGGGCGTACTTGCGGTAGGCGTCGACGGCCGCGGTCAGCCGCGGGTCGGCCGGGGCGGCCGACCCGCCGTCACCGGTGACGGTGATCTTCTGGCGGATGCCGTCGCCGACCATGCCCGGCTTGCAGGCGACCTCGTAGGTGCCGGCCTTGATCTCGGCGTTGATGGTCGTCTTGGTGCCCGGTCCGATGTTCTCGCGCTCGGTGACGATCTTGTCGCCGGCCGCGTAGACGTAGACCTCGGTGACCTTCGAGCCCTTGTTGGAGATGTCGAACGCCACGTGACCGGCCGGGAAGCTGGTCTTCGAGAGCTCGCAGGCGCTGTCCGTGGCGTTCACCGCGACGGCGTCGGCCGCGGCCTTGTCGTCCTTCTTCGAGCAGCCGGCCAGTACGGCGGTCGCCACGGCGAGGGTGAGCAACGTGGCTGCGGTGGAACGACGGGCGGGCATGCGGGCTCCAGCGGTCGGGGCAGGGCGAATCAGGGCAGGGCTCAGCGCGGGCGACTGGGAGGGCGTGGTCCGCACCGTCCCCAGCCACTTAGCTAAGGCATACCTTAGGGATATCAGATTTTGCCGTCTACACCGGGGTCGGTCACGAAACGGTGCAGGTGGGAGCGGGCCGACGGAGCCCCGGCCGTCGACCCACGGACGATTTCCGGCCACCGGGGGCGCGCCGGGGCGTGGCCAATAGGGCAAAGAAGTGGTAAAGGGGCGCGCACCGGCGGTGCGCGCCCCTCTCGAACCTCGCTCGGGCTCTGGAGCCTGCTCGGGTCCCGGGTCTCAGACCTCCGGGGTCCGACGGGCAGCGGCCCGGGCGGTCCAGCGACCCTCGTGCCGGGTGATCCGGATCGGGTGCCCGAAGGTGGCGCTCACCAGCTCGGTGGTCATCACCTCGTCCACCGGCCCGGCCGCGACCGTCTCCCCGCCGCGCAGCAGCAGCGCGTGCGTGGTGGACTCCGGCAGCTCCTCCAGGTGGTGGGTGACCAGCACGCTGGCCAGCTCCGGGTGCTGATGGCGCAGCAGGTCCAGGCTGTCCAGCAGCAGCTCGCGGGCGGTCAGGTCGAGCCCGGTGGCGGGCTCGTCGAGCAGCAGCAGCCGCGGGCTGGGCATCAGCGCGCGGGCGATCAGCGCCCGGCCCCGCTCCCCCTGCGAGAGCGTGGTCCACGCGGACTCCGCGGTCGCCGCCATGCCGAGGGTCTCGATCAGCCGCTCGGCCCGGTCCAGCTCCTCCGGGGCGGGCTTGCGGTGCAGGTCCGGCTCGATGGTGTTGGTCACGCCGGTGAGCACCACCTCGCGCACGGTCAGCGGTGAGCGCAGCGGGTGGCGCGGGTTGACGTGGCCGAGGTGGGCGCGCAGCTCGCGGATGTCGACCCGGCCGAGCCGACGGCCGAGCACGTCCACCTCGCCGCGGGTGGGGTGGGAGACCGCGCCGAGCAGGGCGAGCAGGGTGGACTTGCCGGCGCCGTTGGGGCCGAGCAGCGCCCAGTGCTCGCCGGGGCGGATGGCGAGGTCGATCCCGCGCAGCAGGTGACGCCCGTCGCGGACGACGTCGACGGCCCGGGCGCGCAGCAGCGGCAGCGGGTCCACGTCGACGGCGGGGGACGCGGTGGCCGGGGCCGTGGCGGCGGCCGGAGCCACCTCGGACGGGGCCGAGTCGGACGAGGTGCGCGGGTCGGACGTGCTCATGCGGGCGGGCCTCCTACGGGTCCGGTGCCGGGCAGGGTCACGGAGACGGCGCCGCACCGGAGACGGGCCGGCGCCGACCGTCCGCGTGCAGAGTACAACCGTTCGCCCGGACGGCGGTCCGGGCGTCCGAGCGGTGGACACCGGCCCGCCGCTCGGCGTCCGGGCGCCGCCGAGTCCCGGGCGTCCGAGCGGCGGGCCGTTCAGAGCGCGAGCAGCCCCGCGTCCGTGGGCCGGAAGCCGCAGGCGTCGAGGTAGTAGCCGCGCAGGTGCGGCTCGAAATCGACGTGCAGCCAGTCACAGCCGGCCGCGCGGGCGTTCTCGGCGGCGACCGCGACCAGCCGGGTGCCGGTGCCGCCGCGCCGGACGGCCGGGTCGACGGCGGCGTCCAGCAGGAAGGCGTGGACGCCGCCGTCCCAGAGGACGTTGACGAAGCCGAGCAGCGGACCGTCCGGGGCCGGGCGGGCGCAGACCCAGCCGAGGCTGTGCCGCTCCAGCCGGACACGCCAGGGCGTGGGGGCGCCGTCGGCCCCGGACGCGCGGTGGCCGAAGGCGGCGGCGTGCAGGGCATCGAGCTCACGGTCCGTGAACTCGCCCCGCCAGTGGAGGTCGAGGGGCGAGAGGGGCTGGGGGTTCGTCATGGCGCGAGCGTAGACGGACTGCTCACAGGCAGTCGCTCTTGATCAGTACAGGACACAACTTGGCAAAGTTCTGACGCCACCCCTAGCTCTGACTGACTGATCACCGTCAATCTCATCGCAGCCCTCATCCCCGCACCACGCAGCATCCCCGACTGGAGCCAGAGTGAGCCCCTCCTCCTCTTCTCGCCGCCGCCTCGCGGCCGGAGCCATAGCCGCCACCGCCGCCCTCGTCGCGGCCACCGTCACCGCCGGCACCGCCTCGGCCGCCCCCGCCGGCCGTGACGCCGCCATCGCGCAGGCCCGGGCCGACGTCGCCCGCAACGCCGCGGTCTTCGGCTTCGGCGACGGCCAGGACCTCGTCGTCAAGGACGTCGTGCTCGACGCCGACGGCAGCCGGCACGTCCGCTTCGACCGCACCTACCTCGGCCTGCCCGTGGTCGGCGGCGACCTGGTGGTCCACCAGGACGCCCGCGGCCGGCTCAAGGACTCCTCCCGCGCCGCCGCCCACGACGCCGCCGTGAAGACGATCGTCCCCAAGGTCCCCGCCCAGCTCACCGCCGGTCGCGCGCTGGCGGCAGCCCCCGGCATCGGCGACGCCAGCAGCAGCCCCGAGCTGGTCGTCTGGGCCGCCGACGGCACCCCGCGGCTGGCCTGGCGCACCACCGTCCAGGGCACCGGCGACCACGGGCAGCCCGCCGGCCGGGTCGTGGTCACCGACGCCGACAGCGGCGCGCAGATCGAGGCCTACGACTCCGAACACCAGGCCTCCGGCACCGGCCACTCCGAGTACACCGGCGACATCACCATCGACACCACCGCCCAGAGCGGCGGCGGCTACGCGCTGATCGACCCGCTGCGCGGCCACACCACCAAGGACGCCCGCAACCTCTCCGCGAGCGCGATCAACGCCAACTCCGGCACCCTCTACACCGACGCCGACAACGTCTGGGGCGACGGGAAGAAGTTCTCCACCGACCGCGCCACCGCCGCCGTCGACGCCCACGCCAACACCGCCTGGACGTACGACTACTACAAGAACACCTTCAACCGCAGCGGCATCAAGAACGACGGCAAGGGCGCCACCGTCTTCGTGCACGTCGGCACCAAGTGGGACAACGCCCAGTGGTCCGACAGCTGCTTCTGCATGATGACCGGCGACGGCGACGGCGTCACCGACCCCGAGCAGGTCGACCTCGACACCATGGGCCACGAGATGACCCACGGCGTCACCAGCGCCACCGCCAACCTCCGCTACAGCGGCGAGTCCGGCGGCCTCAACGAGGCCACCTCGGACATCTTCGGCACCATGGTCGAGTGGTACGCCAACAACCCGGTCGACACCGGCGACTACCTGTTCAGCGACCAGTCCACCCCGCCGTGGCTGCGCCGCTTCGACAAGCCGTCCCTGGACGGCCGCTCCGCCGACTGCTGGAGCCGCAAGGTCGGCCAGCTCGACGTGCACAACTCCTCCGGCGTCGGCAACCACTGGTTCTACCTGGCCAGCGAGGGCAGCGGCGCCAAGACCGTCAACGGCGTCGGCTACAACAGCCCGACCTGCAACGGCTCGACGGTCGCCGGCATCGGCAACCAGAAGGTCGCGAAGATCTGGTACCGCGCGCTGACCGTCTACATGACGTCCACCACGGACTACAAGGGCGCGCGCACCGCGTCCCTGAACGCCGCCAAGGACCTCTACGGCGCCAACAGCACCGAGTACAACGCGGTCGCCGCCGCGTGGAGCGCCGTGTCGGTCTCCTGACGCCCGCTCCGCGCCGCGGCCCGTCGCCCCCCTCTCACGGAGGAGGGGCGACGGGCCGTCGGCCGTCAGCCGTCAGCCGCCCAGGACACGGACGGGCGAGCCGGCCAGGAACGCCGCGATGTCCTCCACCGCCTCGCCGTAGTAGCGGCGGTAGTTGTCCCGTGACACGTACCCCAGGTGCGGCGTGGCCAGCAGCCGGGGCGCGGTGCGCATCGGGTGGCCGGCCGGCAGCGGCTCCCGGTCGAACACGTCCACCGCAGCCCCCGCGATCCGGCCCCGCGCGAGCGCCGCCAGCAGCGCGTCCTGGTCGACGATCGCCGCCCGCGAGGTGTTGACCAGGTACGCCTCCGGCTTCATCAGCGCCAGCTCCGGCGCCCCCAGCAGCCCCCGGCTGCGCTCGCCGAGCGCCAGGTGCACGGAGACGAAGTCGCTCCCGCTCAGCAGCTCCGGCAGGGACCCGGCCCGGGCCACCCCCACCTCCGCCGCCCGCTCGTCGGTGAGGTTCGGGCTCCACGCCACCACGTCCATCTCGAACGCCAGCCCCACCCGGGCCACCCGCGCACCGATCTTGCCGAGGCCCAGCAGACCCAGCCGGCACCCCGCCAGATCGGCGCCCACCGTGCTCTGCCACGGCCCGCCGGTGCGCAGCGCCGTACTCTCCTCGACCAGCCCCCGGGCCAGCCCCAGCAGCAGCGCCCAGGTCAGCTCCACGGGCGGCGTCGAGGAGCTGGCCGTCCCGCAGACCGTCACCCCGTGCGCGCGGGCCGCCGCGTGGTCGATCACCGAGTTGCGCATCCCCGAGGCGACCAGCAGCCGCAACCGGGGCAGCCGGGCGAACACCGTGGCCGGGAAGGCGATCCGCTCGCGCAGCGTGACCACGATGTCGAAGTCGGCGACCGCCGCGACGAGTTCGTCCTCGGAGGCGGGATGCTCGCGGAACGCCACCACCTCCACCCGGTCGGAGACCGGCGACCAGTCCACGATCGTGGTGGCGACACCCTGGAAGTCGTCGAGTACGGCGCAGCGAAGTCTCATGCCCCGCACTCTTCCAGACCCGCCCGGGCGCCGGACGACCGGCGTGGCGCACCGGTGGCGCGGGCGGCCGTCTGGGATCTTGGACCCCGGGGGGCGGCATCCGACCGGGGAGACCCTTCATGGCCAAGCTCGTCCTGACCACCTTCCTGACCCTCGACGGCGTGATGCAGGCGCCCGGCGGACCGGACGAGGACCGCGAGGACGGCTTCGCCCACGGCGGCTGGCTGTTCCCGTTCGCCGACGACGAGGAGTTCGGCGCCCTGATGGACGGCGTGCTCGGCCGGGCCGGCGCCTTCCTGCTCGGCCGCCGGACGTACGACATCTTCGCGGGCTACTGGCCGAAGGTCACCGACCCGGCGGACCCGATCGCCGCCCCGCTCAACACACTGCCCAAGTACGTCGCCTCGACCACCCTGCGCGAGGCCGCCTGGTACAACACCACCGTGCTGACCGGCGCCGCCCCCGGCGGCCTGGTCGCCGAGGTGGCCGCGCTCAAGGAGCGGCTGGGCGACACCGAGATCCAGATCCACGGCAGCGGCGCCCTCGCCCGCGTGCTGATGCCGCACGGCGTGATCGACGAGTACCACCTGGTCACCGCGCCGGTCCGGCTCGGCACCGGCCACCGCCTCTTCCCCGAGGCGGGCCCGCCCACCGCCTTCCGCCTCACCGGCACCCGCACCACCCCGTCCGGCATCACGGCGCACACCTACCGTCCGACGGGGCCGGCGCGGTTCGGGACGCTGTAGGGGGCGTTCAGCAGCCGCAGGTTTCGGCTACCCAGAGGGTCAGCGGGTCCGGCTCCGTGCGCTGCGCGGCCTGTGCGGCCTGTTCTGCCTGCGTGCTCTGCGCCTCGTCGGCCGTGTCTCCCCCACCCCGCCCCGGCGGTCTCACGTCGCGCCGAGGCCGAGATTGGCCGCCTGGGATCGTCGATCTGAAGTCGATCTCCCGCTTCTCCGCGATGCGTTGACGCTGCGTCAGCTCCTGGTCGCCGCCGGCTCGCCCGGGAGCGGAGGGCGGCCGAGCCGGTGGCCCCGGACGGTGGTCTCGACCCAGTCCCGGCCGAGCTTCGCGCGCAGGTAGTTGAGGCGGACACCGACCTCGTGCCCGGTGGCCGCGGCGAAGTTCCAGACCCGGTCGCCGATGTCCCGGGCGCCGCGGAACTCGTCCCCCTGCTCGATAAGACCGAGGAGGAGACGGCAGTCGCCGTAGGTCAGTTGGAGGACCCGGCCGTCGGCCACCGCCTGCCGGGCGTGGAAGTCGACCGAGAGTCGCCCGTCGGGCGTCCGGCCGGTCGTCGCGCGCTCCATCGCCACCTCCGTTGCGGTTGTCGACGCCCGCCACCCCGGTTCGGGGGTACCGCCCGCCCGGTCACCGTACGGGACCGGGCGGGCGGTGCGCCCGAACCGTATTCGGCTACTGGCGGGCGGAGATCCAACCGGCCAGCTCGGCGGGGCGGTTGGTGATGATGCCGTCGACGCCGGCGGCGTCCAGGGCCTTCCAGCGGGCGGCCGAGTCGACGGTCCAGACGTTGACCGCGACGCCCGCCGCGTGGAGGGCCGCGATCACCCCGGGGCGGGCCGCGAGGGCGGCGTCGGCGGGGTTGTAGGCGGACAGGCCGAGGTCGCGGGCGACCGCCACCGGGTCGGCGTCGAGGTCACCGCGCAGCAGGGCGAGCGGCAGGTCGGGGGCGAGTTCGCGGGTGTAGCGCAGGGCGTCGACCTCGAAGCTCTGGACCAGGACGCGGCCGGTCATGCCGTGGTCGCGGATGTCCTTGACGATGCGGGCGACCTCGTCGCGGGTGTGCGGGCCCTTGATCTCCAGCAGCAGGCTGCCGCCACGGGTGCGCAGGTCGTCCAGCTGGGCGGCCAGGCTCGGCACCCGCGCACCGGCCGTCGTCGGGGCGAACCAGGAGCCGGCGTCCAGGCCGTCCAGCTGGGCGGCCGTCAGGTCACGGATGCGGCCGCTGCCGTTGGTGGTGCGGTTCACCGTGTCGTCGTGCAGGACGTACGGCACGCCGTCGCGGCTGGGCTGGACGTCGTTCTCGATCCAGTCGGCGCCGGCCCGCCGGGCGACCTCGTCGGAGAGGAGGGTGTTCTCGGGCGCGGCCGAGGAGGCACCACGGTGGGCGAACACGGTGAGCGGCGCGCCCGGTTGGCGGACGAAGGCGCCCGGGGCGAGGGCGGTCACCTTGAGGTCGTCGAAGGAGACCTGGGCGCCGTTGACGATCAGGGCCTGCCCGCCGTCGGCGCTGCGGGCGACCTGGGTGGTGCGCATCACCTCCCGGCCGTCGAACAGCCAGCGCGCGGTGGTGCCGTGCACCTCGGCGGCGATGCGCACATCGCGCCCGGTGGCGGCGGCGGAGGGGGCGGAGCCGGTGTTGGTGACGTTCCAGGTATTGGCGGGGGTGCGCTGGGCGAACTCCAGGCCGTTGGCGGCGGTGGTGGTGGAGCGCATGGTGGCGATCGACCACGGGGTGCTGCCGTCGGCGGGCACGTCGAGCCCGAGCGCCGCCCAGCGGGCGCCGTCGACGACGGTGTCGAAGCGGGCGGTGGCCTCGATGCGGAAGTCGGTGAGGTGGCGGCCGAAGGTGATGCGGGTCTGCTGGTTCCAGTCGGTGGAGGCACCGACGAGGCGGCCGTTCTCCACCTTCCAGGCGCCCTCGACCGCGGTCCACCCGGCGGGGAGGCCGGGGCCGTTGAAGCCCTCGTCGACGACGACCTCACCGGGCGCGGGGGCGGCGGAGGCCGCGGGGGCGACGGGGGCGCCCGGGGTTGCGGAGGCCGCGTGGGGGGTGGTCAGTGCGACGGTGGTGACGCCCAGGACGGACGCGAGCAGCGCGGCGAGCAGGCCGGTGCGACCGTTCTTCGGGGCGGAGGTCGACAGGTGACTCTTTGTCATGTGCCGAACGGTATTCGATCACCACCCCGCCGGGAAACCGTCGGCCCGTCAACCCCGCTCCGGCTTCACCGAGGGCTGCCCGATCGCGACCGTCGCCCTGGAGCTCGCGGGCGGCAACGAGACTCTGCGCCAGATCTGCGCGGACGTGTACGCGGACTGGCAGGCCGTGCTCGCGAAGCGCCTGACGGCGGAGGGCTTCGAGCCCGCCGAGGCCGACGCCGCCGCCGTGACAGGCGCTCGCCCTTCTGGAGTGCGCGGCACTGTTCGCCCAGGTGCGCCGCTCCGTGGACCCGCTACTCGACGCCGCGCACCACCTGTTCGCCGCCGCCCGGGCCTGACTCACCCTTCAGCTGGGATCTCAGCACGTCGACCTCACAGCCCGGCAAGGCGGGGTCGAACCCGTTCTCGGCCAGCCAGCGGATCACCAGCAGGCTCCGCAACGACCACCACGCCCGGATCACATCGAGGTCGATGTCGGCGTCGGCACCGTAGCCGGCGAGGACCTCACCGAGGCGCTCCGGGTGCCCGAGGGTCAACGTGGCGAGGTCGTAGTGGGCGTCGCCCGGGGCCGCCTCGGACCAGTCGATCACGCCGGTGACCTCGTCACCGTCCACGAACACGTGGGCGACCTGCAGATCCCCGTGGATGAACGCGGGTCTCCACGGCCGCAGCGCCACCTCGGCGATCCGGCGGTTGCCCGCGACCAGCCCGGCGGGCAGCACATCGTTCGCGAGGAGCCACTCGCACTCACCGTCGAGCCGCGCCGCCACCGCGTCGACACTCAGCCCCGGCCACGGCGGCAACGGCGCATCGTGCAACCGCCGCACGGCCGCCCCCGCAGCCGCCCACGCCGCCGCCGAAGCCCCCGACACCTCCCCCAACCGCCCCAGCGCCACGCCGGGAACAGCCCCGAGCGCCAGCACGGGCGGCTTCCGCCAGAGCACGGGCGGCGTCGGAACCGGCACCCTGCCCATCGCCTCCACCTCAACATCGGTACGCGCCTGGTCAGCGTCGACCTTGAGAAACACCTCGCCGACACGGAGCGTGGCCCGTTCGCGATGCGCGACGACTACCTCGACTTCTTCCACGCCGCCCATTATCGCCAACTGGCCACCCCCGTCACCGGATTTAACCCGGCCACCCACGAGGCCACACCTCCCGCCCGCCCCTGACCACGGACCAGGCCGGCCCACTACCGCGCCAAGAGCCCAAGCAACCCCAAAGCCCGAACTTGCAGCAGCCGAAGATACCCACAACCCGCCGCTGCTCCCCGGCCTCCGGGGAGCAGCGGCGGATCCGATGACAGCCATCGCCGAGGTCAGAAACCATCCCCGCGCGTGCGGGGAGCAGTGCCGGGCGGGGCCCAGGCGCCGATGGCGTCGCGCCACTGGGGACCATCCCCGCGCTTGCGGGGAGCAGTTGATCCGGACCAGGTCCCCGTCCTTGAGCCCGGGACCATCCCCGCGCGTGCGGGGAGCAGCTGGAAGCCGAGGCGGCCGCCGAACAGCTGGCGGGACCATCCCCGCGCGTGCGGGGAGCAGAGGCTGTGAGCTGCGGGTTTAGGGCGGGGTAGGGCGGGATTCTGCAACTTGTTGAGATTCGGGCAGTTCCGGCTTTCGGGGTACCTCGTGGTGGGTGACGGGAGAACCCTATCCAAGGTGCTGCACAGGAAGTCGGCCGGTCCGACTTCCTGTGCAGCACGAGCGGGAAGCGTTTGGGCCTGAAAGGTAAAGGGTTTGACGGTCCGCCACGATTGAGCGGACGATCACTTGTCATGACGATCGGCGACGAATCCCCGCGCTCCCCCGGTTCCCGGCCCGTGGCGTTGGTCACCGGTGTCGGGCGGACGGTGGGGATCGGTGCCGGGGTGGCGAGGCGGCTTGCCGGGGCCGGGTGGGATGTGGCTTTCACCTACTGGACGCCCTATGACCGGCGGATGGCCTGGGGCGAGGAGCGGGGGGCCGCCGAGGCTGTCGGGCGGGCGCTCGCGGACGAGGGTGCGGCGAGTGTCGCGGTGGAGGCCGATCTCGCTGAACCGGACGCTCCGGGGCGGGTGTTCGACGAAGTGGAGAGGCGGCTCGGCGGTGTGACGGCGTTGGTGCTGTGCCACTGCGAGTCGGTGGACTCGGGGCTGCTCGACACCACGGTGGAGAGCTTCGACCGCCACTTCGCGGTCAACGCGCGGGCGAGCTGGCTGCTGATCCGGGAGTACGGGCGTCGGTTCGCCGGGCCGGCGGGCAGTGGACGGATCGTCGCGCTCACCAGCGACCACACCGCGGGCAACCTGCCCTACGGGGCGAGCAAGGGGGCGCTCGACCGGATCACGATCGCGGCGGCGCGCGAGCTCGCCCATCTGGGAGTGACCGCCAATGCGGTCAACCCCGGTCCGGTGGACACGGGTTGGATGACGGAGGAGGTGCGGACGGCGGTCGTCGGCCACACGCCGCTCGGCCGCCTCGGCACGCCCGAGGACACCGCGAACCTCGTCGCCTTCCTCTGCTCGCCGCAGGGTCAGTGGGTCAACGGTCAGCTCCTGCTGAGCAACGGCGGCTTCGCGAGCTGAGCGGACGGGCCGTCGGCGGCGAGGACCAGGACGGTCCAGTGCACGTCGGTGCGGCCGTGCAGGTCGGGGCGTTCGGTGTGCAGCAAGGGGTGCAGGCCGTGGGCCCGGGCGAGGGCGAGGGTTTCGTCGGCCGGGGCGTCGTACATCCGGCGGTCCGGCGGGACGGGGCCGTGGCGCACGGAGAGGAAGAGGCGGCCGGCGGGGGCGAGCAGGCCGGCCAGCGCGGCCATCGCCGACGGGCGTTCGTCCGGGGGCAGGTGCATCCAGACGGCGGTCAGCAGGACGACGTCGAAGCGGATGCCCTCCTCGCCGAGGCGGCGCAGGTCGGGCAGGGCGTCGTCCACCCAGCGGACGCCACTGCCGGCGTGCAGCCGCTCGCCGATCCGGCGCAGCTCGGCGGTGGGTTCGGCGGCGACCACCCGGTGGCCGAGGGCGGCCAGCGCGGCGGCGTCGCGGCCGCTGCCGGCGCCGACGTCGAGGACATCGCAGGGGTGGGGCGGGAACAGGTGCCGGGCCTCTCGGTGGACCTCGGCGAACGTGACGGCTTCGTACTGCGCCGCCAGCTGTTCGGCCGCCGCGCCGTAGCCGGTGGTGCCTACCGGGCGGTCCGTGCCCAATTCCCCCGTCGCCACCGCTCCCCCTCCGCCGTCCGGCGTCAACCAGGCCCGCCGGGACTGTCAACGGACCGCGCCAACCCTACCCCGGATGGCCGTCACGCTTGCGGTCAGGCCTCGCCCGGGTGCCAGGTGGGCCATTCCCACGGGCGGTCCTCCCACTGGACGCGGGCCGGGTCGCGCGGGTCGAGGCCGGGGAACAGCTGGTGGATCCGCGGTTCGAACTCCTCGGGGCCCAGCGGCTCCCAGCCGTGGCCCTCGAAATGGACCAGCCGGTAGCGGCTGTCGGTGCGGAACTCGGCGACCTTGACCTGGGGCTGCGCCGTGCCGGACGGGCTGTTGGTTTCCATGCCCCCAGCATGTGGCGGACCTCCGGGGAGCGCACCCGGGGTACGGCAGCCAGCGTACGGCCAGGGGGCGTGAGGAGGGGCGGTCGCGCCCCGGGGCGCTCTTCCGGGTCATGTCCCGCCGTCAGCGCGCTCGTTGAGCACGGCGAGCGGGGCCCTACGGCGGCCCCGGACCGGCCCCGTTCCCGTACGACCGGGCGGCGCCGACGGGTGAGCCGCCGGGGAGCCGGAGCAGGCGATGGCAGGAGGACGAGGACATGAGCGGGCAATCGACGGGTGGCGGCACGGCGGCAACCGGCGGGCCGCCGCCGAATGGCGGAGTGCCGAACGGCGGGCCGCCACCGCCGCGCGGACCGGTGGTGGGCGGACCGACGACGGCGGGCCGGGCACGGCCGACGGGTCCGGCGGGTCCGGGAGGTCCCCCGGGTCCGGGGGGACCGGGCGGTCCGGGGGTGACGAAGCCGTCCGGCGTCGTGCAGTGGCAGTGGCCGGCCCACGCGTGGCAGCCTCCGCCGGTGCCGGCCCCGCCCGCGAACCCGAGCGAGCCGCCGCCCTGGGAGGCGATGGCCGAAGCCGCCGCCGAGAAGGCCCGACAGCGACGGCGCCGGGCGTGGATGGCGGGTTCGGCCGGGATCGTCGCCGGGCTGGCGGTGGTGCTGGCGATGTGCGGGCCCGGGCCGGGTGAGGAGTCGTCCGGGGTGCTGGCCTTCCCGGGGCCCTCGGCGCCCCCACCGCTCCCGCCCTCCCCGGTCGCCTCGGCGGCGATCGACCGGCTCCCGGTGCCCGCGCCGTCCCCGCTGCCGCCGCCGACGACCACCAGCGGCGAGGGCGCGCGAGCCGCCGTCACGGCGAGCGCGGCGGCGGCGAGTGCGGCAGCCGGTGCGGCGGCCGAAGCGGCGGAGGACGAGCCGCAGACGGCGACCGCGCCCCGGGGCGACGGCGGGGATCACCCCGGGTCGCCGCGCCCGAAGCCGAGCCGTTCGCCGCGCCCGGCGCCCAGCCGGACGGCGGGCGCTCCGTCCTCCGGTCCCGCCCCGGCGTCCACACCGGCGCCCGGCGCCGTTCCCGCGCCCTCCACCGCCGTGAGCGCCGCCGCAGCGGGCGTGGCGCCCGGAGCGGGGGCGGGCACGATCTGCGACCAGGCGGAGCGGTTCGGCCGTTGGGCGGCCGGCTCCGAGCAGGCCCGCCTCTGCCGCAGCATCTACCACTGAGCGGCGGACGACTCCCGTGCACCGGCGGCATCCTCCGGCAGCGGCCGGCCGTCGGCCTCGGCCGCCCGCCGCTCCCCCGGACGCAACCCCCGCCGGGGCCGCTTCGGCCAGGACCGCGTCGAGCAGGGCGCGCTCGGTTCGTACAGGTCCGGCGAGGCCCCGCGCACGAGGCCCGCGTCACCGGAGCCCCGTGGGGCGCCGCCCGGGACGCACCGGCCGGGGCCCTCGGCGAAGACGATGCCCACCGGCCCACCGGAGCGGAGGCCCCGCGCACACGACCGCCCGCAGACCCGCACGAACCCAGGTGATCGGCGACTGGAACAATCACGATCATGTTCGAGCACGAAACACCGGAGACCGATCCCGCACCGCTCACCGTCGTGGCCGCCGCCGTGGTCGAGGAGGGCCGGCTGCTGGTCGTCAGCAAGAAGGCGGCGCCCGACGTCTTCTACCTCCCGGGCGGCAAGCCGGACGCCGGGGAGGAGCCGCTCACGGCGCTGACCCGCGAGCTGGCCGAGGAACTCGGCGCGGCTCCCGTCGCACCGCGCCACCTCGCCGACATCGAGGCGGTCGCGGTGCTGGAGGGCATACCGATGCGGATGACCGTGTTCGAGGCCGGGCTGGACCGCACGCCCGCCCCCGCCGCGGAGCTCGCCGACCTGCGCTGGACGGACGGCCTCGACCCGGCACTTCACCTGGCCCCCGCCGTCCGCGACCACCTGGTCCCGCTGCTGCGCGAGCGCGGCCTGCTGCCGTAGCCGGTCCGGGACTGATCCCCCGGCCGGGCCCGTCACCCACCACCTGACGCCGCGCGCGCCATCGCCGCCACCACAGCTACCGGGCGGTGGTGAGCCCCTTGATCAGCTTCTCGAACCGCAGGTCGGGGCGGAGCGGGATGCCGAAGCGCTCGTCGCCGTACGGGAACGGCGTGTACTGGCCGGTGCGGAGGAAGCCTCGGCGCTCGTACCAGGCGATCAGCTCGGCACGCTGCTCGATGACGGTCATCTCCATCTCCACCGCGCCCCACTCCTCGGCCGCGTACCGCTCGGCCCGGGCGAGCAGGGCCCGCCCGAGGCCCCCGCCCTGGCGGCCGGGGCGCACCGAGAACATGCCGAAGTAGGCGTGGTCGCCCCGGCGTTCCAGCTGGCAGCAGGCGAGCAGGTCGCCGTCCAGCTCGGCGATCAGCACCACGCCGTCGGGGTGGGTGACGGCCGCGGTGACGCCCTCGGTGTCGGTGCGCTGGCCCTCCAGCAGGTGGGCCTCGGTGGTCCAGCCGACCCGGCTGGCATCGCCCCGGTAGGCGGACTCGACCAGGGCGAGCAGGGCCGGCACGTCGGCGGTGGTCGCGGTGCGGAAGGCGAGGCGGTCGGTGGCGACGGCCTCGGCGGCCGATCGGGTGCTGCTCTCGGGCACGGGGCCTCTTCTCGGGCGGGCCCGGGCCGGGACCCGGGCGGGGCGGGCGGCCGTTCGGGCCGGACCCCCGCATCGTGCCACAACCGTCCGGGGCCCCGACCTGCCCGGACGTCCACCCGCGACCGCCCGCTCCCACCACCGTCCGCCGGCCCCACCGCCACCGTCCGGCGAGTCGTCCAGCAACCGGACGACCCCCCGCACCCCGCACCCCCTCCGGCAGGATGGCCGGGACGACCCCGCCCCTCCCCCCTGGCCCACTCATCCCGGAGGCACCATGACGACCGTCGAGATCCCCGGCTCCAAGTCGGTGACCGCGCGGGCGCTGTTCCTCGCCGCCGCCGCCGACGGCACCACCACCCTGCACCGGCCGCTGCGCTCCGACGACACCGAGGGATTCGCCGAGGGCCTGCACGCGCTCGGCTACACGCTCACCCGCGAACCGGACCGGTGGACGGTCGAGGGCCGCCCGCAGGGCCCGGCCCGGGACGCCGAGGTGTACTGCCGCGACGGCGCGACCACCGCCCGCTTCCTGCCCGTGCTCGCCGCGGCCGGGCGCGGCTCCTTCCGCTTCGACGCCTCCGCCCAGATGCGCCGCCGCCCGCTCGGTCCGCTGACCGAGGCGCTGCGCACCCTGGGCGTCGACCTGCGGCACGAGCAGGCCGAGGGCCACCACCCGCTGCGGATCACCGCCGACGGGGTGCGGGGCGGCGAGCTGAGCCTGGACGCGAGCCTGTCCTCGCAGTACCTCACCGCGCTGCTGCTGCTCGGCCCGCTCACCGAGCAGGGCCTGCGGATCACCGTCACCGACCTGGTCTCGGCGCCGTACGTGGAGATCACCGTCGCCATGATGCGGGCCTTCGGCGCCACCGTGACGCGCACCGGCCGGGTCTTCGAGGTCGCGCCCGGCGGCTACCGCGCCACCGCCTACCCGGTCGAGCCCGACGCCTCGACGGCCAGCTACTTCTTCGCGGCCGCCGCGCTCACCGGCCGGGAGCTGACCGTCCCGGGGCTCGGCGAGGACGCGCTCCAGGGGGACCTGCGGTTCGTCGACGTGCTGGCCCGGATGGGCGCGCGGGTGGAGGTCGGCGCGGACCGGGTCACCGTCCAGGGGCCCCGGGACGGCCGGCTGTCGGGCCTGACCGTCGACATGCGCGACATCTCCGACACCATGCCGACGCTCGCCGCCCTCGCCCCGTTCGCGGACGGGCCGGTGCGGATCGAGAACGTGGCCAACACCCGGGTCAAGGAGTGCGACCGGCTGGACGCCTGCGCCGGGAACCTCCGCCGGCTCGGCATCGAGGTCGCCACCGGCGACGACTGGATCGAGATCCGGCCGGGCGTCCCGCGCGGCACCGCGCTCGACTCCCACGGCGACCACCGGATCGTGATGTCGTTCTCCGTCACCGCCCTGCGCACGCCCGGCATCACCTTCGACGACCCCGGTTGTGTGCGCAAGACCTTCCCCGAGTTCCACGAGGTGTTCGGGCGGCTGCGCGAAGAGTGGGCGACGACCGGCTGACCGCGGCGCAAAGACGCGACGGC
>NZ_JBEXJT010000077.1:0-22866 GCF_040609255.1 Kitasatospora sp. NPDC004723 | reverse complement strand
GGGGGGGGGGGGGCCGGTCTGGCTGGCCCCGCGCCCCCGCCCGGGCCACCGGCCCGGCGGGCGGCTCAGCCGCTGCCGCGTCGCCCGCCGGGCGGCAGGACCTCCGCCTTGACCCGCAGCTGCGGGCTGTTGCGGAAGCTGAGGGTGAACTCCACCCACTGCCCGACCTTCAGCGGGGGTGGATTGGTGATCATCAGATCGGCGTCCTCCGGGGACATCGCCAGCTCTCCGCGCTCCGGCACCGGCAGGGTCGCGGCCGGCGCCCAGCGGCCCGAGGCGCCCTGGTGCAGATGCCGCTTCAGCGTCACCTTGCCGCCGAACTCCCAGCTCGCCGCGGTGAGTTCGTCGGGTATGTCGCCGGGGTTGCGGACCGTGAAGAAGGCGGCGGTGGCCGGTGCCCCGCCCGCCGAGGGCAGCAGCAGCCAGCCCGGCTCCACCTCGACCGGGCGGGCCGTGCCGGCCCCGCCGATCGCCGTCCACCCCGAGAGCAGCGCGAGCGCCACCGCGGCGGCGGCCACCGGCGGCCCGACCACCCGCAGCCGCTCGGCCGCACCCGACCGTCCCGCCGCCCGCAGCCGCTCCGACGTCCGCAGCCGCTCCGACGTCCGCCCGCTCACCACGCCGCACCCGCCGAACGCCGCGCCCGGGCCGGCCGCCGCGCCGCGCCCGCCGGGCCGCCGCCGGGACCGCCGTCACCCGCCCCGCCGCCGCGCCCGTCCGTGGCGCCCCGCCCGGGCCGCCACGTCCGCAGCCGCAGGCTGTTGCCCACCACCAGCAGGGAACTCAGCGACATCGCTACCGCCGCCAGCATCGGGTTCAGCAGCCCCACCGCCGCCAGCGGGATCAGCACCACGTTGTACCCGAACGCCCAGAGCAGGTTGACCCGGATCGTGGCCAGGGTGCGCCGGGCCAGCCGGACCGCGTCCACCACCGCCTCGATGTCCCCGCGCACCAGCGTCAGCCCGGCCGCGCCGATCGCCGCGTCACTGCCCGAGGCGAGCGCCACCCCGAGGTCCGCGGAGGCCAGCGCGACGGCGTCGTTGACACCGTCGCCGACCACCGCCGTGGTCCGCCCGGCGGCCCGCAGCTCCGCGACCACCTCGGCCTTGCGCTCCGGCGAGGCCGAGGCGTGCACCCGCTCGATGCCCAGCTCCGCCGCCACCGCCCGCGCCGCGCCCGGCCCGTCCCCGGTCAGCAGCACCGGCTCCAGGCCCATGCCGCGCAGCCGGTGCAGCGCGCGCCAGCTGCCCGAGCGCAGCGTGTCGCCGACCGCCAGGACGGCCACCGGCCGCCCGTCCAGCTCGACCACCACCGGCGTGCGGCCCGCCGCCGAGGCGTCCGCCAGCGCCCGCTCCAGCTCCTCCGGCAGCGGCCCGTCGGCGTCGTCCGGCCGGACCACCCGCACAGGGTGGCCCTCGACCTCGCCGGACACCCCGACTCCGGCGGTGGCCGCGAAACCGGCCACCGCCGGAAGGGGCTCGGAGCCGCACCGGGCCCGGGCCGCCCCCACGACGGCTCGCCCGATCGGGTGCTCCGAGCGGTGCTCGACGGCTCCCGCGAGCCGCAGCACCCGGTCCTCGTCGACCCCCGCGCCGACGGCCACGGCGACCGCCGCCAGCTCCATCCGGCCCGTGGTCAGCGTGCCCGTCTTGTCCAGCACCACGGTGTCGACCCGGCGCAGGCTCTCCAGCACCTCCGGGCCGCGCACCAGCACGCCCAGCTCGGCGCCGCGCCCGGTCGCCGCCAGCAGCGCGGTCGGCGTGGCCAGGCCCAACGCGCACGGGCAGGCCACCACCAGCACGGCGACCGCGGCCGTCACCGCCGCCTGCGGGTCGGCGCCCGCGCCCAGCCAGAAGCCCAGCACGCAGACCGCCACCGTCAGCACACAGGGCACGAACACCCCGGCGACCGTGTCCGCGAGCCGCTGCGCCCGTGCCTTGCCGGCCTGGGCGTCCGCCACCAGGGCGGTGATCCGGGCCAGTTGGGTGTCCGCGCCGACCGCCGTCGCCCGCACCACCAGCGCCCCGCCGACGTTCACCGTGGCGCCCGCGACCTGGTCGCCCGGCCCGACCTCCACCGGCACCGACTCGCCGGTCAGCAGGCTCAGGTCCAGCGCCGAACCGCCCTCCACGACCACTCCGTCGGTGGCCACCCGCTCGCCCGGCCGGACCACGAACTCCTGCCCGGGCAGCAGCCGTTCGATCGGCAGCAGCCGCTCCTCGCCGCTGCGCGGATCACGGACGCAGACCTCCTTCGCGCCCAGCTCGGCCAGCGCCCGCAGCGCCGAACCGCTGCGCCGCCGCACCCGGCCCTCCAGCAGCCGCCCGGCCAGGACGAACAGCGGCACCCCGACGGCCGCCTCCAGGTAGACGTGCGCGGTGCCGCCGCCGTCCGCGGTCAGCGAGAACGGCATCCGCATGCCGATCTCGCCCGCCCCGCCGAACAGCAGCGCGTACGCGGACCAGCCGAACGAGGCGACCACCCCGAGGCTCACCAGGGTGTCCATGGTCGCCGCGGCGTGCCGCAGGCCCTGCAGGGCCCGGCGGTGGAACGGGGCGGAACCCCAGCTCACCACCGGCAGCGCCAGCCCGAAGCAGACCCACTGCCAGGCCGGGAACTGCAGCGAGGGCACCATCGACAGCACCACCACCGGTACGGCCAGCAGGGCCGTCACCAGCAGCCGCCACCGGTCCCCGGCGTCCTCCGCCTCCGGACCGGACGGCGGCACCCCGTCGGGGACCGACTCGGCCGTGTACCCGGCCCGTTCGACCGCCGCGACCAGTTCGTCCAGGCCCACCGCGGCCGGGTGCAGCACCCGCGCCCGCCCGGTGGCCAGGTTCACCCCGGCGGTCACGCCCTCGATCCGGGCCAGCCGCTTCTCCACGCGGCTGACACAGGCGGCGCAGGTCATCCCGCCGACCGCCAGATCGGTGCTCACGAGGGCGCCGGTGTCCCCGCTGCCCGCCCCGCTCCCCGCGCTCTCCGTCACGGACGTCACCGGCCCGCTCCCATGTCGTGGCCCATCCCGGGTTTGGCGCCGCCTCCGCCGCCGGGCGTCAGCCCGGGCGTCACCGGCCCGGCCCCGCGCCCCACCGCGAAGGCCACCACGAACACCACCACCAGCAGCAGGGCGAACCCCGCCAGCACACTCAACGGCCGGCTACCCGGCGACATCCCACTCACCCCCCACCAGTCGTCCCACCGACCCGTGGAGTTCCCGAACACCCCTGTATGACCCGAATCACATACCCCCACCCCGTGCCCGTCGCGGACACGGCAAGGGCCGGGGCGGGCACGGTCTCCCGCACCCGCCCCGGCCCGCCGAGGTCCTCCGCCTACCGGCTCACTGCGCCCGCCGGCCGGCCCGCTGGTCGAGGTGGACCAGGACGCCCGAGTGGAACCGCTCGACGGCGGCGTCCACACTGCGGATGAACCCGCTCTCGGCGTTGCCCCGGGTGCTCCCCATGCTCTTGGACAGCGAGAGCCGGAAGCCGGTGATCCGCGAGGAGTCCTTCGGCAGCAGGTCGCCCGGCTCGGGCCGCAGCTTCTCCAGGGTGCCCCGGGGGCCGGCCGCCTCGCCGTCGGTGAGGGTCTCGACGTGCAGGTCGGCCGGGGCCTCGCCGAGCTGCCGGACCAGCCGCTTGACCCAGCTCAGCGGGTAGCCCTGCTCGGGGGCCGGGATCTCGGTCGAGGTCCGCAGCTTGCCGACCCGCAGGTCGGCCGCGATGGCGATGGTGCCGGCGGCACCATCGACCCGGATCTCCGCGTTCAGCCGGCCGTCCTCGCAGAGCCGGTCGGCCAGCGCCGCCCGCCGCGCCCCGGCGTCCTCGCCGCGCCGGGCCCGCTGGACGGGCAGCACCTTGACGCCGAGTTCGCCGCCGAGCTGGAAGCACACCTGGCGGATCAGCCGCTCCCAGCTCTCCACCACCTGGGTGGCGCGCTCGTCCCCGGCGGTGAGGGTCTCCTCGTCGATGGCCTTGCGGACCGGGACCCAGGCCGGGCCCATGTTCTGGAAGCCGTGGCAGCCCGAGTTCTCGTGCTGCAGGTAGTGCAGCAGCTCCTGGAGCAGCCAGGCGTGCGCGGGGTTTCCCACGCCCTCGTGCCGGATCAGCATCTTCGCCTGGTAGGCGACCTCGGCCCAGGAGAGGTGGCCGAGCAGCACCTTGTGCTTGCGCCGGCCGTCGATCTTGACCTGGACGAGCGGGCTCCCGTCGAGGGCCACGTCGTTGGAGACGGTGATGACGGCCTCGTAGCCGCGCCGGGCGGCGATGTCCATGTAGTCCTGGACCTGCTCGGTCTTCAGCGGGTTGCCGTTGGTCTTGCTCTCGACGAGCGCCGTCCAGAGCCGCCCGGCGCGCTCGACGCGGATCACGCCGTCGGGCCGCTTCGGCGTCTCCCCGTGCGGGAGCGAGACCTCGGTGAAGGTCTCGGTGCGGCCGGCGGGGGCGCCGAACGCGGCGGTGAGGCGACGGCCGAACTCCGGCACCTGGGCCATCACGGAGAGCAGGACGGAGGTGGCGCGGACCTCGCGCTCGCGGTCGCTCTTCAGCGAGGTGGCCGGGAAGAGCCGGGCGGTGCGCCAGGTGTCGTTCTCGGCGAGCGAGGGCTTGGCGGCCTTGGGGAGGGTGACCTTCTTCTTGGCCGTGCGCAGGCGCTTGGGGGCGGAGACGGGGGCGTCCTCGGCGGCCGGGGCGGGCCCGGTTTCGGGCGCGGGGGCGGGCGCGGGGGCCGGGGTGTCCAGCGGCGGCTTGGTCATCGGGGCGGCCCGGTCCTCGTCGGCCCGGCCGTCGTCGCTCCCGTTCCCGGGGGTCCCGGTCCCGACGGCTTCCGCCTCCGCAGCCTCCGCCTCGACGTCCGCGTTCTCGACGTCCTCGGTCTCGTCGTCCTCGATCTCGATGCCGAAGTCGGTGGCCAGCCCGGCGAGTCCGGTGTCGTAGCCCTGGCCGACGGCGCGGAACTTCCACTCCTGGTGGCGGCGGTAGATCTCGCCGAAGACGAAGGCGCTCTCCGTGTCGGCGTCGGTGATGGAGAAGCCCAGCAGCCGCTCGCCGCCGAGGTCGGCCAGTTCGAGCCGGAGGTCGTCCAGTTGACCGAAGGGCGCGCGGTTGGGCCGGCTCGCGGCGATCACCAGGCGCTCGATGTCGGCGGGCACGGCGGTGAGGTCCAGCTGGATGCGGTCCTCGGTACCGGTCTCGGTCGGGCTCTGGCCGAGCAGCTCGACGCTGCCGTCCTCGGCGGTGGGGCTGTTGTAGAAGAAGAAGTCGGCGTTGCCCCGGACCTTGCCGTCGGCGGTCAGGAGGAGCACCGAGACGTCCGCGTCCCCGTCGCCCCCGGGGCTGCTCCACCCCAGGATCACCGTGACGGCGTCGGTGCTCTCGCTCAGCGTCGCGAGTCCGACGTTGGCGCCCTTGACCATTTCCTGCACGAATGTCCCCCAGAGGAACGGGCCGTGCCGTCGGCGTCGGCGCAGCCGCGATGTGTGGTGACCTGATGGTGTGATCGGATTGCGATGAGATTGTACGCAAGCAATCGGACCGTTCCGGCCTCGGGGTACGGCGCTGCCCCGGCGTCGGGGAGGTGACGCCGGGGCAGCGGATCGGTGGAACCGGGGGAGGCGCTACGGCAGCGGGATGCGGACGACCTGCGGGTCGTGGTCGCTCAGCTGGGTGGCGAACTCGCTGTTGAGGTGCACGATGTCGTAGCTGTACGCCTTCGCCGCGAGGGCGGGCGAGATGAGGATGTGGTCCAGCACCTGGGAGTTGCCCTCGTAGACGTAGGTGTAGCGCTCGGCGAGGGGGAGGGTGCGGGGGAGGTCGACCAGCGAGCCGCCCGCGGTGAGCAGGTCGGCGGTCTGGGAGAACTCGAAGTCGTTGAGGTCGCCGAGGACGATGACCGCGGCGTTCGGGTCGACCGCGAGGATCTGGTCGGTGAACGACTTCACCACGGTGGCCTGCGCGTGCCGCTGGGTCTCGGAGGGGCGCGACGGCTGCTGGTAGCGGCCGAAGAGGGGCTGGTCGCCGCCCTTGGAGTTGAAGTGGTTGGCGATCACGAAGACCGGGCGGCCGTTCCAGCGGAACTCGCCCGCGAGCGGCTTGCGGCTGGAGTTGAAGGCCGAGTTGGTCGGGTCGATCCGGCCGGGGGAGTAGGCGAGGGCGGGCGTACCGGCGTTGTTGACGATCGAGTCGGCCGTGGTGGAGCCGGCGCCGGGGCGGTCGGTGAAGCTCAGGCCGCGGTCGGTGCGGTAGAGGAAGACCTGGCGGATGTTGCCGCCGGGCTGACCGCCGTCCTGGTCGTTCACCGGGTTGATCTGACGGTACGAGTAGGCCGGGCCGCCGGCCGCGCTGATCGCGGCGACCAGCTTGGCCACGGTCTGGTCGGCGGCGACCACGCCGTCGTCGGTCGCGCCGGAGTTGTCCTGGATCTCCTCCAGGGCGACCAGGTCGGGCGAGCGGAGGTTGTTGACGACAGCTGCGGCGAGGCCGTCGAACTTGCTCTGCGGGTCGCTCGGCGCGAGGTTCTCGACGTTGAAGGTCGCCGTGGCGAGCTCGCCGGCGGCCGGGGCGGCGGTGGTCTCGGCCGTCAGACCGCCGGAGGCGACCGTCGGGGTCGCGGTGACCAGCAGCTTGAAGTTGCCGAAGGAGTAGTCGAGCACGCCGACGGTGGCGCCGGAGAGGGTGTCGCCCACGTTGGCGGCCGGCGTAGGGGCGAGCACGTCGTCCAGCAGCACCCGCTCGGGGTTGCCGTCGGTGGCCTGCAGCAGGATGCCGCCGCGGTTGGTGCGGGTGGTCGAGCCCTGCGGGACGACCGGGATCTCGCCGAAGGAGCTGGTCGGGCCGACCACGGCGGCGTCGTTCAGCTGGACCCGCATGCCCTCCAGGGACTCCCAGAAGTCCAGGCCGTCGGTGGCCGGCTGGAAGCCGCCGGCGGTTTCGACGTCGCCCGTGGTGACGCTGGAGATCACCGACGCGGGCGGGATCCGGCCGCCCGCGCCGACCACGGTGGCGGCGGGCAGCGCGACGTTGTGCGCGAGCACGCTGGTGGTGGGCGCGGTGAGCTCGGTGACGGTGAGGTTGGTGGTGCCGCCGGTGCCGCCCGGGCGGTACTCGCTCACCGTGCCGCCGACCTTGACCGAGTCGCCGACGGCCACGCCGGGCGCGCCCGCGGTGTAGACGTAGACCGCCTCGCTGGTGGCCGGGTCGGCGTCGGGCTGCGGGTCCTGGAACCAGTAGCCGCTCGGGCCGACCGCCGTGACGACACCGGGGACGGCGCTGACCGCCTGGCCGGCCAGCGGGGAGGTGCGGGCGGCGCCCTGGATGTCGTGGATGCGGGCGCCGCCGCCCGTCCCGCCGCCGGTGGAGGAGGAGTTGCGCGGGGTGGGTGCGGTGACGGCGAAGTCGGCCGCGTTGTTGTCGGTGTCGGTGGTGCCGCCGCCCGCCCGCAGCGCGGCGGTGGCGTTGGCGAGGTTGCCGGTCGGCGAGCCCTCGGCCGAGCTCGCGGTCGTGCCGTAGCCGACGAAGTCCTTCACCCCGGCCTGGGTGGCGCAGCCGGTGGAACAGGTCAGCGCGGTGGAGTTGGTGACCAGCGCGACCTTGCCGGCGTTGGCGCCCATGGCGATCGTGCCGGTGGCGTCGGGTGCCGGCAGCGCGGCCCCGGTCCCGGCGCCGGCCGCCTCCTGCACCAGGTAGTACTTGCCGGGGGCGATGGTGCCCGACAGCGTGGTCTTCGCCCAGGACGAGCCGGCGGCCGAGGCGTACTGGACGGTCCAGCCGGTGACCGGGACCGGCGCGGTGCCGCGGTTGTACAGCTCGATGAAGTCATTGGCGTACGGGGCACCGGAGTTGCCGCCACCGCCGTACACCTGGCTGATCACGATGTCCGGCGACACCGCGTTCGCGGTGCCGGCCGGCAGGGCCGTGAGTGCTCCCACGACGGCGGCGGCCGATGCCACCGCCAGTGCACGGAGCCGGACTCGATCGGTTCGCCGCATGGGGCGTCCTCCTGACGCGCGAACGGTTGTTGGTGGGGCGCTGTGTGTTGTAGCAGCGTCACCGTTGCCATACCGCGCGCTCTGGCGGACGGCCAGGCGTACAACGGAAGAACGTTTTGGCTGACATGTACCGGACGGGGCGAGTGCGGTGGGTGTGCCAGGAGTGACGGGTGCGGACGGCCCCGCGGCCGTCAGCCGTCGGCGGATCAGCCTTCGGCGGGCCGGTCGTCGGTGGGCCGGTCGTCGGTGGGTCGGTCCTCGGCGGGCCGGTCGTCGGTGAGGGTGAGCCGGATGCCGACGGTGCCGTGATCGCCGCGCCGCAGCCGGCTGCCGAACAGGGTGACAACACCGACCAGGCCGTACTTCTGCCGCAGCAGCGTCCGGTAGGCGGCGGTGCGCTCGGGCCCGAGGATCTCGGCGGTGGCCGGGACGGAATCGCCGGTCGGATTGCCGCGCACGTCGCAGGGCCCGACCAGGACGTCCGGGCGGTTGCGGATCCGCTTGACCTTCCAGGAGTCGGCGACGGTCCAGATGCCGAGCGCCTCGCCGTCGCGAACCACCCACACCGGCGTCGGCACCGCGGTGCCGTCCTTCTTGAAGGTGGTGACCAGCAGATAGCTGCCGGCGGAGAGGCTGACGAGGCGTTCGAGCCGCTTCTGCCGGTGCGGGTCGGGGTGGGGGGTGGCGGCGCTCATGCCGGGCATTCTAGGGCGCGGACCGGGGCCTGCTCACGATGGCCGTCGGGAGGTGCCCGAGGCGAGCCGGGTCCGGGCGGAGCGGGCCAGGATCCGGGCGCGGCGGGCCAGCCGGCGGCGGCCCCCGGCGCCCACCGCCGTGGACCCGCCCACCGCGGTGGCACCGAGCCGGCCGGCGGCGCCGCGCCGGGGGGCGGTGCCGTACCGGGCTGCGCTGCCGTACGGGGCGGCGGCGACATGCGGGGCGTACGGCGGCCGCGGGGGCACGACGGGAGCACCGAGCGGCACCGGGGGCCGGACGGCCCCGGCGGTCCGCGCGTGCGGCCGCCGGCGGACGCGGATCCGGGCCGCCGCCCAGAGCGCCAGTGCCCCGCAGAGGACCGCCGCCGTCCACCCCGCCGGGCCCAGCGCGTGATCGGCCGCCCGGACGGCCTGCGGCAGCACCGCGGTGGCCGGCTCCTCGGTCGCCACGGCCGGGGCGGACCCGCCGGTCTCCTGCTCCTCGTCCACCAGGGTGCCGACCGGTTCGACCTTCCCGGCCGCCGCGAAGCCCCAGTCCAGCAGCGCCGCCGCCTCGTCGTACACCTTGGACTGCTGCTCCGGGTGCATCACGGTCACCAGCAGCGTCCGGCCGCCGCGTTCGGCCGCGCCGGTGAAGGTGGCGCCCGCGTTGGTGGTGTAACCGTTCTTCACCCCGATCAGCCCGGGGTACTTGCCCAGCAGCCGGTCGGTGTTGGCGATGTCGAAGGCGGTCCGCTGCCCGGTCGTCAGGTCGAGCCCGCCGGGGAACAACGCGGTGCGGGTCGCGCAGTAGCCGCGGAAGTCCGGGTTGCGCAGCCCGGCCCGGGCGAACAGCGTCAGGTCGTACGCCGAGGAGACCTGGCCGTCCTGGTCGTAGCCGTCCGGGGAGACCACCCTGGTGTCCCGGGCCTGCAGGGCGATCGCCCGCTCCTGCATCTGCGTGACCGTGCGCGCCAGCCCGCCGTTCATGTGCGAGAGGACGTGCACGGCGTCGTTGCCGGAGGCGAGGAAGACCCCGCGCCAGAGGTCCTCGACGCGGTAGGACAGGTTCTCCTTGATCCCGACCAGGCTGCTGCCGGACCCCACCCCGGCCAGCTCGGCCGAGGTCACCCGGTGCTCCAGGGAGCGGTCGAACTTGGGCATCACGGTGTCCGCGAACAGCATCTTGAGCGTGCTGGCGGGCGGCAGCGGGAGGTGCGCGTCGCGGGCCGCCAGCACCTCGCCGGTCGCGGCGTCGGCGACCAGCCAGGAGCGTCCGGTCAGCCCGGCGGGCAGCTCCGGAGCCCCGGGGCGGGGCGCCAGCTGGACGGTCGGGCGCCCCAGCCGCTCGCCGCCGATCACCGACGCCGCGTCCTGCGCCGCTCGGGGAACGCCCGCGGGAGCGGGAGCGGGGGCGGGGGAAGGCGCGGGGGAGGGGGCAGGCGTGGCGGCGGCGGGCGCACCGGCCGCGAGGAGCAGTGCCGCGACCGCGCCGGCCGCCGCCGGTCTCCCGGCCCGGGTGCGCCTGCTGACGTGGGGTGGCCTCTGCTGCACACGGCGAACGTACCCGGGCGACCGCCGCCCCGCCCGGCCCGCTGCTCCGTCCGGGCCCCGCCCGCCGCCCGGTCCTCGGGCCCCGCTCCGTCGGACCGGGCTGGTACGGTACGGGCCATGTTCGTTCCCTGTGTGTAGCCGGCCCCGTCGCGACCGCGCCCCGACCGCACCGCCGTCGGCGCGGTCCTCCGGTGTCCCCGCACACCTCCGGCGCGCCGCCGGGCGTTCCCCGCCCGCCGCCCGGTTCTCACCGAGGAACGTTCCCATGCCCTCCTCCGCCTCCGCGCCTTCGCGCGCCCGCTCCGCGCGCCCCGGCTACCGCGCCGTGCTCCGCGCCCCGCACGCCGGCCGCACCTTCGGCGCGGCGCTGCTCGGCCGCCTGTCCTACGGCGTGGTCCCGCTCGCCCTGCTGCTCGCCGTCCGCGACGCCACCGGCTCCTACTCCGCCGCGGGTGCGGCGATGGCCCTGTTCGGCCTCGCCAGCGTCCTCCTCTCCCCGGTCAGGGCCGCACTGGTCGACCGCCACGGCCCCCGGCGGGCGCTGCCGCCGATGGCCGTGCTGTACAGCGCGCTGCTGCTCGCCGTGGCCGCCGCCACCGCGCGGCCCGGCACCGCACCGGCGGCGCTCGCGGCGCTGGTCGTCGCCGCGGGGGCCTGCACCCCGCCGCTCGGCCCGGTGATGCGCACGCTCTGGCGCCGGCTGCTGCCCGACCCGGACCTGCTCCGGCGCGCCTACAGCCTCGACGGGGTCGCCGAGGAACTGCTCTTCGTCAGCGGACCGCTGCTGGTCGGCCTGCTGCTGCCGCTGGTCGGCCCCGCCGGCGCCGTCGTCGCGGGCGCCGCCCTGCTGCTCACCGGAGCCCTGCTGCTGGTCGCCTCGCCGCTCGCGGCGCCGCACCCCCGGGGCGGCGATCGGGAGGAGCGGCAGGCCGGTGCGGACGGGGCGGCCGGCGGTGGGCGAGGGCGGCGCGCCGGGCGGCTCGGCGGCGGGCGGGCGCTGCGCAGCGCTGTGCTCGCGGCGGCCGTGACCGGGCTGGCGCTGGGCGCGCTGGACCTCATGGTGGTCGCCTTCGCCGAGCAGCAGGGGCGGCCGGAGGCGGTGGGCTGGGTGCTGGCCGCGCTCTCGGTGGGCAGTGCGGTCGGCGGCCTCGGGCTCGGCGCGCTGGACCGTCCGCTGCCGAACGCCGTCCGGCTGCCGCTGTTCACGGCCGGTCTCGGCGTGGCGCTGGCCGCCGCCGGGCTCGCGCCCAACCTGCTGCTGCTCGGCGCGGCCGTCGCGCTCGCCGGGCTCTTCGTCTCGCCCGCCCTCACCACCTCCTACCTGGTGGCGGACGAGGCGGTCGCCCCCGACGCCCGCACCCGCGCCGGTGCCTGGGTGAACACCGCCGTCAACGCCGGGTCGGCCACCGGCGGCGCGACCGTGGGCCTGCTGGTCGGCCACCTGCCGCTGCCGCTCTGCTTCGCTCTCGCCGCCGCCCCGGCGCTCGCCGCCGTGCCCGCGCTCCGCACGCGCGACTTTGGTGGAGCCCGGTCGCGCCGAAAGTCGGATCCCGCCCCGGACCCGGCTCCCTAACGTCGTGACCATGAAGAACTTCCTCGGCTTCGTGAGCTTCGTCCTGGTCGTCGGCGGGATCAGCGGCCTGCTGGCCGACCACCTGTGGGGCCTGCGGGTGTTCGGCTTCGTCCGCTTCCTGGTTCCCGCCGACCACCAGACAGAGGGTTACTTTGTGATGATCGGTCTTGGTGTTCTGCTCGCCCTCGGCACCGCCCTGCTGGACCGCCTGGGCGACGGCCGCGACTGAGCCCCGGCCCGCGTGGCCCCGGCGGACCGGGGAGGGAACGAACGGTCGGGCGTGGCCCGTTCGACGGGTTGACGAGTCGTCGACAAGGAGGCCGGCATGACCAAACAGGCATACGGACGGATCGCGCACCGTCACGTCGAGGCGAACGGCGTCCGGCTGCACGTCGCCGAGCAGGGGGAGGGGCCGCTGGTCCTGCTGCTGCACGGCTTCCCGGAGAGCTGGTACGCCTGGCGGCACCAGTTCGCGCCGCTCGCCGAGGCCGGCTACCGGGTGGTCGCCGTCGACCAGCGCGGCTACGCCCGCAGCGAGCAGCCCGAGCGGGTCGACGCCTACACCTTGCTGCACCTGGTCGGCGACGTCACCGCGCTGATCCGCGCGCTCGGCGAGGAGCGGGCGGTGCTGGTCGGCCACGACTGGGGCGCCCCGGTCGCCTGGACCACCGCGACCCTCCGTCCCGACCTGGTGCGCGGCGTGGCCGGGCTCAGCGTCCCGCCGCTGCCGACCCTCGGCCCGCCGCCGCTGGAGCAGGCCAGGGAGCGGTTCGGCGAGGGCTTCTACCAGGTCTACTTCCAGCGCCCCGGCGTCGCCGACGCCGAACTCCTCCGGGACCCGCACGCGACCTTCCGCCGGCTGTTCCACACCGGCTCGGGCGACCGCCCGCGCGGCGAGGGCTCGCAGGCCTGGGTGGTCGGCGAGGGCCAGACCCTGCTGGACGGTCTCGTCGAGCCGGAGAAGCTGCCCGACTGGCTGTCCGAGGCGGACGTCGAGGCCTTCGTCGCCGACTACGCCGAGCACGGCGAGCGGGCCTTCACCGGCGGCCTCAACTGGTACCGCAACATCGACCGGAACAACGAGCTGCTCGCCGGGCTCGCCGGGCTGCCCGTGGAGGTCCCCGCCCTCTATGTGAAGGGGGACCGGGACATGGTCACCTCCCAGATCCCGGAGGAGGCGATGGACCTGCTGCTGCAGCACCTGGCGCCCAAGCTGCACCGGCACGTGACCCTCCCGGGGGTCGGGCACTGGACGCAGCAGGAGAGCCCGGCCGAGGTCACCGCCGCGCTGCTGGACTTCCTGCGGCACCTGGACGGCTGAGGCCCACCCGGTGGCCGGGGGCCGGTCCTCGCGGTCCCCCGCCCACCCCGTCCATCCCGCTCACCCCCCCGTCTGTCCCGTCCGGGCGGGCCGGGGGCTTCCTCAGCCCTTCGCCGGCCGTTCGTCGAGCACCTCGGAGAATCGGGTGCGGTAGACGCCGTGGACGATGGTGCCGGGGGACTGGTAGCCCCGGTGCTCCGGGTTCGTGACCTCCTCGTCCCACGGTACGACCTGCCCGGCGGACGGCGGAACACGGCCCAGGTACAGCTGCGCGGCCTCCTCCAGCGACCGTTCCCCCGCGAGCACCGACTCCCAGAACCCGCGGCCCTGACCGACGATCCACAGGCACAGGTCCTCGGTGTCGTCCTCGGACCAGCCGAACCCGTCGACCCGCACGCCGTCCGAGAAGTCGGCCAGCGCGTCCGCGGCGGCCTCGAACGCGAGCGCGAAGGCTTCGAGGACCTCCCGGGGCCGGGACTCCAGCCACGATTCCAGAGCGGACAGCCGCGGTCGGGTCGCTTCCAGGGCCGCCCAGAACCAGTCGGGAACTTCGTCCGGTGCCATGGCGGCTCCCTCGTCGAATGCGGTGACGGCTGCGGTCGGCACGCGGGCGCTCAGACCGGGAGGAGGCGGGCGATGAACTCGCCCAGCCGGCGGGCGTTGCGGCAGCAGTGCATCTCGACGACCCCGGCGTAGACGGGGGCGGCCGAGTCGCCGGTGCCCCAGAGTGCGGGCTGTTCCGGATTGAGCCAGTGGACCCGGTGGGCGCGGGCGGCGATGAGCCCGAGGGCGGGCAGGTCGGGATCCCGGTGGTTGTTGCGGGCGTCGCCGAGGATCAGCACGCTGGTCCGCGGGCCCACGGCGTCCAGGTGCCGGTCGGCGAACTCGCGCAGCGCCGAGCCGTAGTCGCTGTTGCCGTGGTAGCCCGTCACCTTGGCCTCGGTGAGGATCCGCCGGGCCAGGGCGGCCGGGTCGCCGCCACCGCGGGTGAGCAGGTCCGTCACCTCGGCGGTGCGGTTGACGAAGGCGAACACCCGGATCCTGCTGAACTGGTCGCGCATCGCCTGGACCAGCAGCAGGGTGAAGTCGGAGAAGCCCGCCACCGAGCCGGACACGTCGCAGAGCAGGACGAGCTCGGGCCGGGCCGGGCGGCGCAGCCGGTGGGCCGGGCGCAGCGGGACACCGCCGGTGGACAGCGAGCGGCGCAGGGTGCGGCGCAGGTCGATGTGCCCGCGTGCGGCCCGGCGTCGGCGCGCGGCCAGCCGGGTGGCCAGCTTCCGGGCCAACGGGTGCACGGTGCGCCGGAGTTCGGCGAGCTGGTCGCGGCCGGCCGCGAGGAAGTCGATCCGGTCGAGGCTGGGCGCGACGGCGCGTTCGGCGATGTGCTCGGTGCCGCGCACCTCGGCCGCCCGCCGTCGGGCCTCGGTGGCGACCATGGCGCGGAAGTCCTGGACGCGGCGGCGGATCTCGTCCGGGAGGAGGTGGTCGTCGAGACCGTCGGTGCCGCCGGCACCCGCGCGCAGCGCCGCCAGCACCCTGGCCAGCAGGGTCTCGGGGGCGAGCCGGCCGAGGGTCTGGTGGGCCGACCAGCCGTCACTGCCGGGCCGGCCGGAACCGCCGGCGGTGCCGTACCGGCCGAACGCGGCCACCGCCTCGCCCGCCAGCCGGGCCTGGGCTGCCCAGTCGTCGGCGGCGAGGGCGGCCGCGAGCCGCTCCCTGAGGTCCTCGCGCAGCGCGGCGGGGTCCAGGGCCGTCGGGTCCGGGGCCGTCGGGTCGGCCGGGGCCGGGTCGGCGGCCCGGCGGACGGCCTCCGGATCGCCGACGCCGAGCGGGAAGAAGAGGTCGAAGGCGGCGTCGAAGACCGCGCGCTGCCCGTCCGAGCGGAGCAGGGCGGCGGCCAGCCCGGCCCTGACCTGCTCACGGTCGGCGAGGCCGAGGACGTCCAGGACGGCGGCGGCGTCGACCGTCTCGGCGGGCCCGATCCGCAGGCCGTGGGTGCGCAGCGCACGCACGAAGCCGGTCAGCCGGGCGGCGAGGTCGGCGGTCGGGGCGCCGGGGGCCGCCGCGGCGCCGTCGCCGGCCTGCGCGGGGACGGTCATGCGAGGGTGAGCTTCTGCGCGGCCTTCAGCACGTCGTCCTGGTGCTTGAGCACCACCCCGAGGGTGGCGCGCACGACCGTTTCGTCGAGGGTGTCGGCGCCGAGGGCCAGCAGGGTGCGGGCCCAGTCGACCGTCTCGGCCACCGAGGGGGCCTTGCGCAGCTCCATCGCCCGCAGCGCGCCGACCACCCGGACCAGCGACTCGGCCAGCGCCGCGTCCAGGCCGGGGACCCGCTGCCGGACGATCCGGCGCTCCAGCTCCGCCTCCGGGTAGCCGAGGTGGAGGAACAGGCAGCGACGGCGCAGTGCCTCGGAGAGCTCCCGGGTGGCATTGGAGGTGAGCAGGACGAACGGGCGGCGGCTCGCCGTGATGGTGCCCAGCTCGGGCACGGTGACCTGGAAGTCGCCGAGCACCTCGAGCAGCAGGGCCTCGACCTCGACGTCGGCCTTGTCCATCTCGTCGATGAGCAGCACGGTCGGCTCGTCGCCGCGGATGGCGGTCAGCAGCGGCCGGGTGAGCAGGAACTCCTCGCCGAAGATGTCGGTGCGGGCCGCGTCCCAGCCCTCGTCGCGCCCGGCGGTGATCCGCAGCAACTGCTTGGCGTGGTTCCACTCGTAGAGGGCGCGGGCCTCGTCGATGCCCTCGTAGCACTGGAGCCGGACCAGCCGGGCGCGGCCGGTGGCGGCGACGGCCTTGGCCAGCTCGGTCTTGCCGACGCCGGCCGGTCCCTCGACGAGCAGCGGCTTGCCGAGCCGGTCGGCGAGGAAGACGGCGGTCGCCACCTCGGTGGAGGCGAGGTAGCCCGCCTCGGCCAGCCGGGCGGCCGTATCGGCCACCGACTCGAAGAACCGCGTGCCCTCGGCGCCCATGCGTGCCCCACATCCCCGTCGTCCGGTGTCCGTGGGCAGCACCCTACCGGTGGGTCACTTCGCTGTCCCGGGCATCCTCGGACGCGGCGGCGCACGGCGCGGTACGGCGGGGTCCGGCCGGCACGCATGGCGCCCGGTCGGCGGCACGGGGCCGCCGGCCGGGCGCGGTCACCGGCGCCGCGGGGGTGTCAGTTGACGAAGACGGCCGGGCTCCCGGGCACCGAGATGTCGCGGACCGGGCCGTAGGTCGAGGTGAAGTAGCCGGTCGCGAAGCAGGTGCTCGGGCCGGAGGACTTCGGCAGCGGCTGGCTGACGAAGCTGATGGTCTGGCCGACGTTGTTGGTGCTGCCGGTGAGGCCGGAGGCGCTCTGGTAGACGCAGGTGATGGGGCCGAGGACGGTGTTGAGCACCACGGTCGTCTGCACCGGTCCGCCGCCGGAGCCCGTGTTGAGCCAGACCGGGTAGCCCGTGGCGTCGCTGACCGAGTTGGTGTAGGCGAGGTTGTTGACGGTGATGCTCTTCACCCCGGTCACGCCGACCACGTTCGCGGTGCAGTTGCTGAAGGTCTGGGTGTTGAGGGACTCGGTGGCCGTGCCCGGGGCGGCGGGGTTGCTGAGGACGGTCGCGGAGAACGAGGAGGTGGCGCACTTGATGCCGCTCGTTCCGGTGGCGCTGGAGAAGAAGTTGGCGGTGGTGCCGCTCACCAGGTCGGCGGTCAGCACATCGCCGACGGAGACGTTCGGTCCGGCGAGCGCGGTGTGGGTGAGCACGGCGACGGGGGCGGCGGCCGGGGCGTCGGCGGCCTGGGCGGGGGCGACGGTGCCGGCGGCCAGCATCGCGGCGGCGGCGAGGGCTGCGGTTCCGAGGGTACGGCGGATGCGCATGAGGGTGTGCCTCTCCGGGCGAGTCGGGTGGGGGCCGTGCGGTCGGCGGGGGTGCGCGCGGCGGTGTCGGCCGCGGCGTGACCGCGACGGGGTGGTGCGGGGTGGGGCGCCGCGGACGGCGACTCGGCGGGCCCGGCGCCACGGGCCCGCCCGTACGGGCGGCGGTACCGGCGGCACGACGCTGTGCGGCGGGTACGGCACGGCCGGGATCGACCGCTCACGGCCGGCCGGGGCCGGCCGCGGTCGAGTACGGCTGAGTACGGCGGGATGGTGCGGAGACGGAGCGGGGGTGGGGCGGGAAGGTGCGTTCGGTGCGGGGTGCACGTCGGCGGCTGCCACCGCCGGGCATGCGTTCGCCATACTGAGCAGTCGGAACGCGTGCGGGCTTCCGGCGGCGTCCGCCGCGAATTGGAAACCCGCCAGTGTTGTAAACCGGACGTCGCGTCAGTGTCAAGAAGAAGCACAGGAGTTGGCGGATGAGACCGGAAACCCGTCGGAACGCCGAAACCGCCCTGCTGCCCGGCGCTCGCACCGGTCGCGACCCGGCCCGGTCGATCAAACGCGGCCCGAGCCGGCTGCCACCGGGGGTGGTCGCCGCGACCCAGCGCGAGCGGCTGCTCGACGGCCTGGTGCTCACCGTGGCGCAGCACGGCTACCAGCGTGCCACGGTCAGCGACATCTGCCGCGCGGCCGGGGTGACCAGGCCGGTCTTCTACGAGCTGTTCACCGGCAAGGAGGACGCCTTCCTGGCCGCCCACCGCTACGGCACCGGGGTGGTGATCCGGCGGATGGCGGCGGCCTTCGCGGCGGCGCCGGACTGGTGCACCGGGATCCGTGACTCGCTGCGGGCGATGCTCGGGCTGCTGGCCGGGGTGCCGGCCTTCGCGACCATGGCGGTGATCGAGCTGGACGCGGTCGGCCCGGCCGGGCGCCGGGAGCGCGATCAACTCCTCACCCGGTTCCGGGCGTTCTTCGCCGAGGTGCCCGAACTCCCGGCCGGGGTGGCGGCGGAGGCGATGGTCGACGCGGTGGTCGGTGGCGTCTACTGCGCCCTGCAGCGCCGCATCGGTGCCGGTCGCACCGCCGAACTCCCGGACCTGCTGCCGACCTTGAGCCTGTTCTGCCTGGCCTCCTTCCTCGGGCCGGCCGAGGCCGCGCGCCGCCTGGAGCTGGAGGTCATGCCGTAGGGCCTGCCTCTCGGGGAGGGCGGGCCGCCGCGCGGGAGAAGCGGACGATGATCCTTCGTGCACCCGTATTGACCTCCTCAATACCGGGCAGTAGCTTCCCAGTTACCCCTTGCGGCCCGACCGGTCCGCCCCGCTGCCGAGGGGCGGTCCCTCCCGGTCGTGCCGCAGAACGCTGTCCGCGCCAGGGCAACGTGCCAGTGACTGCCCGTCCCCACCACCCGAGGGAGCACACATGGCCACGTCCGAGGACGCAGCCCCGAGCACCGAGAGCACCACCGCGGCGGCGCCCGCGCAGCGCAGAGGCCGGGTCCGGCTGAAGCGCACCGCGCTGATGGCCGTGCCGGCCGTCGCGGCCGGCGCCGTGCTGATGACCCTGACCGCGCAGGGCGTGCTCGCCGCGCAGTTCGAGATCTCCGGCATGGCGTTCACCGTCACCGCCGACAGCCTGGACGGCAAGGGATTCGAGCAGTTCGGCAGCCTGGACCGCATGATCGAGAACAGCCCCAACGCCGGGGACACCGGCGGGCAGGTGCTGGTCGCGGTCTCCGCGATCAAGGAGGCCTCGCTCACCAAGCTCTGCCAGAGCGTCGAACTCGGCGGCATCAACCTGCTGATCAAGGCCGGCGACGCCGGGACGCCGGTGACCGCCACCGACCTCACCACCGACTCCGACCTGCTCACCGGTGACGCCGAGTTCACCAACATCGAGATCGGCGGCGACGCGAGCACCTTCACCAAGGCCGGCGTCAGGGGCCTGCCCGGCGTCTTCGGGCAGCAGGCCGACACCGTCAAGATCAAGAACCTGCGGCAGCACAACTACGCCACCACCGCCGGTGCCTTCAAACTGCCCAACCTGCGGCTGAGCTTCAGTTCCGAGGGCTGCTGACGGTGGCCGAACCCGAGCCGACGCCCGAGCCCGAGGCCGTGCCCGAGGTCGTCCCCGTGCCCGAGCCACCGGCCCGGGCCGAGGTCCAGGCCGGCGTCCAGACCCAGGCCGGGCCGGCCACCGTCGCCCGGACCCGCCCCGCCTGGCGCGGCTGGCGGGGCCGGCGGCCGTTCTGGGGCGGAGTGCTGATCCTGTCCGGCGGCGCGGAGATCCTCTTCACCCTGCGCGCCCCGCTGCCCGTCGTCCTGCACATCGGGCTCCAGGGGCTGTCCGGCTACCTCGTCCCGACGGTGATGGTCCTCTGCGGTCTGCTGGTCCTGTTCAACCCGGCCCAGCGGCTGTTCTACTCGGTCCTCGCCGTGCTGGCGTCGCTCGGCAGCTGGCTCACCTCCAACCTGGGGGGCTTCCTGATCGGCATGCTCTGCGGCGTGATCGGCAGCTGCCTCACCTTCGGCTGGCTCCCCGACCAGCCCCCGCGCCGCCGCCTGCTGCGCCGGGGCCAGAGCGGCAGGAAGGCCGCCGACCCGGCCGGCGTCTGAGGCGGTCGCGGCCGGCGCCGACGCAGACCCCGCGTCCGGCGCCGCCGCGACCGGCCCGCTCCCGCGCCGGCCCGACGGGGCCCGGGAGCGGCGCCCCGCCCCCGGCGACGGGAGAGCGCCGGGGACGGGGCGCCGTGCCACCTGCCGGTTCGTCGACAGGTCGGTGGTCCTCTTCATGGGACGCGACCCGGTCCGGTGGTCCCGGTCGACCAGGGACCACCGGCCCTGTCCGGACCGGCGCACGGGGCCGTTTACTGGGCCTGTCCACGGTTTGGCCACCCCCTGCCCGGAACCGGGCCGGCGGCTGTCCGAACGGTGAACAGCCGCCGTCGGGACGGTGTCTGACAGGTGATTAGGCTTCGCTTCCATGGACCTGGACACCACCACCAGCACCGCCGAGTACGACCGGTTGATCGCGCGCCACCACGCCATGCGCCTGCGCCGGCAGATCCTGGCGCCGGCGCCGTCCTTCGCCGCAGCGCCGGCCGGCCCGGGCGGCGCGCCCGACGGCGGCCCCCGTCCCGAGGCCCGCCAGGGCGCCGACGGGTACGCCAGGGGCCACGACGGCGCGGCCGACCAGCGGCTGATCCTCGGCAGCCTCGGTCTGGTCGCCCCGTTCGCCGACCTGATCGACCGCCTCTACACGTTCATGTTCCGCCGCCGCCCCTTCCTGCGCGCGCTGTTCCCGGAGTCCATGGAGTTCCAGCAGGTCCACCTGGAGCGGATGTTCGAGTACCTGATCGAGCATCTGCACGACCCCGACCGGCTCTCCGCCACGCTCGCCCAGCTCGGCCGCGACCACCGCAAGCTGGGCGTCCGTCCGGTCCACTACGAGGCCTTCGAGGAGGCGCTCTGCGAGGCGCTCCGGTACCGGGCCGGCGCGGGGTGGAGCGCCGAGCCGGAGGACGCCTGGGTGCGCATGCTGCGCTTCGCCGTCCGGTCGATGGTGGCGGGCGCGGAGTCGGCGCTCACCGAGCCCCCGTACTGGCACGCCACGGTCGTCGGCCACGAGCGACGCCGCGCCGACCTCGCGGTGCTGCGGGTGCGCACCGGTGAGCCGTACCCCTACCGGGCCGGGCAGTACGGGAGCGTCGAGCACCCGGCGCTGCCGCACACCTGGCGGCAGTACTCGATGGGCTGCGCGCCGCGCGCCGACAACGAGCTGGAGTTCCACGTCCGCCGCACCGGGCCGGGCGGGGTGAGCGCGGCGCTGGTCGAGCACACCGCGGTCGGCGACCGGCTGCGGCTCGGCCCGCCGCGCGGCACGCTGATGCCGCAGGACGACACCCGGGACCTCCTGCTGGTCGCCGGAGGCACCGGGCTCGCCCCGATGAAGGCGATCGTCGAGGAGCTGGTGGAGCACCGCCCGCGCGGCCGCCGGGTCCACCTGTTCGTCGGGGCCCGGGCCCGGGCCGACCTCTACGACTGGTCGGCCCTCGCCGAACTCGGTGGCCGCAAGCCCTGGTTGGAGCTGATCCCGGTCGCCGACGACGCCGCCGACGGCCCCTCGGGCCCGGGCGGCCGGCTGGCCGAGGCGGTCAGCCGGGCCGGCGACTGGTCCCAGCACCTGGCCTGCGTCAGCGGCCCGGCGGGCCTGGTCGACGAGGTCCGCACCCGGCTGGTCGCCTCCGGCCTGCCGTCCACCCGGATCCACCACGACCCGGTGCTCAGCCGCCTCTGAGCGCGCCACCGGGCCGGTGCCCCGGAACCCGCCGGCCGCCTACCGGTAGCAGTAGGAGTCCGAGGACGCGTCCCCGCCCGCCAGGTGCGTCTGGTGCACCCGCAGCCCGCGGAACTCCTCGCCGTGCGGGAAGAACCGCGGATCCACGGCGAGCCCGCCCCGCTCCGGGTCGGCGTCCAGCTTGACGATCCACGGCTCGATGCCGTCCGGGTAGAACTGGTCGTCCCACGACCCGTACAGCGAGTTGGTGAGGTACACCCGCCGTCCGTCCCGGCTGATCTCGACCATCTGCGGCGCGCCGCTCAACGGGCGGTCCGGCTCGGCCGGGTGGGGGGTGCGGGCGGTCACCCCGCCGAGCCGCACGGAGGCGGTCAGGCGGGGGTGGAACGGGTCCGCCACGTCGTACTGCAGCAGCTCGCCGGTGCCCCAGGCGGAGACGTACAGCCAGCGGTCGTCGACCGACAGGTTGATGTCGGTGACCAGCGGCGGCACCGCGCCGAACGGCTGCAGGACCGGCGGCAGGTCCTCGGCCTTGGCCGGCTCGGCGGGGATCTCGATCACCTTGCGCGCGGTGAACGCCGCGCCGTCCCGGTACCAGAGCCAGACCGAGGCCGAGAGGTCCTCGACGTTGGTGACCACCCCGGCGAACCCCCACTCGGCCTGCGGGTCGTGGGCCGGGCGCAGCTCCAGCACCATCTGGTACTGGTCGCCCAGGTCGACGCGCTGCAGGTGCCGCCCGGAGTCCAGCTCCCAGAAGTGCAGCGCGTGCCCGTACTTGCGGCCCAGCAGCAGCTCCGGCACCACCCCGTCCTCGACCATCCACGGCGTGCCCCACTCACTGGTGACGCCCACGTTGGTGCCCAGGTGCCACCACACGTCGTAGGCGAAGTTCTGCGGGCCGCGCTCGGTCTCCCAGGGACGCAGCACGTCGAAGGTGGTGTGGTCGAGCAGCGCGACCCCGCCGGGGCCGTCGCCGCCGGCCGCCGCGCCCAGGCAGGACAGGAAGACGCCGTCCGGCCCGCAGTGCAGGGTGTGCGGGCGCGAGTAGCCGGCTCTGGCCGCCAGCTCCTCCGGGGTCACCGTCTTCACCAGCGCCGGGCGCACCGGGTCCGGCCGGGTGTCCAGGACGTGCAGCCGTGAGGAGCGCAGGCCCGGCAGCAGCAGGTAGCGCCGCTCGGCGTCGTGGTGGCCGGCGTGCGCGAGCGCGCTGGAGCAGGCGTTCCAGCCGAAGTGGTGCAGCTCGTCGCCGACCCCGGGCATGTCGGTGAAGTTGAGCACACGCCCGTAGCTCGCCGACTCCGGATCGGTGTCGACGGTGATCAGCGCGTCCGGCCGCTGCGCCGACCGGTCGAAGCCCGCCACGTAGGCGAGCTTCTCCGGTGGCGCGGCGATCGCCTCGGCGGGCGTGCGGTACAGGGAGGGATCGCTGTGGCCGGAGTGCCGGTCGTCCTGCGGGCCGTGTCCATGCGGCATGCTGGCTCCTCAACTCGCCTGTTCGGCAAGGGAAGTGACAGGGGCCCGGGTAGCCTTCCACAGACTCGCGGGCGCACAGCAGGCGCACGGGGAGCGGGCGGGGGGCCGGGGGCGGGGG
>NZ_JBEXJT010000076.1:21105-24603 GCF_040609255.1 Kitasatospora sp. NPDC004723 | reverse complement strand
CGTCGCCAGCGGCTGGTTCACCGACCGCTTCGACGCCGGGCGGCGCGCCCCCGGCCCCCCGCGGCGGTGCGGACGGTTCAGTGCACGGGGAGTGGGAAGTACGCCCCGAGCCAGCGGTCGAGTTCGGCGAACACCCGGGTGCGGGCCGTCTCCGCGGACAGCACGAGGTCGTGCATGCCGCCCTTGATCCGCACGATCGTCACATGGCGGCCCAGGTGCGGACCGGCGGCCGCGATGTCGTCGGCGCGCAGCACCGCGTCCGCGTGGTGCAGGGCGGCGTGCCAGCGGGTGGTGGAGATGGAGGCGGTGGAGGCCATCAGCAGCACCGGCACGTCGATCCCGAGCCCGCGCCGCAGCTCCCGGTGGCCGCGCTGGACGGCGGCCAGCCAGCCGGCGAACAGCGGCACGCCCTCGGCCGGCTTGAGCCTCAGGTCGAAGTCCCACTCGCCGCGGAAGTCGCGGTGCAGGCTGTGCACGTAGTGCGGGTTGAGCGCCGAGGGCAGCACCCGGGTGGGCGCCAGGCGGCCGATCGCGTCCAGCGCCGGGGCGCCGAGCGTGCGGACGGCGGGGGCGGCCGGCATGGAGAGGAACGGGCTGTTGAGGAACAGGCCGTCGACCAGGCCCCGCCCGGTGCGGCGCCCGGCCCACAGGGCGGCGATCAGCCCGCCGGTGGAGTGGCCGTTGACCAGCAGCCGGGTGTGCCCGTCCAACTGCCGGATGATCCGCACCGCCTCGTCCAGCTCCTCGTCGTACGTCGCGAGGTCGCGCACGAAGTTCGGCGACTGGTGCGGGCGCAGCGAACGGCCGTACTTGCGCAGGTCGAGCGCGTAGAAGGAGAAGCCCGCGGCGGTGTAGTGGTCGGCGAGGTGGGTCTGGAACCAGTAGTCGTTGTAGCCGTGGATGTACAGCACGGCCTGCTGCGAGCCGGGGACCAGCCGGCGCACCAGGGTCGCCGAGACCTCGCCCTCGTCGTCCGGCCGCAGCGGCAGCTCGGCGGCCTCGTAGGGGGCGCCGAGGATGTCTTCGCGGAACTCCATGGCCACGGGCACCCACTCTCTGCTCGGAATCTCGGGACAGCACGACGATACCGGCCGGTAGCCTCCGGCGTGACGGCGACTCGGGCCGGGCGCCTATGCTGCGGACATGCCCGAGACGCCCGAACCACCCACCCCGTCCCCGGCCGGCGAACCCCTGCCGGTGGCGCGGCGCACCGACCTCGGGCAGGCGAAGCTCCTCCCCGACATCGACCACGACGGCGGCTGGCTGCTGACCCTCGACGACACCCCGCAGTCCTACGTCGACCTCGGCGACCCGACCCACCTGGAGTTCGAGTACACCCGGCGCCTCGGCCACCTGGTCGACGCGCTCGCGGAGCCCGGCCGCCCGCTGCACGCCCTCCACCTGGGCGGCGGCGCGCTGACGGTGCCCCGCTACCTGGCCGCCACCCGCCCCGGCTCGCGCCAGCGCGTGGTGGACGTGGACGGGCCGTTGCTCGCCCTGGTCGAGCAGCACCTGCCGTGGCAGGGGCCCGGCGTCGACATCACCGCCGAGGTGGGGGACGCCCGCGCCGCCCTCGCGGCCGCCGCGCAGGCCGCGCCCGGCTCGCTGGACCTCGTCGTCGCCGACGTCTTCCACGGCTCGCGGACCCCCGGACACCTCACCTCGGTGGAGTTCCTGCGGCTGGCGGCGGCCGCGCTGCGCCCCGGCGGCTGCTACGCGGCGAACCTCGCCGACGGCCCGCCGCTCGCCTTCGCCCGCGCCCAGGCGGCGACGCTGCGCGCCGTCTTCCCGCAGACCTGCCTGATCGCCGAGGCACCGGTGCTGCGCGGGCGCCGGTACGGCAACATCCTGCTGGTCGGCTCGGCCGCCCCGCTGCCGGTCGCCGACCTCGGCCGCCGCCTCGCCGGGGACATCTTCCCGGCCCGGCTCACCGAGGGCGCCGACCTCGCGGCCTTCGCCGCCCGCACGGCGCCGGTCACCGACGCCACCGCCACCGACTCCCCGCCGCCCCCGGACGGTGCCTTCAGCGTCGGCTGAGCCGCTCGGTCGCCGCGGCGCGCCGAACCGTGGGCACCGCCGTCCGCACGCCCCCCGGTGTCAGAATCGGCGGGTCCGCGCGGGGGACGCCCGCCACGTCCGAGGAAGCGAGCGAGAGATGAGCAGCGTGGAGCGGCCGGAGCTGTCGGCGGTGCCCGAGACGGCGCTGTGGACGCTCTGGCAGCGAGCCGTCGAGGCCCGCCGGCCCGATGCCGTGCTCCGCGACCCGAAGGCGGTGGACCTGGTCGAGCGGATCGACTTCCCCTTCGCCGAGCGGTTCGGCACGAGCGGCTCCCAGTCCCAGTTCCAGGCGCTGCGGGTGGCCTGCTTCGACCGTGAAGTGGCGGACTTCCTGGCCCGGGAGCCACGCGGCACGGTGGTCTGCCTGGGCGAGGGCCTGGAGACGCAGTACTGGCGCGTCGACAACGGCCGCGCCCACTGGCTCACCGTGGACCTCCCCGAAATGGTGGCCCTGCGCGAGCGCCTCCTGCCGCCCGGCCCGCGCCGGCGCTATCTGGCGGCCGATGCCACCGACCTGCGGTGGGCCGACGAGGTCGACCGCGACCGCGCGGTCCTGGTCACTACGCAGGGCCTGTGCATGTACCTGCCCCCGGCCGAGGTGAAAGCCCTGATCGCGGGCTGTGCGGACCGGTTCCCCGGCGGCTCCATGGTCGTGGACGCCGTACCGCGCTGGTTCGCACGGCTCACCATGAGCGGGAAGATGCGTACCGCCGCCTACCGGGTGCCCGCCATGCCCTGGGCGATGGACGCCGGCGAACGCGACAAGCTCCGCACCGCGAGCCCGGCGGTGACGGCCGTCCGCGACGTCCGCCCGACGGGCGGACGCGGTCTCCTCGGCGCCCTCCTGCCCCTGGCCCTGACCGCCCCCTGGCTGGCCGCCCACCGCCCCTCGGTCACGGTCCTGAACTTCGCCGAAGGCCCCGAACCGGCATAGACGAGCAGGAGCACCCACCCCGGTGGAGCATCGCGGCTTCCGGCCGGCCGGAGTTCAGGAGATTGTGCACGTTCGCTCTGGGACGGTGGCCCTGCACGGAACCAACGGCCGGGCCAATCCCGGCCGTCACATGAAGATGGGCCTCTCGCCAGGATGCGGGAAACGCCACGAGGTGCAGAGGCGCTCCCTGTCCGATCACCCCGTCAGGATCGGTTCGCACGGCGCTCGGCGCCCCATGCGACGAGCGCGAAACCGGTGGCGGTCCAGAAACCGGGAGCCCCGTACGCTCGCCCGGACAGGAACGAGCCGGCCACGGCGATGACGGCCGCGGTCAGGGCCGTGGCGAAGCAGGCGTTGGAGAGCGCTCGGTACCGGTTCATGTCGGTCCTCACTGTGGTGGACGGGCCGTCCCGGGCACGCGGTGCGCGGGGGCCGGGCGGCCCGGGCGGGGGGGGGGGGGGGGGCGGTGGGGGGGGGGGGGAAGAGGGTGGGGGACGGGGGGGGCC
>NZ_JBEXJT010000076.1:0-21095 GCF_040609255.1 Kitasatospora sp. NPDC004723 | reverse complement strand
CCCGGGCGGCCGGCCGGGCGGGGCGCCCGCGCCGGCCCCGCCCCGTCCGGTCGGGGTGGGTCAGCAGTTGCGGCGGTACGGAATGCCGTAGGCGCCGGTGGCGTACATCGGGACGTAGTAGCGGTGGTAGATCGCCGCTCCGGATCCGATGCCCAGACACCTGCCGGTGTTGGAGGCCCAGTTGGCGATCAGTTGGATGGTGCCCCAGTACATCCCGGTCGGCCGCCCGCTGGTCGCCGGGGCGGCACAGCGCGGTGAGCACGGCGGTGACCGCGTCCTCCCACGGGCCACCCGGCTCGGTGTCCTCCAGCAGTGCGAGCGCGCCGGGCCGGTCGCCGCCGATGCCCTTCGGGATGAACGCCGACGAGCGGGCCAAGCCGACCACCGCCCACCCGGGCGTCACCGGGGTCCGCGAGGTCTGCCCCGAGGGCGGCCGGGGCATCGTCCGCACCCCGCTGCCGCTCGCGGCCCGGGTGAAGCAGCGGCCGTCGGTGATCGCGCTGCGCTTCGCCGAGCGCACGGACGGCGAGGGCGGTACGGCCGGCGCGGGCGGCCGGCGGGCGCCCGGAACCGGGGAGCCGGTCCGTACGTCCTAAGCAGGGGTGATCGGCCAGGGGGACGGGCCGCCCGGCACGTTAGGCTGCACTTCGGGGAGCGGCCTGGTGCCGCCATTCGAGACGACGTCGGGACCGGCGTGCGCGCCGCGGGGACCTGGACGGGGCCCGGCCGGGGCTGCCGCGGGTCCCGTCCTGCCACGGAGGTACTGGCCTTGCTGCACATCGACGCCTGGATCGAAGGCGTACCACCGGGTGCGGTGTACGCCCTGGTTGCACTGATCATCGGACTGGAGTCGCTGGGGATCCCGCTTCCCGGGGAGATCGCCCTGGTCTCCGCCGCCCTGCTGTCCGCGCGCGGCGTGGTCAGCCCGGTCTGGGTGGCGGTCGCCGCCATCCTCGGCGCGATCATCGGCGACTCGATCGGCTACTCGATCGGCCGCAAGGGCGGCAAGCCGCTGTTCGAGAAGCTCGGGCGGAAGTTCCCCAAGCACTTCGGCCCCAGCCACCTGGCCACCGCCGAACGCTCCTTCCAGAAGTGGGGCATGTGGGCGGTCTTCTTCGGCCGCTTCATCGCCCTGCTGCGCATCTTCGCCGGGCCGCTCGCCGGCGCGCTGAAGATGCCGTACTGGAAGTTCCTGATCGCCAACGTCCTGGGCGGCGTCGTCTGGGCCGGCGGCACCACCCTGCTGGTCTACCAGGTCGGCAAGGTCGCCGAGCAGTGGCTCTCGAAGTTCTCCTGGATCGGCCTGCTGGTCGCCGCGGCCGGCGGCGCGCTGTCGGCCTGGCTGATGAAGCGCCGGGCGGCGAAGACCGCCAAGGCGCACGAGGCCGAGGACGCGGCGGCGCAGGAGGCGAAGGAAGCGCAGCAGACGCCGGCCGAGTCGCCCGCCACCCCGACGATCACCGCGCCCGCCGCGGACTGACCGACCCGGACCCTCCCGGGCCCACCCCGGGCCCACCCCTGGTCCACCCGGACCACCGCGCCCGCCGCCGCCGGACGTCTTCCGGCGGCGGCGTTCGCGTGGGGCGGGACCCGAGCACGACACCCCGACACGACACTCGAACACGACGGAGAAGTGGGAAACAGCATGCGGATCGGACTCCTGGGCACCGGCACCTGGGCGGGGCGGGTGCACGCGCCCGTCCTCGCCGACCACCCCGGCGTCGAGTTCGCGGGCGTCTGGGGCCGCCGCCCCGAGGCGGCTGCCGAGCTCGGCGCCCAGTACGGCGTCCCCGGTCACGCCGACCTCGACCGGCTGCTCGACGAGGTCGACGCCGTCTCCATCGCCCTGCCGCCCACCGTGCAGGCCGACCTCGCGGTGCGCGCCGCCGAGGCCGGCTGCCACCTGCTGCTCGACAAGCCGGTGGCGCTCACCGTCCCCGACGCCCGCCGGGTGGTCGAGGCCACCGCCGCGAACGGCGTCGCCTCGGTGGTCTTCTTCACCGTCCGCTTCGGCGGCGACCAGCTGCCCTGGATCGAGGAGCAGGCGGCGGTCGGCGGCTGGTTCACCGGCCGCTCGGACTGGCTCGGCTCGGTGTTCGCCCCCGACTCCGCCAGCCCCTACGCGGCCTCGGCGTGGCGCAAGGAGAAGGGCGCGCTCTGGGACGTCGGCCCGCACGCGCTCTCCGTGCTGCTCCCGGTGATCGGCGACGCCGTCTCGGTCACCGCCGTGGCCGGCCCGCTGGACACCGTCCACCTGGTGCTGCGCCACGTCGGCGACGCCTCCAGCACCCTCGCGCTGAGCCTGACCGCCCCGGTCGCCGGCGGCGGCACCGGGATGGAACTGCGCGGGCGGTCCGGCACCGTCCGGCTGCCGGAGCGCGGGGAGGGGCCGGTCGCGGCCTTCCACCGCGCCCTGGACGCCCTGGCGACCGCCGCCCGCACCGGCGAGCCGCACCCCTGCTCGGCCGCCTTCGGTCTGCGCACCGTCGAGATCCTGGCCGCCGCCGAGCGCTCGCTGGCCACCGGCGCCACCGTCGCGGTCTGACCGTCCGGCCGTCCGACCGCCTGGCCGCCGCCGACCGGCCACCCGCCCGCCGTCAGCCGCGCAGCAGCAGCTGCGCGAACTCCCGCACCCGGTCCTCGGTGATGCCCTCGCGCTGCTCGACGGCGAGCGGGTGGTCGGTCGGCTCCAGCTCGATCAGCGGGCGCATGCCGACCGCCCGGGTGCGGACGTGGGTCTTGAGCAGCAGCGTGGACTGCGGGTAGACCGGCAGCTCGGTCGTCAGCCAGCCGAAGTACGCGGGCTCCTGCTCCCGGGCCGGGTCCTCCCACAGCTCGTGCATCCGCGCGAAGTTCGTCTCGCTCAGCGACACCCAGACGCCCCAGGAGAAGGGCTCGCCGCCGTCCCGCACCGGGATCTCGATCAGACCGTGGACGTAGAACTCCAGGTCCTTGATCACGCACTGGTCCGCGGTGAGCCCGCTGTCCTTGCGCCGGGCGTACCGCGGCTTCCAGCTCACCGGGGCCGGGGAGCCGTAGGAGCGCGGCGGGCCGTCGTGCTGCCCCTGGCAGCACGCGCAGGCGAAGGAGTGTTCGGTCGTCGGCATGGCGCAGAGCATAACGAGCCGGTGGGGGGCACTGTCACCGCCGCGTGGGAGGGTGGAGGGGTGAACCTGGAGGACCTCGCCCGGCTGCGCCGGGCCCGTGACGCGATGGACCGCGAGTACGCGCGGCCGCTGGACGTACCGGCGCTGGCGCGGGTCGCGCTGATGTCGCCGGGGCACTTCTCGCGCAGCTTCCGGGCGGCGTTCGGGGAGACGCCGTACAGCTACCTCATGACCCGGCGGATCGAGCGGGCCAAGGCGCTGCTGCGGCGCGGGGACCTGTCGGTCACCGAGGTGTGCTTCGAGGTGGGCTGCACCTCGCTGGGCTCGTTCAGCTCGCGGTTCACCGAGCTGGTCGGCCAGAGTCCGAGCGCCTACCGGGCGCGGGGCCACGAGGAGGGCGCCGCGATCCCGGCGTGTTACGCCAAGCTCTACACACGACCGGTCAGGAACACGGGCCGGGAGCGGACACCGGTCAGGAACGGAGAAGCGGAACTCCCGCCCCACCCGTAGCGTGAGGCCCATGGACATCAAGCTTTCACAGTGCTTCATCGCCGTCGACGACCACGACAAGGCGCTCGCCTTCTACCGCGACGTGCTGGGCCTGGAGGTCCGCAACGACGTGGGCTTCGAGAACATGCGCTGGGTGACGGTCGGCGCTCCGTCGCAGCCCGACGTGGACATCGTGCTGGAGCCGCCGCTGGCGGACCCGAACGCCTCGCCGGCCGACCGGAAGGCGATGGCGGAGCTGCTGGCCAAGGGCCTGCTGCGGGCGGTCATCTTCGCCACCGAGGACTGCGACGCGACCTTCGAGCGAATCCGCTCGGCGGGCGGTGAGGTGCTCCAGGAGCCGATCGACCAGCCGTACGGCGTGCGCGACTGCGCCTTCCGCGACCCGGCCGGCAACATGCTGCGCTTCACCCAGCGACGGGCCAAGTAGCCCCTCGCGCCGGCGCGCGGCCACCGGTGATCACCCCGATCGCCGGTGGCCGCGTTCGTGCCTGCGCCGTGCTCGTGCCTGCGCCGCGTTCGTGCGTGCGCCGCGTTCGTGCCTGCGTCGCGCTCACTTCCCCGGCCCGGCCGCGGGGCGGCGGTCGGCGGGGCGGGCCGGGGGGACCGCCGGGGCGCGGAAGTCCCGCGGGCCGGTCCACAGCGCGGGCACGGCGTCGCTGCGGCGGGCCAGCTCGTAGGCGAGCGACTCGTAGTTGACCCGCCAGCCGTGGAAGTGCGGCCAGGCCTCGGCGGCGGGCCGCTCGTGCGGGAAGCCGGCGGCGGCGAGCATGGCCACGGCGGCGTCGAACTCGGCGAAGCCGAGGCGGATCGGCGCGTCCGGGGACGGGTCGTCGTCGAAGTCCACCCGCAGCGACCGGCCGATGTCGCGCAGCGCGGTGAACCCGGCGCGCAGCACCAGCCGGGCCTCCGGCGGGGCGGTGCGCGGGCAGACGGCCAGGTGGACGGCGGCGGCGTCCATGACGGCGATCAGCCCGACCACCCAGCTGCGGTTGGCGCGCGGGGAGCGGAAGGAGATCAGCACGGGGTAGTTGGAGTGGCTCTCGCCGATGTCGGCGGCCAGCCGTTCCCAGTCCCGGTAGAGCTGGGGGAGGGCGGTCTCGGTGTCCACCAGGGACTGCCGGGCCAGGAGTTCGGGGCCCCAGGCGGGCTCGCCGGCCCGGGACTGCAGCAGGGTGACCTCCAGCTCGCGCCGGTTGTAGGCGGCGTAGAGGGTCGGCAGGTAGGCGATCTGCAGGGCGATCACCAGGGGGCCGCTGGCGGCGGCGAGGAAGTCGATCAGCGACAGGCGCAGCCGCTCGCCGCTGGCGAAGCCGAGGGTGAAGAGGCTGGAACCCGCCTCGCGGATGGAGACGTCCCAGTCCAGCTGCGAGGTGCCGTGCAGCAGCAGCGTGTAGGCGACGAGCATGCCGCCGAGCCAGACCGCCAGCATGCCGGTGAGCATCAGCGGGGCCAGCCAGGTCTGCGCCCGGTCCTGCGCGTGGTAGCTGCCGAACGGTGCGGCGGCGATCCGCAGCGCCGTTCGCAGGCCCCGCCACAGGCCGTGCACCAGGGAGGAGTACAGGCCGCGCGGGACGACGAGCGTGCGCAGGATGCTGGCGATGACGAGCAGCAGGAGCAGCACGCCGGCGACGGTGTGGATCAACCTCATGGCGCCCATTGTGGCGGTCCGTCAGGGAGGGCGGGTGCGAGGCCGGGCGGGCGCCGGGGGACATCGGGAGGCTCCGGGAGCCGCGGGCGGGGATTGACAGGGCGCGGCCGTCGACTGAATGCTGAGCAAGCGCTTAGTCAACGACGGTGCCGCCGGTCGACGAATGGAGAGTGCCCGTGCCCGAGACCCCGCCGGAGCCCCCCGCCGCCCCGCCCGGGCCGGACCTGGAGCGGCTGCGCGCCCATCTCGACCGCGAGCTGCCCGGCACCGTCGCCGGCCCGCTGCGCGCCGAGCTGATCGAGGGCGGTCGCTCCAACCTCAGCTACCGGCTCACCGACGGCGTCACGGTCTGGGTGCTGCGCCGGCCCCCGCTCGGGCACGTGCTCGCCACCGCGCACGACATGGGCCGTGAGTACCGGGTGATGACCGCGCTGCGCGACACCGGCGTGCCGGTGCCCGCCACCGTCCACCTCGATCCCGGGGCGGAGGTGCTCGGCGCGCCCTGGTACCTGATGGCGTACGTGCCCGGCACCGTGCACCGGGAGGCCGCCGCGCTCGCCGCGCTCGGCGAGCGGCGGGTGCGCGGCATCGGCGAGGCCCTGGTGGACACCCTCGCCGCCCTGCACCGGATCGACCCGGCGGCCGTCGGACTCGCCGGCTTCGGCCGGCCGGAGGGCTATCTGGAGCGACAACTGCGGCGCTGGTCGGCCCAGTTGGACGCCTCGCGTTGCCGCGAGCTGCCCGGTATCGACCGGCTGCACGAGCTGCTCGCCGCCACCCGGCCCCACTCCCCGGCGCCGGCGCTGGTGCACGGCGACTACCGGCTCGACAACGTGCTGGTCGCCGAGCGCGACGGACGGGACGCCGTCGTCGCCGTCCTGGACTGGGAGATGTCCACGCTCGGAGACCCGCTCACCGACGTCGGGCTGCTGGTGATGTACACCGAGCTGGCCGGCGTCGGCGGCGGCCTCATCCCCTCCGCCGCGACCGCCCCCGGCTTCCCGCGCAGCGCCGAACTCGTCGCCCGCTACGCCGAGTCGACCGGCCGGGACGCCGCCGCGCTCGACTGGTACGTCGCCTTCGCCTGCTACAAGCTCGCCGTCGTCGCCGAGGGCATCCACTACCGCTACCGCCAGGGCCGCACCCTCGGCGCCGGTTTCGAACGCGCCGCCACCATGGCGCCCCTCCTCGTCGAGCACGGCCTCACCACGCTGAAGGGACACTGACCGATGGACTTCGCCCACGACCGGCGCACCCTCGAACTGTGCGAGCGGCTCACCGCGTTCCTGGAGGAGCACGTCCACCCCGCCGAACCGGTGCTGGCCGCCCAGCTCGCCGACCCCGCGCGGCCCGTCTGGGAGGTGCCGGCGGTGATCGCCGACCTCAGGGTCGAGGCACGCGAGCAGGGGTTGTGGAACCTCTTCCTGCCGGGCGAGCACGGCGCCGGGCTGACCAACCTCCAGTACGCCCCGCTCGCCGAGATCACCGGCCGCAGCCCGCACCTCGCCCCGCCCGCCCTCAACTGCGCCGCCCCCGACACCGGGAACATGGAACTGCTCGCCGGGTTCGGCAGCGCCGAGCAGCGCGAACGCTGGCTGGAACCGCTGCTGGACGCCCGGATCCGCTCCGCCTTCGCGATGACCGAACCCGAGGTCGCCTCCTCCGACGCCGCCAACATCGCCACCCGGATCGAGCGGGACGGCGACGAGTACGTGATCAACGGCCGCAAGTGGTACATCAGCGGCGCGATGAACCCGGACTGCCGGATCCTCATCGTGATGGGCAAGACCGACCCGCGGGCGGAGAAGCACCGGCAGCAGAGCATGATCCTGGTGCCGCGCGACACCCCCGGCGTGACCGTGCGGCGCGGCATGACCGTGTTCGGCTACGACGACGCCGACCACGGCGGCCACGCCGAGATCACCTTCGAGGACGTCCGGGTCCCGGTGGGGAACCTGATCGGCGAGGAGGGCTCCGGCTTCGCCATCGCCCAGGCCCGGCTCGGCCCGGGCCGGATCCACCACTGCATGCGGCTGATCGGCATCGCCGAGCGCGCGCTGGAGCTGACCTGCCGGCGCGTCCTGGACCGCACGGCGTTCGGCGCGCCGCTCGCCGACCAGGGCGTGATCCAGGACTGGATCGCCGAATCCCGGGTCCGCATCGAGCAGTTGCGGCTGCTGGTGCTCAAGACCGCCTGGCTGATGGACACCGTCGGCAACCGGGGCGCGCACACCGAGATCCAGGCCATCAAGATCGCCACCCCGCGGACCGTCGAGTGGATCCTGGACAAGGCCGTCCAGGCGCACGGCGCGGCCGGTGTCAGCCAGGACACCCCGCTCGCCGCGCTGTGGGCGTTCAGCCGCACGATCCGGCTGGCGGACGGGCCGGACGAGGTGCACAAGCGCTCGCTGGCCCGGCACGAGCTGCGCCGCCACCGCTGAACGCCTGCCACCGCCGTGGAACCCCCGTCGCGGCCCGACCTCCGGCGCCCGGGTAGCGCCCGGGTAGCGCCCGGGTCCGACACCACCGGCCGGGTCATACCCGGGTAGCACCCGGCGGGTTGGCACCGCGGTATGACGTCCGCGCACCGCTCCGGCCCGTACCTTCGCCGTACGGGCCGGCCGGTGGGCGGCGGCCCGTCGCACCGAAGGACGGGGAGGCGGGGACCATGGGCGAGCGCGGCCGGGGACAGGACACACGGGGTCTGCGGGGCCTGCGCAGGGGCGTCGCCGTCGCCCTGGCGGCCACCACGGTCCTGGGCGCGGCCGGGGCGACGGCCGCGCCGGCCTCCGCCGCCCCGGCCGTGGCGGAGCGGCGGGGCCTGGCCCGGGCCACCCTGCCGCGGCCGACCGGCCCCTACCCGGTCGGCACCACCGCGCTGCGCCTCGTCGACACCGGCCGGGAGGACCCCTGGCAGCCCGGGCGCCCCCGCGAGCTGATGATCAGCCTCTGGTACCCGGCCACCCGGCCGGCGCACGAGAGGCAGCGCGCGCCCTACATGGTGCCGCGCGCCGGCCGGCACTTCGGCGGTCCGGAGGGCGCCGCCGTCTTCAACTACGGCGCGCTGCCGGACCGCACCGACTGGACCTGGGTCCGCACCCACGCCCGCCCCGACGCCCCGCCGCTGCTCGGCGCCGGACCGCGCCCGGTGGTGCTCTGGTCCGCCGGGCTCGGCGACCCCCGCACCTGGGGGACCGGCCTGGTCGAGGACCTCGCCTCGCGCGGCTACGTCGTGGTCACCGTCGACCACCCCTACGAGGCCTCCGAGGTGGCCTTCCCGGACGGGCGCCTGGCCGCCTCGGTGTTCCCCGCGCTGGCCGCCCGGCCCGGACTGGACGTCGGGGCGCTGCTCCGCAAGGCACTGGCCGTCCGGGTCGCCGACACCCGCTTCGTCCTGGACGAGCTGGCCGCGCTGCGCACCGACGGCCGGCTCCCGGCGGCCCTGGCCGGCTCGCTGGACCTCGACCGGATCGGCATGGCCGGCCACTCCGCCGGCGGCTTCACCGCCGCCCAGACGATGCACGACGACCCCCGGATCAAGGCCGGCGTCAACCTGGACGGCCAGCTGCACTTCCCCGGTCCGGACGGCACCGGGGTGCACCTGGGCAGCGTCGCCGAGGACGGCCTGGACCGCCCGTTCCTGCTGATGGGCACCGAGAACGCGGACTCCGGCCCCTACACCGCCCAGCCCGGCTGGGCCGCCTTCTGGCAGCACACCCGCGGCTGGAAGGCGGACGTCACCCTGCTCCGCTCCCGGCACGGCTCGTACACCGACGCGCAGGCGCTGCTGCCGCAGCTCGCCCGCCAGGGCGCGGTGCCGGAGGAAGCCGTGCGCGGCGACGTCGGCGACGTCCGGCCGGAGCGGGCGGTGCTCGCCACCCGCGCCTACGTCGGCTCCTTCTTCGACCGCTGGCTGCGCGGCCACGACGACCACCTGCTGGACGGGCCCTCGCCGCGCTTCCCGGAGATCCGCTACGAGCGCTGACGCGAGGGCCGGCGGGCCGTCACCTGGCGATCTCCGACTCGGGGTTGGCCGCGTCCCAGGCCTGCCGGGAGTCGACGATCGCGTCGTGGTGGTCGTAGGACCAGTCGACCATCGCCCGCACCAGGTGGGTCAGGCTGTGCCCGAGCGGCGTCAGCGCGTACTCCACCTGTGGCGGGATCGTCGGGTGCACGGTGCGGGTGAGCAGGCCGTCGCGCTCCAGGCGGCGCACCGTGAGGGTCAGCATCCGCTGCGAGATCCCCGGCACGGCCCGCTGCAGCTCGCGGAAGCGCCGCACGCCCTGGGCGAGTTCGACCAGCACCAGGACCGACCACCGGTCGCCGAGCCGGTTCAGCAGGTCGCGGATGCCGCAGTCCACGCCGTCCTCGCACCAGACCACCGGACGGTCGGCGGCGGCCGGGGTGGTTACCGCGGTGTGCCCCACTGACATCGAAGTGCCTCCTTATGCCGGACGGCCAGGGTACCCAGGATGGTCCCCGGGCCGCCGAGCAGGGCGGCGGCCCGGTACCGACTTCCCGCGCCCTGTTCCTGGAGGAACCATGCTGCTGGTCACGGGTGTCAACGGCGGTCTCGGATCGCTGGTGCTGGAGCGGCTGGCGACCCGGCCCGGAGGCCTGGACGGTGTGCTGGCGGGCAGCCGTACGCCGGAGCGGGCGCCGAGGGCCGGCGTCCCGGTGCGGACGGTGGACTTCGACCGGCCGGCGACGCTGGACGCGGCCTTCACCGGTGTGCGCACGCTGCTGCTGATCTCGGCCGGCTACGGCGAGGACGACGTGGTGGTGGCCCGGCACCGGGCGGCGATCGAGGCGGCCGAACGCGCCGACGTCGAGCACGTCGTCTACACCAGCCTCTCCGGCGACGGCGACCACCTCGCCTACGCGCTCGCCCACCGCTGGACCGAGCGGCGGCTGCGCGCGTCGGCCACGCTGCGCTGGACGGTCCTGCGCAACGGCCTGTACGCGGAACTCCTCGGATTCCTGGCCCGGCCGGACGCCGACGGCGTGATCACCGCCCCGCTGGGCGACGGCCGACTGGCGGCGGTGGCCCGGGCGGACCTCGCCGAGGTCGCGGCCGAGGTGGCCCTGGCACCGGCCGGGCACGCGGGCCGGGTGTACGAGCTGGTCGGTGAGGAGGCGGTGGGCGGCGCCGAGATCGCCGCCGCGCTCACCCGGAGCACCGGCCGCCCGGTCGCGTACCGCCCGGGCACCCTCGCCGGGGCGCGGGCGGCGGTCGCGGCCTCCGGCGCCGAGGCCTTCCAGGTCCCGATGCTCGCGGGCACCTGCTCGGCGATCGCCCACGGCTTCCTGGCCGGCCCGGGCGGGCCCGGCGACCTCGCCGCCCTGCTCGGCCGCACCCCGCGCCCGGCCCTGGACGTCATCACCGCCGGAACGGACGCCGCCTGGTGACCCCCGTCCGGTCGTCGGTCAGAGGCCGCCGCCGAGGGTCACGCCGCCGTCCACCACCACGGTCTGGCCGGTGATCCACGCGGCGTCGGGGGAGAGCAGGAAGGCGACGGCGCCCGCGACGTCCTCGGGCACGCCGAGCCGGCCCAGCGGGTAGGCGGCGGCGACCTGCTGCTCGCGGCCCTCGTGCAGGGCCTCGGCGAACTTCGTCTTGACCACGGCGGGGGCGACGGCGTTGACCCGGATGCCCTGGCCGCCCAGCTCGGCGGCGAGTTCGGCGGTGAGCCGGATCAGCGCGGCCTTGGAGACCCCGTACATGCCGATGCCGAGCGAGGCGCGGATCCCGGCGACCGAGGCGACGTTGACCACCGAGCCGCCGTGCTCGCCCATCCAGGCGGCGTGCGCGCGGCGGGTCCAGGCCAGCGGGGCGAGCACGTTGACGGCGAGGATCTTGGCGGCGGCGGCCTCGTCGACGGTCAGCACCGGGCCGTGGACGGGGTTGATGCCGGTGTTGTTGACCAGGTGGTCGAGCCGGCCGAACGCCTCCAGGGTGCGGGTGACCGCCTCCTCCTGGTGGGCCGGGTCGTCGGCGCGGCCGGCGACGCCGATGGCGACCTCCGGGCCGCCGAGGTCCCGGACCGCCTCGGCGAGCGGTTGCGGGGTCCGGGCGGTCAGGCAGACCTTCGCCCCCCGGGCGATCAGCTCGCGTGCGATGCCGAGCCCGATGCCCCGGCTCGATCCGGTGACGACGGCCACCCGGCCCTTGAAGGAGTTCACCGCGGGGGTCCTTTCCCGACTGAGCTGACTAAGCGCTTGCTCAGCATGGTGGCGGTGCGGGACCCTGTCAACAGCCCGCGGCGGCCCGGCGGGACGAACGCCCGTACGCCTGCCCGGACGACCGATCTGCGAGGATGGCGCCATGACCAGCACGCCCATCGCCGACCTCTGGCCCACCCTGCCCGGCGGCGCCGACGCCCGCCCGGAGGCGGCGTACCGGCTGCTCCAGGCCGCCGTGGAGTCCTTCGCCGAGCGGGGCTTCCACGCCACCACCACCCGGGACATCGCCACCGCCGCGGGGATGAGTCCGGCCGCGCTGTACATCCACTACCCGTCCAAGGCGGCCCTGCTGGCCGAGATCAGCCGGGCCGGGCACGCCGCGACCCTCGAACTGGTCCGGACGGCGGCGGCCGGCGAGGGCGACCCGGTGGCCCGGATGCGGCGCCTGGTCGAGGAGTTCACCTCCTGGCACGCCCGGGCGCGGACGGTCGGCCGAGTGGTCAACTACGAGCTGCACGCGCTCCCGCAGGACGCCTACGGGGTGGTCGCGGCGCTGCGCCTGGATATCGAGCGCGAGGTCACCGCGCTGATCGAGGCGGGCGTGGCGGCCGGGGCCTTCGAGGTCGCCGAGGTGCGTACGGCCGCCCGCGCGGTCACCTCGCTGGGCATCGACGTGTCCCGCTGGTACACCGACCGCAGCAGCGAGACGCCGGAGGAACTCGGCCGCCGCTACGGTGAGTTGGTGCTCCGGATGCTGGGGGCGCCGGGGGCGGCGCTCTGATCGCGGGGCCGGCCGGCCCCTCCTGACGGCGGTGTGCGCCGGACCCTCGCGAGCTCGTCGCACGGTCTGGACGGCACCGCCGTTCAGTGTTCCGGGGCCACGGTGGCGGCGAGCAGGGCGTCCAGCAGGCCGGGGAAGCGCGCGTCGAGGTCGGCGCGGCGCAGCGAGACGTACCGGTTGCGCCCGGCGACCCGGGTGGTGGTGACGCCGGCCTCGCGGAGCACCCGCATGTGGTGCGAGACGGTCGACTTGTGCAGATGTTCCAGGCCGAGGTGGCGGGGGTCGCAGGAGTGCTCGGCGCCGTCCGCGTAGCTGGTCAGCAGCCGCATCCGGACCGGGTCGCCGAGCGCATGCAGCACGGTGACCAGGTCGATCTCGGCGGGGGCGGGCTGGGGCAGCCGCTCGTCGTCGGACATGGCAGGCGGCCTCCTCGGGATCGGGCGCGGGGTTGGTGCGCGAACGGGACGGTTTGACAATCATCCACCAATCCGTACTGTTTGGCGAGCATCCAACTGTTGCCCTCACGTCCAACAATGTCCGCTTCCTGGGGGGATCGACGTGCCCGTCCGCCTGCTCCTGCTCGCCCTCGGCACCTTCGCCGTCGGCACCGACACCATGGTCACCGCCGGCATCCTCGGCCCGGTCGCCGACGACCTCGGCGTCTCGGTCACCGCCGCCGGCCAGCTGGTGACCGTCTTCGCCCTCGGCTACGCGCTGCTCGCCCCGCCGCTCGCCGCCCTCACCGCCCGCTGGCCGCGCCGGCGCCTGCTGCTCACCGCGCTCACCGTTTTCGGCGTCGCCAACGCGCTCAGCGCCCTCGCCCCCTCGTACGGGACGCTGCTGGCCACCCGGGTACTGGCCGCCGCGGGCGCCGCGCTCTACACCCCGACCGCGAACGCCGTCGCCACCACCCTGGTCGCCCCCGAGCGGCGCGGCCGGGCGCTGGCCACCGTGCTCGGCGGCATGACGGCCGCCACCGCGCTCGGCGTGCCGCTCGGGACCTGGGTCGGGCGCACCGACTGGCGGCTGACGATGTGGCTGGTGACGGTGCTGAGCGCCGCCGCCCTGGCCGGGCTGGCGCTGCTGCTGCGCGAGCTGCCGGTGCCCGCCGCCGCACCCGGTCTGCGGGACCGGCTGGCGCCGCTGCGCGACCGGCGGGTGCTCGGCGCGGCCTCCACCACCCTGGTGTTCTTCCTCGCCTTCCAGTCCGTCTACATCTACCTGGCCACCGCGGTCGCCCCGGCCACCGGCGGGCGGGCGGAGCGGCTGAGCCTGGTCCTGCTGGTCTCGGGCGTCGCCTCGGTGGCGGGCAGCTGGCTGGGCGGGCGGCTGGTGGACCGGGTCGGTGTCCGGCGGGTGCTGCTGGTCGGCAGCACGGTGGCGGCGGGCGCGTTCGCCGCGCTGCCCTGGGCGGGGCGTTCGATGGCCGGTGCGCTCGCCTACGCGGTGGTCACCCCGCTGGCCGGGTGGGCGGTCTCGGTCGCCCTGCCGCACCGGCTCGCCTCGCTGGACCCGGGCAACGCCCAGCTGCTGATCTCGCTCAACAGCAGCGCCCTCTACCTGGGCACGGCCGCGGGCGGCGGCGTCGGCAGCGCCGCGATCGCCCTGTTCGGCGGGCGCTGGTTCCCGCTCGCGGCGACCGTGCTCGCCCTGCTGGCCGCCGCCACCGCTTGGGCCAGCACGCGCGGCGCGGGGCCCGGTGCGGCCGGCGCCGCCGCGGCGCCCGCCGCGAAGCGGGCCCGGGCGGCGGTGCGGTAGCCCGGGCCGACGCTGCGGGCCCGCCGGTGACTCCGGCGGGCCCGCAGCGCGTGGCCGGGGTTCAGGGGGCGGTGGTCACGGCACCGGCGCTGTCGGGACTGCCGCGCCTGCCGGGCCTGCCGGAGTCACCGGCGGGGCCGCGCCGATCGCCCGGAACAGCAACTCGGCCGTCTCCGACCAGCGTTCGACGACGTCGGTCCGCTCGTACAGGACGTCCGAGATGTGCTGGGTGCCGAAGAACGCGGCCACCAGCGAGCGCGCCGCCGCCTGCGGGGAGACCCCCGCGCGCAGCTCGCCCGCCTCCTCGGCGCGGGCCAGCAGGGTGGCCAGCAGCTGGGTCCAGTCCACGTAGGGCGTCGGCAACTCGGCGTCGATCTGCGGCCGTTCGATCTGCAGCCGGGCACCAGCCTGGACGACGATGTCGTCCCGGAAGGCCGCCGCCGCCCCCGCCAGCAGACGCGCCGCGGTCTCCAGGGGCCCGTGCCCCTCGGCGGTGACCTCGGTCAGCAGCGCCGGCCAGCGCGCGTAGTGCTGCTCGACGACGGCCACCGCCAGGGCCTCCTTGGTCGGGAAGTGGAAGTAGACGGCGCCCTTGGTCATCTCCACCCGCTCCGCCACGTCCTTCACCGCGGTGTGGCGAAAGCCCCGGGCCGCGAACAGCTCGGCGGCGGCGGTGAGCACCAGCAGCTTGGTGCGGGCCGCCCGGTCCTGCTTGGGATCGGGGCCCCGCCGGGTGACGATGGGCCGCACCCGGAACGGGGCGGCCTGGTCGGGCTCGGGCATGGTCGGCTCCTCGGGGGTGTGGGGGGTGTGGGGCGAGTCGGGGTGGGGTCCGCGGGTGGATCTCTCAACTCGGCGTCGGTCAGGTCGATTTGGACATGGTGGCGGGAAACTCCGGCTCGACGGTAAACCTTCCAGAAGGTATGTTCCTGAGCCGTCGCACCGGTCGGGGCACCGCAATGTAGCGGGCCCGCTGCGGCCTCCGCGACCGTGGGGGAGGAAAAAATCATGAATGTTCTGTCATCAGTTGTGTCCGCGCAGCACCGGCCGGAGCTCCGGGAAGGGTGGCGAGGCTTACGCTTCGACCGGCACTTACCGCGCGAGGCGGTGCACAAGGCGGCGGACGCCGAGGTCCTGCTGAGCGACTCGGCGCGGCTGGGGGAGGAGCGCTTCGCCGTCGCGGCACGCTGGAGCCGCGACCACCACCTCGGCCGCCGGGACGGACCGGGCGCCGACCCGGTGCTGCTCGCCGAGACCGTCCGCCAGGCCGCGATCCACCTGGCCCACCGCTTCCACGGCAGCACCTACGGACATCCCTTCGTCCTCCACGGCCTCGCCGTCGACCTCGACCGGCCGCTGCCCCCGGCCGGTCCGGACGGCCTGGACGTCGGCCTGGACCTGGACTGCAGGCTCCTCGCTCCCCGGCGGCCCTTGCCCGGCCGGGAACGGTTCGCCCTGGAGGGCGTCGCCTGGGCCGGCCGGCGACCGGTGGGCCGCGTCCGGCTGCGCTGGGAGGTGCTGGCGCCCGAGCGCTACGCGGTCGTCCGGCAACGGTCCACCGAGGCCGCGGGCGCCCCGGAACAGCCACCGCCCGCCCCGCTGCCGCTCGACGCCGCCAGGGCCGGGCAGACCCGCCCGGAGGACGTGCTGCTCGCCGCCGACCCGGAGCGCGCCGGCCGCTGGTGGCTGCGGCCGTTCGAGCACCACCCGGTCCTCCTCGACCACGCGGTGGACCACGTGCCGGGCATGGTGCTGGTGGAGGCCTTCCGGCAGGCCGTCGCCGCGATCACCCCGGGTGCTGCGGCTGGCCGCGAACTCCGGGGCCTCGACGCCGAGTTCCTCGCCTTCGGAGAGCCGGGCTCGCCGATCGCCGTGCTTGCCGCACCCGCCCCGGAGGGGGTCGTGCGGGTGCGCGCCGTCCAGGACGGCCGTCCGATCGCCGAGGCCCGGCTGCGCCGCCCGGAGGCGCCGTGCTGAACCACCCGGACGACGGCTGCGGCACCGGCCCGATGACCGCCCCCGCCCCCGCCGTCGCCGAACTCGCCGTCCTGGCCCGCCGGGACGCCGCGTCGGCGGAGGCCGCACGGCGGCTCACCGAGGAGGTCGCCGCCGGGATCCGCCGCGCGGGCTTCCCCCGCCACTTCGTGCCGGGCCGCTGGGGCGGCACCGCAGGGGAGTTCGGGCCGTTCGTGACCGCGGTCGCCGAGCTCGCCGAATCCTGTGCGGGCGCGGCCTGGTGCGCCGCGCTCTACGCCTCGCACGGGCGGCTGGCCGCCTACCTCCCGCCCGAGGGGCAGCGCGAGCTGTGGGGCGACGGGCCGGACGCGCGGATCGCGGCCTCGGTGGTCCCGCCCCAGGGCCGGGCCGAACGCCGCGGCGACGGCTGGCGGTTGGACGGCCTGTGGCGGCTGGCGAGCGGCGCCGACCACGCCGAGTGGATCCTGCTGGCCGCCTGGACGGGCAGCGGGTCCGCCCGCGAGCACCGGGTCCTCGCCGTGCCCCGGGCCGAGCTGACGGTCCTGGACACCTGGCACTCCGCCGGCCTGCGCGCCAGCGGCAGCACCTCGGTCACCGCGGAGGGGGTCCGGGTGCCCGAGCGCCGCACGCTCGTCCTGGACACGCTGCTCGCCCCGCAGCAGGACGCGGCCCGCTGCCACACCGTGCCGTACCCGATGGTCGCGGCGCTGGTCTTCGCCGCCCCGCTGCTCGGCATCGCCCGCGCGGCGCTGCGCGAGTGGACGGCCGGGGCCCGGCGCGCGGCGGTTCCGCACCCGGCCGCGCACACCGTGCTCTCCGGGGCGTCCGCCAAGGTCCGGATGGCCGGGCTGCTGCTGGACGGCGCCGCCGCCCGGGCCGACCGCGGCGAGGTGAACGCACTGGCGGTGGCCGAGAACCGCCGCGACGCCGCCACCGCCGCCGCGCTCTGCCGGGAGGCGGTGGACGCCCTGTTCCTCGCGGGCGGGGTCGGCGCGCAGGACTCGTCCTCGGTGCTGCAGCGTGCGTGGCGGGACGCGACGGCGGTGGCGGTGCACCGCACCCTGGACGCCGACGCCGCGGCGCGCGCCTACGCCGGGACGGTCCTCGCCGCCGACCCGATGACGGCCGGTCACCGATCGGATTCCGCCTGATGTGCGGGGAACCGGCGTGCGCGGGGCCGCCCCTGAGAACATTCGTTCAGAAAGGTATGTTCTTCCCCAGGGAGGGCACATGATGAAGCAGGAGCGGGCACGGCGGACCAGGGAGAAGGTGCTGGACGCCGCGGCCGAGGAGTTTTCCGCCCAGGGTTACAGTCGCGCCACCCTCAACGCGGTGGCGCAGCGGACCGGTATGACCAAGGGTGCGCTGTACGGGCACTTCGCGTCCAAGCGCGCGCTCGCCGGCGCGCTGATGTCGCAGTCGCACCAGGTCTGGGAGGAGATGCGGCTGGCCCGTGACGTCCCGGGCACCGAGGCGGCCGTCGTACTGGAGGGGCTGGTGCTGGACCTGGCGCACCGGCTGAGGGAGGACGTCCGGCTGCGGGCGGCGCTGCGGCTGGCCACCGACATCCCGGACCCGTCGCAGTCGCACCCGCTGCGGCCGGCCCCGGACCCGGCGTCGGCCCCGGCGTCGGCCCCGGTGTCGTCCTCGCCCCCGTCGTCGGTCACGGCGGGGCCGGCGGGGCCGGACATCTTCGACGCCGTGCAGCGCGGCCTGGTGACCGTGATCCGCCGGGCGCAGGGCGAGGGGAGCATGGCGCCCCGGCCGCCCGAGCTGGTCGCCCAACTGCTGCTGGCCGTGCTGCACGGAGCCCCGCACGTCTGCTTCGGCCCGCCGGAGGCGGCCGGACCGGGGGCGTACGACGCGGCCTGGCGACTGCTGCTGGAGGCGCTGACCGGCGCAGACCGCGATCGGCCGTTCGTCGGCGCCGTGCCGTCCGTCGCGTCCGTGCCGCCCCTGGCGGCTGCGTCGTCCGTGCCGTCGCTGCCGTCGCTGCCGTCGCTGCCGTCGCTGCCGTCGCTTCCGTCCAGGCGGACCGGGCAGTCCGTGCAGTCCGCGTAACCGGTCCCACCCCCGACCCACCCTCGACCCGCCGCCGCCCGCGCCGCCCGGCCGCCGACGCCCGCTCGGACGCGCGGCGGCGCGGGCGGCCGGGGCCGGTGCGGCCGGGCCGGGCGACCCGCCGCCAGGGCGAAGGACGTCCGCCGGGGTGAACTCCTGTTGGTGCCAGGCAAGCGCACGCCGAACCGCCATCCCCGACCGGCCGTCCGCCGCCCGCTCCGTCGTACGCGCTCCACGGTACGGTGCAGCGGACGCGCCGGTGGCACGCGTCCCGCACGCCGGGCGGGGCAGTCCCGTCCGGACGGCCCGTCGGCCACCGCCCCCGATCAGGAGAACCGCCAGGATGACCACGACCCACCTCCCGCCCGCCGGCCTGACCGTGCGGCCCGCCGGGCCCGGCGACGCGCCGGCCGTCCGTGACCTGCTCAACCGGGTGGACCTGCTGGAGATCGGCCGGGCCGAGACCGAACTGCACGAGGTCGAGTCGGACCTGGCACACCCGGGCGTCGACCTCCGCCACGACTCCTGGCTGCTCGCCGACGGCGACGAACTGGTCGGCTACGGCCTCGTCCGGGACCGGTCCGGCGGGGAGCGGATCGACCTCGACCAGTACGTCCTGCCCGAGTACCAGGCCGGCGCGCTGCACCTGTTCGCGCTGATGGAACGCCGGGCGGTGGAGCGGGCGGCGGCCAACGGTGCCTCCCGCGCGGTCCTGCACCTGCTGCTGAACACCCGGCCCACGCTCGACACCGGCGCGATCCGGGAGCGCGGCTGGGAGCGCGTGCGCCGCTACCACGTGATGGCGCGCCGGGTGGACACGCAGGCCGACCCCGTCCCCGCGCCGCCGCCCGGCATCACCCTGCGCGACTGCCGCCGGGAGGAGGACCGCCGCACCGCCCACCGGCTGCAACAGGAGACCTTCGCCGGGGACTTCGACTTCCGGCCGCGCACCTTCGAGCAGTGGTGGGAGGACATCGACGGCGACCGCCTCGACTGGTCGCTGACCTGGATCGCCGCGCTGGAGGGCGCCGGCGACGTGGCCGTGCTTCGCACCCGCGACAACCGCGCCGGCGAGGGCTGGGCGGACCGCCTGGGGGTCCTGCCCGCCGCCCGCGGCCGCGGCCTCGGCGGCTACCTGCTGCGGCACTTCTTCGGCCACTACGCGGCCCTGGGCCGCGACCGGGTCGCCCTCGGCGTCGACACCGCCAACGCCACCGGGGCGCTCGCGCTCTACGAGGCCCACGGGATGACGACCCACTTCGCCGTGGACACCTGGGAACTGGTCCTCCCGGTCTGACCGCGCAACCCCCGGGCCGGTCCTGCGGGTCCTGTCCGGACAGGACCCGCAGGACACCCGCCAGGTCGGCGTCAGCTGACGAGGTAGCTGAACCCGACCGTCGCCGCGGACATCCCGGGAGCCACCTCCCGCGTCACCACCCCGCGACAGTTCGGCGCGGAATAGACGTCGACCGTCGCGTTCGTGAGGTTCTCGACGATCACGGGTGAGAGGGTCGGGTAGCACCCCGATGCCGGGTTCTGCTGCGCCACGCCGTTCACCACCAGCACCCCCGTGGCCGCCTGCGCGGGCACGGCGAGCGCGAGCGCTCCGGCGGCGGCCAGCATCCCGGCCACGGCGATCCGACGACGCATGACTGTTCTCCCTTCCGAGGGCGCACAACCGGTAGGCGCCCTTCCGGGCCATGGATTCCCCGGCCACCCGGTCCGTCCCGGAAGCCCGGACGCAATCCCCCGAACCGGCGACGGCGCCCGGGCCGAACCCGTGCCGGTGGGGTCAGCCGTTGGCGAGGGCCTGGACGCGGTCGAAGGCGCCGTTGAAGAGGTTCTGGTCACCGGGGAAGGTGCCGGCGTCGGCGTGCTGCCAGATCGTCTGGTAGCTCCAGCCGGCCGGGAGGGTGCCGACGGTGGAGGCGTAACGGGCGATCCACAGCGGGTTGGTGGCGCCGAAGGAGGCGTTGTTGCCGGTGCAGGTGGTCCACCAGTTGGTCGTGGTGTAGATGGTGGGGTAGCGGCCGGTGCGGGCGCGCACGGTGTCGCTGAAGGAGCGGATCCAGCTCACCATGGCGGCCTGGCCGAGGCCGTAGCAGGTGGCGCCGTAGGGGTTGTACTCGATGTCGAGCGCGGGCGGCAGGGTCTTGCCGTCCTTCGACCAGCCGCCGCCGTGGTCCACGAACCAGTTGGCCTGGGCGGCGCCGGAGGAGCGGTCCGGCAGGGCGAAGTGGTAGGCGCCGCGGATCAGGCCGGCGTTGTAGGAGCCGTTGTACTGCTGGGTGAAGTACGCGTTGGTGTAGGTGGTGCCCTCGGTGGCCTTGACGTAGGCGAAGCGGGCGCCGTTGGCGCGCACCGTGGACCAGGCGACGTTGCCCTGGTAGCTGGAGACGTCGAGACCGGGCGTCTGGGTGACGGCGAGGGCGGCGGGGGCGGCGCCGGCCTCCCGGCCCTCGTGGGCGGCGACGGTGGAGCCGGCGAAGTCCTGGTCGGGGTGGATCGGCGGCAGCTGGCCGCCGCGCTGGGCGGCGGAGTTCTCGGCGGCGACCGCGTCGGAGGGGGACGCGGTGCCGGGCGCGGGCTCGGCCGCGTACGCCGGGGCGGCGACGCCGACGGCCAGGGCGACCGCGGTGGCGAGGGCGGCGAACGCGGGGAGCCGGCGGTTCCCCTGCTTGCGGGTGGTGCCGGTGGGGCTGGCGGAGCGGGAAGTGCTGGGCATGACACTCCTCTGGTCCGTGGTGACGACCCGTTGGATTTGCGGACAGCCGGGTTGCCGGTGACGGCAACCGGCTGGAGCAGGGTAGCCATGTACGTGCCAGCACGCCAGGTATCGGTGGCCCCATCCTGAACGGGCGTCACATCGCGATGGTCCCCACCTTTCCGCCCCGTTTCGCACACGGACGCCGGCCCGTCCGTCTCCGGCCCTGTCTGTCCGGAGCCCCGCTCACCTGGGCGGACGTGGCGGCCCTGGTCGCGGCGCCGGGGCGTGCGGCCGGGGCGCGCGAGCCGTGCGGGGGCACCCGGCCGGGTGCCCCCGCGCCGTCGCGTCTTTGCGCCGCGGTCA
>NZ_JBEXJT010000075.1:0-25228 GCF_040609255.1 Kitasatospora sp. NPDC004723 | reverse complement strand
GGGGCGGGTCTTTCCTTGTGGGGCGTGTGTCCTTCCCTCTCGGGGTGCGGGGCGCCGCCCCCCGCCCCCCGGCCGCGCCGCCGCCCGCCCCCCCCCCCCCACGGCGGGGACCTTCGCGAGCAGGGGCAGCAACTGGGTGGCGTCGTCGCGGTTGCCGCCGGTCAGTGACACCGCGAGCGGGATGCCCCGACCGTCGACGAGGACGTGGTGCTTGCAGCCCGGTCGCGCGCGGTCGACCGGGCTCGGCCCGCTTTTGGGCCTCGTCGGGCGGCCCGGACGTGGGTGGAGTCGATCCGGGCGAAGCGAGGGACGCACGACCTGGAGGAGCGGGGAACACCGGGACACGCTCGGGCAGCGGGTGGGCCGGGTCGACCCCGGCCTCAACCGAGCCCTGACCGGCCCGGTCCCGGCCTGCACCGGCTGCCGCAACGGCCTCCCCTTCGCACTTCCCCACCCCGGGACCGCGCGCCAGCTGCCTGCCCGGAGCACCGGGTACGGGTGCCAACCGGGTCACCATCGCGGACCACCGGACTGGGCCTGGCTGGGCGCGGCGTGCTCCGCCCCCGCACCCGTGGGCCGGCGTCAAGGGCTGCGCTGGAGCAACCCCTGCCGCTTGTCGCGGGTTCTCAGTAGCGACGAGGTACGGGTCTGTTCGGAGCCGCCCCCATCGGAGGCCAGCAGTGGACCACGGCCGCCGAGGCCTTCGCCCGGCTCCGCGCTACCGGCGGCAACTGGTGACCGATCAGCCCGACCACGAGCAGCCGGCCCCGCTGCACGTCTTCCTCCCCGACGCCGCCGAACAGGTCGGGCTCCCGCACCGGCTCTGAGCGAAGCGACCGGGCTGGTGGCCCGCCTCCTCTCGGAGCGAGCCACCAGCCCGGCGTCCACCACATGGGTCAGCAGTAGATCCGTGCTGACCGTTCCGGATCGGCGGCCACGTTCGCCACGAAGAGACCGAGGTCGAAGTGCTCGGCTTCGGCGAACGGCGTCAAGTCGTCCTTCAGGCCGTACCACTCGGGCGGGGCCGGATAGCGGAGCTTGATGATCTGTCCTACGGCCAGGACACAATTGGCTCCGACGACATGGTGCTGGACGTCAACGGACCCGTCGAGCCGGACCACTTCCTCGCCCACCCGGAGTCGGAGCCCGCCTGCCTCCCGGTAGAGCACGACATCGGTGGCGGCCAGCTTGCCGTAGTGACCACATGCGGTCTCCGAAGGCTTGACGCTTCTCACATGGTCCGTTGGACCGGTCGTGGGATCGAAGTGAGCGACGAGGCCGGCGGTCTTGAAGGATGCAACGAGCATGGCTACCTCTTACCCAAACCCAGGTCCTGGCCACCGGTCCGTGTTGCGCTTTCTCGGATCGGTGCTCAGGCCGAAGAATCCGCCCGTTCCGGTGACAGCGGATCGGACCGACCCGGGTGTGCGGGTGTTGAGCTCCGAGCGCCGACGGATTCGAGTTCTGGCGCCCTTCCGTTGCGGGGAGAGTGCAGGAGAAGAGAACCGGTACCGGCTGGAGCGGCGACTCGCCGTACGCAGGGCTGTCGGGTCCCTGGAATGTCAGGAGAAACGCGTGTTCAAGAAGGCTGTCGGTGTCGCTGTCGCGGGACTGGTCATGGCGGCGTTGTTGCCCGTCGGGACGGCTGAGGCCGCGACGTGCAGGGGGTCCGGGTGCACGGGCAAGAACCCGATCTCGACCGGTTGCGGGGATGACGCCCGCACCATCGACACGATCTCGCCGGCTGGGGGAGGCCCTGTGGTCGAGCTGCGCAATTCCGCCACCTGCAGTGCAGCGTGGGCCCGTATCGAGAAGGCGAACAGCAACTGGCGGTTCAAGATTGAGATCAAGGGTGGGGCGTCGTATCTCGCCAACGCTTCGCTCGACCGCCAGGTACCCACAGCCATGGTCGGAAGCAGCAACGCCTACCAGGCCTGTGTGGAGCAGTACGACGGGGCAGGCGGCTCCTGGTCGTGCACCGGCTGGCACTGACCGCTCAGAGCGAGACTCCCGGGAACCGGAGCCCGCCGGCGGTGGCCCCGACTGCAGGCGCGTCTCGTTGGGATGCGTGATGGCCGGGGTGTCAGTGCCAGGGAGGTCGGCCGGTGCCCTCGGCCCACAGGGCGAGGGCACGGTGGTCGGTCATGCGGATGCCGACCTGCGTGCAGAACGCGGCGGCGGCCTTGGTGAACGTGCTGGTGGTGACGACGACGGCGAGGTCGCAGCCGTGGATGTCGCGGTAGGTGCCGTTGACCGTCTGGACGTCTTGCGAGCCGACCAGGGTCTTGGGCCCGTAGCGCTTAGCCTGGATGAGGATGCGCTGCCCGCGGGGGGTGGTGGCGAGTACGTCGGCGGCCAGGTCGCCTGATCCGCCGACGACGGTCACCCGCGTGCAGCCGTCGCGCCGGCACAGGTCGGCGAGCGCGTGCTCGAAGGCCTTGGGGCTCATGGTCATGAACGCGCCGATGTGGCGCAGCTGCGCGGTGCGTGCGTGGTGGGCGCGGCGGTCTGCGGCGGCGCGGGCGCGGACGGTGGCGACCGCGGCGGTGAGGGCGATCGCGATGATGCCGGTGAGGGCGAGGAGGTGGTGGGCCAGCCATTGGACGGCGACGGTGGCCAGGGAGAAGGCGACGAGGGCGCCCGCGCCGAGCAGGACGGCCTGGTCGCGCGCCTGGCGGGCGCGGCGGCCGCGGCGGGCGATGGTGGTGCGTCGGCGTGCGGGCCTGCGGGCCACGGCGTTCCCCTCCTGGTCCACGGTGTGGCGGTGAGCCTAGGGGCGGACGGCGTCGTCACGTTGGGGAACCGGTAAATCACGGGGCCGGCTGTGGCGACTTGACCGGATCCGGATGGTGGGAGGCCGAACGGCCTGCGCCGGTGCGGCCTGTTTTCCCGATCCGGGCCCGCCGTCAGTGATGTTCTGGCATCCTCACCCAGAGTTTCCGACATGTGACACGGGGTGGGCTTTGCAGTACACGATCAGCGCGAGCGCGTTTCTCGCGATCATCATCATCGTCCGCCTGCGCAGGCGGACCGAGGCCCGGTCCCGCAACGACGAACTGGTGACCGTGCTGAGCGCCGTCACCCTCGGGGTGCTGATCGCCGCCACCCCACTGGGCCAGGGCATCCACCAGCTCGTCGAAGCGGTCGTCCGGGCCCTTCAGTGACCGCGCCGAGCCGGCGGCACCCGCTCCGGCGACTTCACCACCGGGGCGTCGAGAAGAAACGCGCGCCAACCGTAGTGCAGGCAGCGGACGACCTCGGTGTTCCACTCGACGACGGCCAGATCGTCGTGACGCTTCCGGAGGAGTGACAGGAGGCGATCGAGGGCACCCGTGCGGGCCGGGCTCGCGGTGTCTCACATGTGGGCCACCACCGACCTGGTCCTGCCGGTGTGCGTCGGTCGTCGGCCTCAAGTGCCGCACCGTCGAGCTCACCGACCTGATCGCCGACCAGGCGAAGATGTGGACCGTCATCGGGCACCCGTTCGGCGCCGACGACCGCCGGTTGGGCTGTCTCCAGCTCAGTGGCCGGCATGCTGTCGACGAAGCGCAGGCCCGAACGCTGACCGAGTAGCTGCGCGCGGCGATCGAAGACATCCGCGCCGCCCCCGAACAAGCGATGGCAGTGGTCGGCTGGCGATGGCCGCCAGATCGAGCAGCCGGTAGGCGGTCGAGCGGCCGATGCCGAGTTCCGCGAGCATGTAGGCCGGCCAAGCGGAGGAGGGGTATGGGGCAGCCGATCACACCGGTGACGCCGATACCGGTGAGCAGGTAGTCTGCGGAGGACAGAGAGAAGAGTTCGCATGGACTCCCGGATCGCCCGCATCCGACGCAAGCTCGCCAAGGTGCCCTACGCCGCGCTGCGGAGCTACTCCTTCGGTGAGGAGAAGCACGGGTTCCGCCTCGAACCCCCGTTGCCGGACGCGAAGGTCGCCGAGTTCGAGGCCGACCGCCACATCGAACTGCCCGCCCCTTACCGCAGCTTCCTGACCACACTGGGCGGGGGCGGCGCATCGCCTTTCTACGGCCTGCTGCCGCTGCAGTCATGCCGGCTGTTCACGATGGACCCCCGCGGCGAGCCCGGCCGCCCTTGGGGGTTCACGTTCGCTGGCGGCCCGTCTCACCGAGGTGACCTGTTCCTGCACATCATCGAGGCGGGGTGTTCCGACCTGGTGCTTCTCGGCATCACGGGTCCCCTGGCGGGCCGCGTCGTCATCGGAAACGCCGATGGCTTCTGGGGCCCCAACGTCTCGTCGGCCACGGACTTCCTGGCCTGGTACGAACGCTGGCTCGACCACATGCTCGCCGGGCGCGACAACCGCGACCTGAACCTGACCTCACCCGCCCTGCGAGCGCCGGCCGACCGCATCGAGAGACAGCACCGCGATCGCAAGGATCTGTCGTGGCCCTGAGAATCCGAAGCCGCGTCATCCGGTTGAGAATGGAGACGAATCCGCAGGTCGCATGGTTGCCCGTATGACATGGAAGCCGAGAACCTGCACCCCTGTAGGGCCCTTTGGGCGCGTATTCAGTTCTGATCAAGCGGTGGCTCGGGCGAGGTCCTTGAGCCCGTTGACCCGGCGTTGGACGGTGTTCCGCTCCTTGTAGAGGCCGCGTCGTGTCCCACGGGCCGCCCGCCCCTGCTGCCGCGGCGTTTGCGGTGGGCGGCCCGGTCCCGCTTCTCCAGGATGACGGCCTTTCCGCGTGCGCAGGTGGGCGCGGTTGCCGTGGGACGAGTAGGCCTTGTCACCGGTGACAGCCCCGAGCCGGGTCCGCGGGCGGCCCACCGGCCCACCGGCCCGCGGACCCTGACCTTCCCGAGCACGGGAACGAACTGCGGGCTGTCGGAGGTCTGCCCAGCGGTCAGGACGAAGGCCAGTGGCCGGCCCTTTCGGTCGCCGGCCAGGTGGATCTTGCTGGTCTGTCCGCCCCTGGAACGTCCCAGCAAAGCCTCCCTCAGCCGGATCCGGTGGCGACGCCGGACGCGTCGTCGCTCCTCCCGATCCGGGGCGGCCCCGTCGTGCTGTCCGTCTTGTCCGGTCGGCGCGCCCCCGTTTGCCTGGCCCTCTCCTCTTCGGCTGCGGCCTTCTCCAGGGCAGCGAGGGCGTCCTTGCCCAGCCGCATTCCGGCGGTGTCCTGGTGGGCGCGGACGGTGGCGCAGTCGACGCCGACCAGTGACAGGTCCACCTCGCTCCGCTTGGAGGCCCCCGTGAGCACGCCCTCCAGCAGGTTCTCGATCACGCCGGCGTCCCGCCACCGGCGGAAGCGGTCGTGGACGGTGGACCACGCACCGAACTCCCGGGGCATCTCCCGCCGCTGCCCGCCTGTACTGAACCGCCAGATCACGCCTTCGAACTGCTGACGCAGCCGCTCCGGGTAAGGGCCGTATCCGCCGATCGGCAGATACGGACCTATGAACTCCCAATCGGCATCGGACAGTTGCGCGCGTGTCATGCACAAAGGCCTACCGGATCCAGCGTCGCCACAGGGAAGACTTCCTCGGATTGATCACAACCAGAAACGCGGCCTGGAAGCCGTTGTCGTGCCGATCTTGGCGGGCATGGGTTCGACTGAAGGAACTCGGTCGGGCCGTCTTGCCGCCCGCCGGGCATGAAGACAGGGCCGGCGATCGAGGTGTGTCCGGCCGTGGCCAGCCGCTGAGGGGCGAGACCGGCGGCCCCGGGCTCGAGGTGTCCTTCTTCTGGGGCACCGGGCGGGTGCTCCCTCGGTGCCATGACTTCGGTCCGGCCTGTGTCCCGGGCGGGGCCGCCCTAAGCCTTCGGGAAGGTGAAGCCGAAGGGCAGTTGGCGCATGAGGTGGTGGTAGCCGGTGGCGTCGCGGGCCAGGGATTCCAGGTGGAGGACGGTGTGGATGGTCGCGAGCTCGCTGTCGGTGGGGTTCATGGTGTGCTGGCGGGAGCCGGGGACCGGGCGGGAGCCGGCCAGCGCGTTGCGCAGGGCCGCGGCGTTGATTCCGGGCAGGGTGCCGGCTTCGGCGGCGGCGAGGGCGGTCTGCAGGGTGTCCATGCTGGTGCCGCGGACCTGGATCCGCGTCGGGCCCGGTGCTGGCTCCGGCTGGGGTTCCGGCTTGGCCTGGAGGGCCCGGAAGGCCAGGGCGGTCCGCCCGAACTGGGTGATCCGTGCTGCCCAGTTCGAGCGGGCGCTGTCGGTGGCGAGGGCGTCGAGGACGTCGTCGCCGGCGAGTTCGCACAGGCCGTGCTCGGCCAGACCGCGCGTGATGCTTCTGGCACGGGACTGCTTTCCGGGCAGCTGTGTTCCGGCAATCCAGTTGTCCACGTCGTGGCCTGCCAGGTCTTCCAGCACGGCCCACTCGTCCTGGCGGAGCGTCACAAATCCCTCCCGCAGAGTTACGTCCGCGCGTCATCCTGCCAGGACCTCCGCTGCGTTGCACGGCGAAGTCCACAGGCCACGCTCGGCTGGCTGGTGAGACACGCGCAGTCGTCCACCTGGCCTTCGAGCGACCACTCCGGCTGGTCGGCTGTCCCGCATGCGGGGGGGATTACGAGCACGCCGAGGAACCGTCCAGATGTTCCGGCTGACCCCCCGCCTGCGGGGAGGACCTCGTATCTCTGAAGTGCTCCGCTGCTGATGCGGAAGCTCGTCTTGGGCCTCTGCGCTTGCTCGCGGTGAAGGGGGCCAGCAGCTCAGTGTTCCGGTCCGGCCGGTATCGACCGCTGAGCGGCGGACAGCCGGGACTTGGCGATGTTGCGGATGCGGCGGGTGCGGCCATTCTCAGCCAGAACCTCCAGAACGGTCACGGCTGAGGACTTCTCGGCTGTGCGAAGCTGTAGCCAGTTGGAGGCCGCGAGCAGGCTGTTGGTGTCCCACGGCTCGTCCAGGGTCATCGCCCGCAGCAACGTCCACTCGTCGAGGCGTCGTGTGGAGAAGTCGTCCACCACAACGGCGCCGGCCATTTCCAGGTACCAGGAGGGATAGCCGGGATCCGCGAGCAGTTCAGCGGCCCGTCTGTCGAGGTACTCACAGACGGCACTGTTCGCCATCCCCTTGTCGGGATCGGTGAGTACTCGGGCGACAAGGGCAACGGCATCCACCGGGGCCACCTCGTCGAATGCCCTCCGGTAGCGCGCATACCGCACGTGCTCGTCCGGGTCCCAGCCCGAATCCGCAGACACCGCGCCGCTCGACATCGCCGTCACCCCTCTCGACCGACTGGTGGATGGAAGCCTGCCACACACCGTGGCACCCCTGATGCTTGTCGAAGCCCCGCAGGGACCCGTTCGGGTTCGGCGAGACCCGCCGCGGCGTCGCGCACCGGCGCCGCGTCGGGTTCCGCCCGGTGTGCCGGTGCGGAGGTCATCGTGGGCGGCCCGCCCCGGGGCGGGCTACTGCGGGGCCTGGGTGTCGCCGGCCTGGGCGGCCGCGATCAGCTCCTCGCCGCTCCAGGTGAGGCGGCCCGAGCGGAGGTCGGCGAGGACGGACTCCAGCCAGTCGCCCTCGGCCGCGGCGAGGGCGCGGGTGTACTCGTTGTCCAGCAGCGCGACGCGGGGGACGCCGAGCGCCGCCGTGTCGGTGACCGAGCGCTCCTGGGAGGCCTGGACGGCGCGCACCGCGGTGAGGCGGGCGGTGAGGGCCTGCTCGATCTCCTCCGGTGCGAGCAGCATCAGGTTGGAGAGGGCGACCGGGAACTCGGGGAACTCGAGCCTGGGTTCGCGCAGCATCTGCAGCAGCCAGGTGCGGGTGGTCGCGCGGCCGGCGTCGGTGATCTCGTAGACGGTGCGCTCCGGGTACTGCTGGTCGCGCCCGGTCTCGCGGACGGCGATCAGCCCGGCCCCCAGCAGCCGGTCGATCGCGCGGTAGAGGCTGGTGCGCTGGCTGACGTTGACCACCTGGTCCTTGCCCCACTCCTTGAGCAAGCGCTGCATCCCGTACGGGTGCAGTGCCTTGAAGTGCAGCAGTGACAGCACGGTGAGCTGGACCGGCGAGCTCTTGGGAGCGGTACTCATGATCCGGATGCTACTCCCGACGGAACTAGTTGCATGACAACTAGTTGCAGTGCAACCATGGAGGGGTCGGCAGAGCGCCGGCCCCGACCACGGGGGCTTCGCCCGGCCGGCCGGCACCGCCGACACCGGTGAGGCGCGCGTTTGCCACGGAGCCATCGCGGCCCTCTGCGCTAGGTGCTCGCCCGTGTACCTGTCGGCGTCCGCCGGGCCCACCCCACCGGGCCCACCGCACCGCACCGCATCCACCGGCACCGCACCCACCGTCGACGACCCGGCCCGGGTCCGACCTTCGAAGGAGTACGAGGACATGGCACCGAGGATCACTACCGCCCTGGTCATCGGCGGCGGCGTGGCCGGCCCGGTCACCGCGATGGCCCTGCAGCAGGCGGGTATCGAGGCCACCGTGTACGAGGCCTACGAGGGCACCGCCGCGGGCGTCGGCGCAGCGCTCGGCCTGGCGCCCAACGGGCTCGCCGCGCTGGACGCGATCGGCGCCGGCGACCGGGTCCGGCGGCTTGGCGACCCGATGGAGGCGATCGTGCTGCAGAGCTGGAACGGCAGGCGGCTCGCCGAGATCGCCGGCCCCGGCACGCTGGAGCCCACCCGGCTGGTCATGCGCAGCGACCTCTACCGGGCGCTCTACGACGAGGCCCGCCGCCGGGGCATCCGGATCGAGCACGGCAAGCGGCTGACCGCGGTCGAGGAGGGAGAGAGCGCCGTCACCGCAAGGTTCGCCGACGGCACCACCGCCACCGGCGAGCTGCTGGTCGGCGCCGACGGGATCCGCTCCACCGTGCGCACGCTGATCGACCCGGCCGCCCCGAGCGCGCGCTACGCCGGGCTGCAGGGCTTCGGTGCCGTCAGTGCCGAGGCCGGCCTGGTGCCGGACACCGGTGGGAAGATGGTCATGACCTTCGGCAAGCGGGCCTTCTTCGGGCTGCAGGTGATCGGCGGCAACGCCGTCTGGTTCGTCAACCTGCCGCACCCGCAGCCGTTGACGCCGTCCCAGGCGCTCGCGCGCGGGGCCGGATGGTGGCTGGAGGTGCTGGCCGAGGCCTGTGCCGGCGACCGTACCCCGGCATTGGACCTGATCCGGCGCACTGATCCGGCCGAACTGCTGATCACCGGGCCGATGGAGAGCATGCCCCGGGTGCCGCACTGGAGCCGGGGCCGGATGGTGCTGACCGGGGACGCGGCCCACGCGCCGTCCTCCAGCTCCGGTCAAGGGGCCTCACTGGCGATCGAGAGTTCGGTGGAACTCGCCCGCTGTCTGCGGGATCTGGCCCTGCCGGGCGCGCTGGACCGGTACGAGGAGCTGCGCCGCCCGCGGGTCGAGCGGATCATCAGGCAGACCGGGCGCATCAACAGCAACAAGGCGGTCGGCCCGGTCGGGCGGGTGCTGCGCGACGCGCTGATGCCGGTCGGCATGAAGCTGATGAACCAGGAGAAACTCTCCCGACCGCTGCGGTACCGGATCGACTGGGCGGAGCCGGCCGCCTGACGGCCGGCCGGAGGAGATCCGGTGGCCGGACCCGTGGGTGGGCGGGGGTGGTGTCGGCACGACGGCCGGAAGCATGTCGATCGACACGACACGACACGCCGGTGGGCGGAGCGGTTCGGCCGCCGGCGGCCAGGCACCCGGTGGATGCAGCAGGTCGGGGGACTGCCGAGCGGGAATCGGCGCCGAAGCGACTCGGGGTCGTCCACAGTAAGACGTTCGCCGCCCCGGAAGGGCTGCGTGCCGCACGGACCGAGGACGGGGCCGCCCGTGCCCGGCTGAGCCCCGTGCGCGGCGCCCCGCCGCCTTCCCGACCCGACGAGCCGGGGACCCGGCAGCCGGCACGTCCGCACTTCCCTTGGCGCATGCCGGTCGGGACGGCCTGTCGGAGGGCATCAGCGCTGCTCGACCGCGGGCCGGTCGGTGGCGTCGACGACTCGCGCCAGTTCGCCTGCCGATTCGGGGGTCAGGCGGTAGAACCCCTGGAGGCCGATGGAACGTTCGAGGCGGCCGTCCACCACGTACTTCAGGCCCCGGGTCCGGCCCCGGAGGTTGCGCCAGGTCAGCCGTTCCAGCAGGTCGCCGGGTACCGGGGTCTCGAAGTCCACGGGAGTGGCGTCCACGTGCACGGGTGCCGCGCCGCAGCCGGCGGCGCCGAGCATCGACCAGTCGTCGTGGCCCGGAAAAGCGGGATCGTTCCACGTCGCGGGCGCGGTGCCGCAGCAGTCGCGGCGCTCCCTGTCGAGCACGCGCATCCGGCTCACCACGAACACCTCGCGCCGGTTCACGTGCAACGCGTACACCTCGTCGCCGACCCGGGCTCCCGACCAGGACGGCAGGGAGGTGTGCACCCCGCTGTAGGCGACCGGCGGCCGCTCGCCCACACGTCCGGCCCGGCGCAACGCACGGCAGGTGTCATGAGTCCACAGGACGGTGAAGGCATCAGACATGCCGTGATCGTAGGAACGAGGTCCGACATTCCCCGGCCAGACCTTTCCGGGACTGGCCGAGCTCCGGTGGCACGGGGCAGATCGCCTGCCGGAGGACAGTCCGGTACTGATCGGGTGCGGCGGCGAGCAGCTGGGAGCGGACGGTGGTGGCGGCCTCCCGGGGCGCCGGGGTCCTCGTCCACCGGGGGTGGTCAGTTTGGTGGCCGTGTCGAGCGCCGGTACCCGAACGGCCGCCTCCCGTGCGAGGGGTGCCAGATCGTGTGGTGCTGCTGGCGGATCCGCAGTTCAGCTGACCGCCGTGGTCGGCCGGGACTCGTAGAAGGTCTTCGCATTGTGCGTCTGGTCCGTTCCCGCTAGTGCTCTGACCGCATCGGTTCGCCGGGTTGCGCAGCCGCTGGCTGCGTTTTGTCCTCATCGCCGGGGCGGAACCAGCAACCATCCGGTCACAGCACCAACGGCTCACGGCCCAGTAGAGTCAGGGACGGTATGCAGGGACAGGACCGCGACGTCGCCGCCGTAGCCCACCACGAGCGAGCCTTCCGGGGTCACGGTCAGCGCATGGACTGGCGCGGGAAACACCAGCTCCCGGCCGATCTGCCGCCCGGCGGCCAGCTCCCACAGGCACACCGTTCCATCCGAACCACCGGTGACGACCCGGAGTTCTCCACCGATCACCGCGGTCACCACCGCGGACACGGTGCCTTCGTGGCCGACCAGCCTGCCGACTTCCCGTCCCATGACCAGGTCCCACACGCGCACGGTGGCGTCGTAACCTGCCGTGATCGCGTGGGCTCTGCCGCCGACGACCGCCGTCGCGACCGCCCACGCCTCGCCGTCGTGGCCCGTCAGGGGCTCCCCGACCGGTTGTCCGGTGGTCAGGTCCCACTGCCAGACCTTGCCACCGCTCATACAGCCCACCGCATGGGGCCTGTCATCGATCACCAGCGTGTCGATGGCCATCAGGAAGTCGTCGTGTCCGGTGAGTTCGCCGACCTGTTCCCCACTGGCCAGATCCCAGACCCGCACGGACACGTCGTCGTCGCTGGCGAGCGCACACGGTCGCCCTTGGACGACAGCCGTGCCCAGACACCACACCTCACCGTTGATCCCCGGCAGCTCGCCCGTCTGCTGGCGGGTGGCCAGGTCCCACGCGAGCACCGCCCAGTCGCTGGCCGTGACGACGCACGGCCGACCGTCGACGACCTCCGTCGCCACCGCCCACACTCTGCCGTTGAAGTCGCTCATGGGCCCGCCGACCGGTTGGCCGGTCTCAAGGTCCCGCACCCGGACCGTCTGGTCCTTGCTGCCGGTGACCACGACGTGGCGGCCGTCCGAGAAGGTTGTCACCACCGCGTCAACACCGCCGGTGTGACCGGACGGGTTCATCTGGAAGTGCGGGTCACTCTGCGCGCCGGTGGACCACAGCACCTGCCATGGCTCGGTGTCGACATCCTCCACTGACACGGCGGCAATCCGTGCCGACAACTCCCGGTCCCCGTACCGAGCCGCGTCCAGGGCCAGCAGCTGCCGCCGCACCCACGGTGGCACGTCCCGGTGTACGTCCACCGACGCCCGGTAAACCGCAGCCATCAGTCGCGCATCGGAATCCGCATCGGAAGCCAGCAACCCCAGAACCCGCTCCGGATCGGCGTTCACCAGCCATGGCAGGTCCGTCCACCACCCTTCCGCCCCCGACGGATCCGATGCCGAGGCGGTCATGTGAACGTCGTCACTCATGGCCGAAACTCTAGCTAGCTGAGCGGGCAGCGGAGCGCGCTCCTGGACGTGCTCACCCGGCACGCCGGGACCGTCACCGGCTGATCCCGCGGGTCGCCTTCCGCCTGCGGCCGTCGTTCCCGGTCCCGGGGGTGGTGCGGCCCGAGGGGAGCGCTCTCTTCCCGTGGCGGTCCGAGAGCGGCGCGGGCGCACGTGTCACCCCCGGGTGGACCGGCCGGCTCTTCGCCGCGTGGAAGAAGCATGCCCCGGGTGCGATGGGGTGGCCCGGTCCCCACGAGGCGTGGCGCACAGTGAGTATTCGCATACGCACGGTATGCTTCGGGCGAGTCGGGCCGCCCGCGTGGAGTGCAGATGCCGCCGCGGGGGGAATCCGCCGTCCGTGAGGAAGGGCGCCATGCCGAAGTTGAAGGCCGCGATCTCGGCGAAGACCAGGGACGAGAGGGTCGAGCGGATCGCGCGGTACCTGGAACGCGACGACCGCGACGTCGAACCGCCCCCGGGTCCGGATGCCGAAGGCATCGTGGTGACGGGGCGGGCCCGGCGCCTCTCGCCGGTCCCGCGCTCGCCCGGCCGGCCGAGCGGCCGGGTCCGCTGCCGCCAGTGCCGCCGGTGCGCAAGGTGGCGTGTTTGTCCATGGCCGGTGGCTCGAACGGATCGGAACGGCAATTCGGCCCCGAGGTCGGAGAAACCTTCGCACCTGCCGCGAGCTGCGAAATCGACAAATCTTCGAGATCTTTCCCCATTCCCATACCGCGGTGAGGTGGGTCACATCTCCTCGCCGGATTTCTTGCGTAATTCCCGGCGGCGCCGATTGAAGATCGTCCGGGCCGCTGCAGGATGGGCGGAGAATATTTCGGGAATGCGATGTTTCCAATAGTTTTTTCGAGGGCCACCCGAAGTCTCGCATGTCGGACGCCGTGCGGAAGCTCGACCCCGCGCGGGTGGGAACCTTCTCGTCAGGTTCCGCTGGTGTGTTTCCGACGCTCCGGATCTGAACGAAACCGGTCGACGAGTGGATCCAGCACGTCTTTCCGCCGGACATTGCAGAGGGGGAATCAATGAACGAGTCCAGCCAGCCCGCCGGTGCGCTCGAAATCGGCGAGCGAGGGTACGTCCACAGCCGATTCGGCGCCGTGATCGGTCCTGAATTCATTCAGGGCGCCGATTGGAAACTCTTCGCCGACAGCTGGAACAGCCTGAGCCGGGACGGCTACATGTCCGACGGCGGCACCTACCGGGAACGCCGCTACTCGGAGTTCTCGCACGACGCCGCCCAAGGACGCACGGCCCTGCTCCCGCACGTGCCCTACTCCCAGACCAAAGAAATCAACTACCTGAACGGAGGCATCGAACGACACTTCGACCCATTCGAACGGCACGTCGCCGAAAGCCCCGTGCTGAATGCGGTCTTCCAGTGGTGCGCCGACATCCTGGCCCGCACCACCGGCACCGCGAACTGGAAGGTACAGAGCTTCCAGAACCGCATCCTGGCGCGCTCCACGGAAGCGGGACAGCCCACGCCCGAAGGAATCCACCGCGACGGCGTCGACTTCGTCCTGACCCTGCTCGTCGGGCGCGAGTCCGTCGACGGCGGCACCAGCGCGCTCTACGACGCCCGCACCCGTGAATGCCGCGCCGAGGTCCTGCTCACCGAACCCGGTGAGTTCCTGTTCGCCGACGACGAGAAGATGGTGCACGGCGTCACCCCGCTGACCCCCGCCCATCCGGGCGGCCGGGGCCACCGCGACGTCCTGATCGCCATGTTCACCCGTGCCGACGGCTGACCGGGAGAGGGCCATGAACCACAGCCGGATCATCCGCTCCTTCCACCAGCTCACCCCCGAGCACCTCGACCCCGCCGCACCCGTCGTCACCCTGTTCAGCGGAGGCCTGGACAGCAGCTACCTGCTGCTGCGCCTGCGCGACGCCGGGTTCCGCGACGTGCACGCGGTGAGCGTCAACCTCGGAGAGGACGAGACCACCGAGCACAAACAGCGAATCGCCGACAAACTCGGCGTACGGCTGCACGTCATCGACGGCCGGCAGGTCTTCGCCGAGGAGTTCGTCCGCCCGGCCATCGCGGCCCAGGCGGTCTACCTCGACACCCACCCCGTCAGCTCCACGCTCAGTCGCCCCCTCATCGCCCGCCTCGCCGTCGAACTGGCCCGCGAACTCGACGCCATCGCCGTCCTGCACACCGCCAACCGGTCGCAGAACACCCTGCGCCGGCTGAACGGCGCGCTCACCCTGCTCGACTTCCGCGGCGCCTACGGCAGCCCGTACGACCTCGACCCGGTCGACCGCGACCAGAAGATCCTCGAACTCAAGGAGGCCGGCCTGGACCGGATGAGCGAACGCATCGTCAGCGGCGACTCCAACCTGTGGTGCCGCGAGTTCGAGTCCGGCATCCTCGACGACCCCGAGGAACACGCCGTACCCGCCCACATGTACGCATGGAGCACCCCCCGGCCGCAACACACCGAGGAGACCGTCGAGATCCGCTTCCACCAGGGCGTCCCGGTGGCCGTCGACGGCGAGGAACTGCCGATCCTCGACCTGATCGCCGGGCTCAACACCCGCGTCGGCGCCTACGGACTGGGCCGCTACAGCGGCCTCGAACACCTCGACAACGGGGAGAAGGTCCTGGAGATCCGGGAGATGCCGGCGGCCTGGCTGTTGCTGCGCACCTTCCGTCACCTGGAGAACGCCACCCTCGAAGCCGAGACCATGCGCGAGAAGATGCACCTGGAACAGCTGTGGGTGCGCGAGGCGCTGGAAGGCCGCTGGTACGGCGAACTGCGCCTGGCCGTACAGCACTTCATCGACTCCTGCGCCAGCCGCGTGACCGGGACGGTACGTTGGCGGCTGACCAGCGGCGGCGCGGACACCCGGGCGATCGTCGCCGACGCGCCGCGCTACCTGCGTGACCGTGAGGCGTGGGAGAAGGAATCGATCCGCACCGAGCGGGCTCCGTACCTGGCAGCCTGATCGGGCCCCGCGTGACGGGCAGGGCCGGGTGGCCGGGGAACCCCCGGTCATCCGGCCCGCCGCACCCGCTCCACACCACGAAAGCGAGAGAGCACCTCGTGCCCAAAGGACAGTCACGCGCCGGTCTGATCGACCTCCTGCTGTTGCTCGTGGCAGCCGTCTGGGGCTCCACCTACCTGGCGGCGAAGGAACTCGTCACGCCCGCCACCGTCGTCGCCGTCCTCGCGCTGCGGTTCCTGGTCACCGCGGTGGCCATGCTGCCGCTCGCCGTGCGCAGACTGCGCGGTGCCGGCCGCGACGAGATCGTCACCGGCACGCTCCTCGGCCTCATCCTCGCCGTGATCTTCCTGTTCGAGACCTTCGGCATCGCCCACACCACCGCGACCAACGCCGGGCTCATCATCAGCCTGACCATCGTCATGACCCCGCTTCTGGAGAGCGCGGTGAGCCGCTCCTGGCTGCCCGCCCGGTTCTTCCTGGCCGCGGCCATGGCCGTGGCCGGCGTCGCCCTCCTCGCCTCCGGCTCCGGCCTGCACGCCCCGACGCTCGGCGACTGGCTGATCCTGGCCGCGGCGGCCGTACGGGCCGTGCACATCACCGTGATGCACCGGCGCTCGGCCCGCAAGAGCTACGACTCGTTCACCCTCACCTTCCTCCAGATGGCGACGGCGGCGGCGCTGTTCTGCCTGGCCGGCCCGCTGGCCGGTGACTCCGCTCCCGCCCTGGCCGCACGCCTGGGCCCCATGCAGTGGGTGGACCTCCTCTACCTCGCGCTGATCTGCACGGTCTTCGCGTTCTTCGTCCAGATGTGGGCGGTACGCACCACGTCACCGTCCCGGGTCAGCCTGCTGCTCGGCACCGAACCCGTGTGGGCGCTGCTGGTCGGCGTCCTCCTGGGCGGGGACCACCTCGGACCGTACGGCGCCGCGGGCGCGGTGCTGATCATCGTCGGCGCCGGCTGGGGACAGCGCATCGAACGCCGACACCGGGAAGGCACAGCGGGCCACCCCGAACCGGACGGCGAATCGCCCGACCACGACCCCGCCGACACCCAACTCGCCCACCCGGCCTGACCCAAGACCCGCACACCGGCACGCCACGACCTGCGCCTGGCACCTCCCCGGCGGCCGGAGGCCCGCGGGGCGCCGGCCGCGCCGGCGCGCTCCACCGGGACTGGGGCCCGCAGTACAGCGCCGCCCACGGCCTGACGGGCGCACAACTGCTGCTCGTCACGGCCGCCTGGATCCTGCCGCCCCGGATGCGCTGGGCTCCATGGCGCTCCGTCGCAGCCGCCCTGAGCGTGCTGTGCGGCCTGACCTGCAGCGCGGTGATCCAGCACTTCGACTGAGAGCGCCCGCCGGCGTCCCTACGGTCTCCGGTTGACGTGCCCATGGTGGGACGGCGGGTGGTGCTGCGATTTCGTGTCCGGCGCTTCATGTGCGAGGACGTCTCCTGCGGGCGGCGGGCGTTCGTCGAGCAGGTCGCGGGCGGCTGTGGCGGGCGGTTGTGGTGCGTTGGCGTGCGGGCCTGCGGGCCACGGCGTTCCCCTCCTCGTCCACGGTGTGCCGGCGAGCCTAGGGACGGACGGCGTCGTGACGCAGGGGAACCGGTCAACCACGAGGTCGGACGGGCTCGTGGGCAGTGCGCCGATCGCCTCGGTGCCGGTCAGCGGTCCGGTTCAGAGCTTTTCCAGTTCCGCTCGGCGCGCCGGCGGCGCGGACTGCCAGTGGCCGCCGAAGCGCTTGCGCAGGGAGGACCACAGCGTCTGCGGATTCGCCGCCGGGAAGCCGGGCCGACCCTCGCGCCTGCGGGGAGGACCCAGCCGATCAGTCGCCGCTACCGTCCACCGCCGGCTGACCCCCGCCGGCGCGGGGAGTACGGGCTGACGCCGGTTCGGAACGCGGGGTGGTGCGCCGCCCCGGGTGGGGCGGCGCACCCCATGTCACGGTGTGCGTTGGAGTTCCTCGACGGACGCGCCATCAGTGGAAGCAGCGGCAGCCGCGGCGATCCGCGGGGCCGGGGCCGCGGCCGGGGACCCGGCGCCGGGGGAGGGGCGGCCCGAGGGCGCGGCCGGGCGCAGGAGGAGGGCGCAGCCGAGGGCGGCCAGCAGGGCGAGCGAGGCCGACACGATCAGGCAGAGCCGGAGGCCGTCGAGGAAGGAGCCACCCAGTGCGGCCAGGGCCGGTTCGGTGGCGGGGCCCAGGTCGAGCCCGGCCACGGCGCCGAGGCCCTGGTCCCGGGCGGCGGCGAGGGCACGGCCGGTGGCCTCCGCCGGCACGTCGCCGTCGGCGAGTCGGCCGGGCAGGGAGTCGAGGGCGCGGGTGGTCAGCAGTGCGCCGAGCACGGCGGGGCCGAGGGCGCCGCCGAGCTGGCGGAAGGCGTTGTTCCCCGCGGCGGCCATGCCGGTCAGGTGGTGCGGTACGGAGGAGACGGCGGCGGCCGTCATCGGGGTGAGGACGGCGCCGATGCCGAGGCCGAGCAGGACCAGGCGCCAGGCGAGCGACCCGTAGGAGGTGCCGGCGTCGATGCCGGTCAGCGACAGCAGTGAGCCCGCCATCACCACCAGACCGGTGGTGATCATGACCCGGGCGGACACCCGGTGCATCAGGCGTCCGACGGGGATGCCGACGACGAGGGACGTCCCGCTCACCAGGACCATCCGCAGTCCGGCCTCCAGGGTGGTCAGGTGCTGCACCAGGCCGAAGTACAGGCTCAGGACGAAGAAGAAGCCGATCAGCCCCAGGAAGCTGATCATGGCGACCAGGGTGGTGGCGGCGAAGGCCGGGCTGCGGAACAGGGCCGGGTCGAGCATCGGGCTGCTGCTGCAACGCTCCACGAGGACGAACGCAACCGCGCTCACGGCACTGAGCACCAGGGCCGCCACCACGGCGGGCTCACCGAAGCCGTTGGCGCCGCCCTCGATCACGCCGTAGACGACCGAGGTGACGGTGACGGCCGCGCTGATCTGCCCGGGCCAGTCGAGCCGCCGGCCGTGCGGCGCCCGGGAGTCAGGCAGCAGGAAGGCCGCGACGGCCAGCACGACCAGGGACACCGGGATCGGCAGGAGGAAGATCCAGCGCACCCCGACGTGCTCCAGCAGCACCCCGGCCATCAGGGGCCCGACGGCCAGCGAGGCCAGCATGGACATCGCCCACACGCCGATGAACCTGCCCCGCTCCCGGTGGTCGGGGACCGCGTGGCTGACCAGGGCCAGCGTGGTGGGCAGCAGGGCCGCCGCCCCCAGGCCGGAGGCCGCCTGTCCGATCCACAGCGACCGCACCGAGTCCGACCCCAGCGAGACGGCCGCGCCCAGCGCGCAGAAGGCCATGCCCGCCTGGAACACCCGCTTGCGGCCGTGGACGTCGCCCCACACGCCGGTGGTCAGGATCAGCGCGGCCATCGGTAGCACGAACGCGTCCGACACCCAGGACAGCTGGGAGGTCGAGGCGCCCAGCGTCCGCTGGATCGCGGGCAGGCTCACCGACACGGTGGTCACGGGAAGGTAGGCGACGAAGACGCCGAGACAGGCCATGACGAGCGTGACGCCTCGTCCGGCCCCGGGGCGTTGCACCGTTGCGGGGTTCACGAAGTGGTTCCTTCGGCTGCGGGGTGCCGCGCGGGCACCGGCTGCTGGTTGGGCAGCGACCAGCTTCGCCCCCGCCGGCGGATAGTCCCCAAGCGATCTCGGCAGAAGGAGAAGAACCTCCATCCGTGCGCTCGCATGTGTCAGGATTCCTCCGTGTATGACGACCTGGACCGCAAAATCATCCACGGGCTGCACTGTGCCCCGCGGGCCTCGTTCCGCCGCCTCGGCGAGGTCATCGGAGTGTCCGAACAGACCGTGGCCCGCCGCTACAACGCGCTGCGCCGCGGCGGGGTCCTGCGCGTGGTCGGACTGAGCAGCCCGGCCGCCCACGGACGGGCGGAGTGGATCGCGCGGCTGCGGTGCCGCCCGGACGCCGCCGGGCCCGTCGCCGAGTCCCTCGCCCGCAGGCCCGAGGTCGGCTACGCCGGCATCGCCTCAGGCGGGTCAGAGGTCATCTGCCTCATCCGCTCGGCCAGCGGCACCGGGCGCGACGACGTCCTGCTGCGGCAGCTCCCGAGGGCCGCCTCACTCCTCGACACGAGCGTGGACCTGCTCATCCACACGTTCACCACCCCGGCCACGGCCGGCTGGGCCGGCGGGGAACGCTCCCTCACCGACGAGCAGGTGCGACAGCTGATGGCGGAGCGCCCCGCACCCGCCGGGCCGCCGCTTGCCCCGACCGACGAGGACCTCCCCCTCTTCGCGGCCCTGGCGGAGGACGGCCGCGCCTCCCACACCCGCCTGGCGGAGGCCACCGGCTGGTCCCCGGCCCGCGTCGCCCGCCGGCTGGAGGCCCTGGAAGCCGCAGGCTCCCTCGCCTACGGCATCGACATCCTGGCCGAACGGCTCGGCTACGAATTCAGTGCGCTCCTCTGGTTCCAGGTCGACCTGCCCGCCCTCCACCGGATCGGCGAGGAGATCGACCGGCACGACGAATGTGCCTTCGCCGCGGCCACCAGCGGCAAGTACAACCTCCTGGCCGTCGTCATTTGCAAGGACACCCCGGACTTCTACCGTTACCTCAGTCGCCGCCTGGCCCACATCGAGGGCATCAGGGGCTACGAGATCAGCATTCGCGCCCGCCGCCTCAAGCAGTCCGTGTCCCTCATCCACCACGGACGGCTGATCCACCCGGGCTGGGGGTGAAGGGGCCGCGGGTTCAGATCCCGCTGTCCGGCGTGGGCTGACCCCCGCGCCTGCGGGGAGGACACCACGACCTGCACCGTCTCCCACCAGTTCCACGGCTGACCCCGCGGGAGCGAGGAATGAGACGGCGGGCGACGAACGCGCCCGCCGAGGTTCCCCTACGGAGGGCCGCGCGATCGGGCTCGATCGTCCCGGGAGGCAGTGATGTCCTGTCAGATCACTGCCGTACTCGGACTGGAGCCGGTTCCGGCAAGTGTGGAAGGAGTTCGGTCGAAGATGAAGCGGCCGGCCGGCCGACCGGGGCTGGGGCCGACGAGCCCACCCCGGGACGGTCCACGCTCGCCGCCGGGCCGGCCGGCGGCTCATGAGTATCGTCATCGACCACAGCACCATCTGCTCATGCACGGCGGGGCAGCGAATCGTCTCGTCCTCGCGTGATCGCCAACGAAAGAGCAAACCGATGCAACCGATTGTCCTATTCGACCTGGACGGCCTTCTGATCGACTCCGAGCCGATCTGGGACGCGGCAAAGCGTGAGGTGTTCGGTCCGCTCGGCCTGCACCTCACAACGGAGATGCAGGCGGCGACGCGCGGGCTGCGGCAAAGGGACATGGTGGCCTACTGGTTCGATCGGGCCACCGTTCAAGCCGACCCCGACGACGTCGAGCGGCAGATCGTGGCCGCCGTGTGCCGTAGGTTGGCGGGAGTGGTGCTGAAACCCGGCGCCGAACACGCCGTCGCGGCGTGTGCGCGTGCGTCGAGGGCGATGGCCGTCGTGTCTTCTTCGCCGGAGTCGGTGATTCGGCATGCGCTCGCGAGCACCGGCCTTGACCGATCTTTCGACGCCGTGTTTTCGGCCGAAGACGACGAACACGGCAAGCCCCACCCGGGCGCCTATCTCCGCGCAGCCGCCGCCCTCGGCGCGTCACCCGACGAATGCATTGTGATCGAGGACTCGCTCAACGGCGTCCTCGCTGGCGTGTCAGCCCAGATGACGGTCGTCGCCGTTCCCGAGGCCGCTGATCGCCGCGATCCTCGCTTTGCGATCGCCACTCTGGTACTGGAGTCCCTCAAGGATCTCGATACCTCTGTATTCGGCGCGTATGTGTCCGGGGGGAGCCGGGACGCCACGTGGGCATCGCGTGCTGTGGATCCTCAACCGTTCCGCGAACCAGATCGTGCTGTATGACGCCCTCGCTCGTGGGTTCGGGCCTTCACGGGTTAAGGCCCGAACCCAGTCCTCACCCACTTCGTCCCACCAGTACTCACTCCGCGTGATGTGCAGGTCGTAGCCCATGGCCGCCCAGCGTAAACGGACACGTAGCACCGCGAAGCCACGTCGAACCAGGTACCGGATTCGCTGGCCGCCGACTGACCCCCTCCTGCGTGGGGAAGACGGGCGCACACAACGGTGAAAGGCGAGGGTGGTCGAGCGGAGACATCCACGCCCTTCTGCCAGACCGAACCTCGCGAACGACATCACTCACTGATCTGAGTGTGCGCCGGTCCCGAGTCGTAGCGGTCGAGGAACGCGTGCGGCGGGAGGTCGAGCGCATGAAGCTTGGAGAACACCTCCGTACCCGCGCCCACCTCCCCGTCGCCGTCGGAGATCCGGTACGCCTGCACCATGCCGAGGACTTCGAAGTCGCCCTCCCGGGCGTACTCGGCCGACTCCCGCTCGGCCAGTTCCACGGCCTCGTCGAGGGACCGTGCGCGAAACAGCACGACACGCTCCTCGTAGGGACGGTTTTCCCCGGTCAGCCATCTGTAGAAGGTCCTGGCGCTGTACCACGCCTTCGGCTCTTGCCCCATTGCGGTCCGTCACCCTCTTGCGCCAAACCATGATCGTTGCAAAGACAGACCCACTTTCGCAACAGGCCCAGCTCCCTCTGCTCAAAGGCGATTCTCTGCTCGACTGACCCCCGCGGGTGCGGGGCGGATGATCAGTGCGAGGCTCTCTTGAGAGGCCGTCCCGGACATCGACCTGCGGGGCGGTGGGGCATCGAGATTGAGGTCCTCACGGCAGCCAACCGCGCTGCCATCGTCCTTGGTGATCGCGTACCAGTGAGCTCTTTCAGAGTGGCCACTGATCGGGTGACGGGCCAGCGTCCCGTAACACACGAGGCTCCCGTGCCGTTGAGAGATGTGCTCGACGTCTCAATTCATCAGCGCAGGTGCCTCGCTGGTTCCCCGTCCTGCCGCATTCGACTTGCCGCACGCTCTGGTCGAGTGGGTATCCATGCTCATCGTCACCCGTGAGGGTGACCGACGCTGCAAACTACCGCCTCACCAGCGCGCTCTCGTCGGCCTGGTGTACCTGCGCCGGCACGACACGCTCGCACAGATCGCCGCCGGCTTCGGCATAGCCGTCGGGACCGCCCACACCTACGTCACGGCCGTTGTCGGGCACCTGTCCCGCCAAGCACCCGGCCTCCTGCGGGTCCTGCGCGAGACCGACCCGGAGTACGTCCTGCTCGACGGGACGCTCGCCGAGTGCGACCGGGTCGGCGACAGTCGGGCCGACTTCGCCCAGAAGCACCGCCATCACGGCGTGAACGTGCAGGTCGTGGCCGATCCCACCGGCAAGCTGCTGTGGATCTCACCCGCGCTGCCCGGCCGCACCCACGACCCGACCGCGGCCCGTGCCCACCGCATCATCCGGATCTGCGAACGCCAGGGCGTCCCCGTGCTCGCCGACCGCGCCTGCATCGGGGCCGGCTCCTGGGTGACCACACCCATCAGACGGCTTCCCGGCCGGGACCTCACCACGACCCGGCGGACGATCAACCGAGCCTTGTCAGCGGCACGAGCACCGGTCGAACGAAGCATCGCGTGACTCAGGTCCTGGCAGATCCTCCGCCGGGCCCGCTGCAGCCCCAACCGGATGACCGTCGTGGCCGCAGCCGTCCTCACGCTGGAACGTCAACGCCGACGAGGCTCATTGTCGTTCCAAGGTGAGGGCGGCCTGGCAATGGCCGACATCCGGTTGAGGACCGTCTCACGACCAGGCAAGTCGGCCTTCGGTGAACCGACAGACCGGGGAGCTTCCATCAGCGATCCTCGTCAGCGTCTCTGCCACGGAGTCGAAGTACTGGGCCATCGACGCGTACTCGCCCGTGACCGTGATCTCACCCACGAACCAGCTGCCGACACGCCCGTCCCGCACATCGATGAACTTCCCCCTCCAGAGGAGAAGGAGATGGGTAGATGGTTCGGGAGAGCGTGTTGCGCGTCGCCGTGGTCGGCTCGGGTGTGCTGGGGGCGGCGGTGGCGGACGAACTCGTACGCCGAGGCCTGTCCGTCGTGATCTGTACGGCGGAGGAGTCGCGGCTGCCTGTGACGGATGTGGCGTTCGGCTGGCTCAATGCGCACGGGTCTGCCGCGGAGCCGCCGGTCGTGCGCGATCGGGGCGATCTCTCCCGATCGCGCAGCGCGCTGCGCAGCGTCACGACGCCGTTGCGCGGCCTCATCACCTGGAACGGCGCCGTGAGTTGGGCGTCGACAGCGGCTGCGACGGCTCGATTCGCCGAGCAATCGGGTTCTGGCGTCGTGATCGTCGAGGCGGAGGCTCTGCGGCAGATCCTCCCCGGCCTGCGGGTGCCGCCGCCGGTCGTCGCCCACGCGAGCGACGAGGGCATGGTCGAGCCGGACGACCTGCGCCGTGCGTTCCTCTCCCGCGCTCGGGCCGGCGGAGCGACCGTCGTCGCCGCTCAGGTGGATCGCGTCCGGGCGCGGCGGGCGGGCGGCTACGAGCTGAGGGGCACCGGGGTGGCTCTCGTCGTCGATCGGGTCGTACTCGCCTGCGGGACGGGCCTGCCTGCCCTCGCGGAGCAGTTCGGCGAGCACATCGAAGTCCCCGATGTCCCGGCAGCGCGCTTCACCTTCTCCGCGCCGGAACTACGCCTGGATCGGGTGGTGTCCACGCCGGCGTTCGAGATCCGGCCGTCCGCCCGCCACGGCTTCGTCGGCGCCGAGGACGTGGTCCCGGGCGCGTTGGTCGACGGCGAGGCGGGCGCGGGCGCGCGCGTCTCTGAGTGCCGTGAGAGAGGCGTTCGGACTCCCCCGGGAGCCGGTGCTGGGGAGCGTGACCACAGGCCTCCGCCCGATCCCGGCAGGCGATGGCGTGCTGTGCGTACCGCTGGCGAGTGCTCCCGGGGCCGTCGCACTGGCCGCACATCCCGGGGTGACGCTCGCAGCCTTGTTGGCGCTGCGTGTGGCGGAACAACTCGGGAACCCCGAATGACCTGGTCCGCATGCTGCCAAGAGAATGCCCATCACCGGACAAATCACCCACTGAACCCGAAGGCCTCAGCCCCGACCAGCGGGCGGCTGCCCGATTATTTGGTTGTGATCAATGGGTGGTACTGGTGAGGTCTTTGATCCAGATCATCGCGCCCCGGAGGTGGAGGCCGGCGAGGTCGCTCGCTGGGGGTTGCCGCAGCGGGAGGCGATGCCCCGCCGGGCCTTCCGCCCAGCCGATTCGGCACCTGGTCCGGCTGACCGTCCACAACGTCATCGCCGACGGCGACCAGATCCCTGCTCGGGCTTGGTGAGCCACCCACCCCAGTCCCCGAGCCCTTCGCCGGCCTGCTGCGGGACTATGCCCGTGTCGGGCGGCCGAATCGGCTTGGCGGAATCATGCCAGCCAGCGACTGTCTCTTCCCTGGCCGCCGGGCCGGACAGCCCATGGCCCCCACGACGGTCGGAAGGCGGATCACCGTCGCAGGCATCCCCGCACCGCACGGCCGCACCGCCGCGCTGCGGCAACTGGTCCTGCAGACACAGCCATTCGTGGTCGCCGGGATGCTCGGCTACCACACCGTCTGCACCGAGGCCGTCACCGCCGAGGCAGGCGAAACCTGGAAGAACTACGTACCAGGCGACCACGCACGATGAAACGACCTACACAGAACCTCATCCGAGAGCCCGGTCGGCCAGTGTCCTGGAGAAGAGCTACTTCTGGAGGGGAGGCATTCCGTCGACTAGTTCACCCAGCACCCAGCCCTCGAGCGTCCATAGGAGGGCGAAGAGCGCCACACAGGCGGTCGCTGCGATGGTGAACTGTCCTATCACGCTTTTCGCGAACCGCTTCATTCACTCTCCTCGCTGTCCATACTGCCTCAGTCACAGTGACGTCGTCTGCGTCTGGACAGTTCCTCGTCGGCCCAGGTGCCGCGCGCTTCGTCAGCGGAAGGGTGTCTCCGACGCCCTTGGTCGGTCAGTCTTCCCCACGTCGACACCGGAGGCTACTGAACTTGAACTCGTGAAGTCGGTGTAGTTCGTTGCCGTTCCTCCGGAGTCGCTGCTCTACGACCCGGTGCCTGGTAGCTGTGCGGCGAC